>CAYFPX010000036.1:22623-24349 GCA_964344945.1 uncultured Enterobacterales bacterium
GGTGGAGATGGGCGCCCTTCGGTACCGGGGCATGGCGGCAGAGAAGCGGGGAGACCTGGACCTCGCCGAAGCGATGTTCCTCCGAGCGCAGAACCTGGCCCAGCGCCACGGTGATCCTGCCGAAGAGGCTGCGTCTGTCGAGCACCTGGGCACCGTCTCACGACTGCAGGGCGACATCGAGGGGTCTCTGCGCCTCCTGCAGGATGCGCTGGCGGGCTTCGAGCGCGTAGGACAGACCCGGGGTCTGGCGGACTGTGCGGTGGAGCTGGCCGGTACCCTGGTGGCTCTGGGCCGTCCCGAGGAGGCCCTGCCGCACGCCGAGCGCGCCGGTGCCTTGTTCGGCGAATTGCAGGACCTCGCCGGTCAAGCCAGCGCCTTGAACAACCACGGGGATGCACTGCGGGCACTCGGCCGTCACGCCGAGGCGGAGCGGGCCCTGCACTCGGCCTACGAGATGCTCAACCGGACGGGGTCGCAGACCCGGATCTTCCCCCTGGCGAACCTGGGGCTCCTGGCCCATGGTCGAGGGGGCCACGCCGAGGCGCGGGGGTACCTGGAGGCCGGCCTGGCCCTGGCGGAGCTCCGCGGACGGCTCAGCCTCGCTGCGTGGTTCCAGGCCGTGCTGCTCGCACCGCTCGCGGTCCTCGGGGAGTGGGAGATCTGGGACGCTCGCCTCGAAGCGGCTGAGGGCCTGCTGGCCGACACCGGGTTCGCGGAGCCCGACATCCCAAGGCACCTCGAGGAGGCCGCCGGAGCCGCCCGGAGCGCCGGCCATCTCCAGAGGGCGTCTCGCGCCGCCGCCCTCGCCACGGATCAGTACCTTGCGCTCGGTGATGCGGACTCTGCCCGTCGCCTGGAGGAGGCCCATGCTCGGCCCTGATATCGTCCTGCTGCTCACCGTCCTCGTCGGGTGCGGGGAAGACACTTCGACGCAAGACACGGGCACGTCGGACTCGGGGGCTTCCCACACGGGAAGCACGGACTCGGGCACACCCTCGCCGGGTCCGTGCGCGGATGGCAGCTACGGCCCGCTGGCGGATCCCGACGCCGCGGTCCACGTGGCGGTCGGTGGCGACGACGCCGCCGCGGGAACCGCCGTCGAGCCCCTGGCGACCTTCGACGCGGCCCTGGACGCGAGCCAGGCCGATGGTGGGCGCCGTGCCATCTTCTTGGGGCCCGGGACCCATGCGGTGCGAGCGCTCCTCAGACCGACCAACGGCGACGATGGGCTGGCCCTTGTCGGGTGCAGTGCGGACGAGACGGTGCTCCAGGCCGCCGACACCACGGCGCCGGTGCTCCAGCTCGTTGGCGTGAGCGACCTCACGGTGGAGGGCGTCACCCTGGCGGGGGGTACCCACACCATCGAGGCCGTCGACGGCACCACTCTGGGTGTGGTGGACGCCATCCTCCGAGACGGCCTCGAAGCGGGACTCGCGATCGATGGTGCCCACACCCTGGTCTCGCTGGAGCGGGTCCATGTTCGGGACGTGCAGCCGCTCTCGGGCGCCGTGGCTGAGGGGCCGGGCTACGGCATCTCGGTCACGCGAGGCCAGCTGGTCATGACCGGTGGCAGTGTCACGGGCTGCACCCTGGCGGGCGTGATCGCGGACGACGGTGCCGTCGTGGCCCTGGACGCCGTGGAGGTCAGCGGCACCCTGCCCCTGAGCGATGGCCTGGGCGGGCGGGGGGTCCAGCTCCAGGACCAGGTCACCGCCACGCTCGATGC
>CAYFPX010000036.1:24359-48412 GCA_964344945.1 uncultured Enterobacterales bacterium
GTCCTGGACGACAACGCCGACGCGGCGGTGTTCGCGCTCAAGTCGCTGAACGTCTCCCTCCAGGGGCTGTCCATCTCGGACACCGCCGCCGGGACCGTCGCGGGAGACGGCACGTCCACAGGCGACGGTGTGGTCGTCACCCGGGGAGACGAGACCGCGGGCCCGGCGTTCTTCTCCGCCACCATCGACAGCGTCAGCATCGACGGCTCGGCGAGGGCGGCCCTGCTGCTGTCGGGCGTCACAGCCACCATCGACGACAACGCCATCGGGTCCGCGGGCTACGAACTCGAAGGCAGCGCGGTGCTGTGCCAGGACAGCGCGGTGGTCTCCGGGAGCGACAGCTGCGTCGACGTCGAGGCGACCGGAACGGACCCGCTCGTGGTGTACGACGAGAACCTCTCGCTGCCCGGTCTGGAGTAGCTCGGGTGTCGCCGTTGTTGCTGTGGGTGGGTCTCACGGGGTGCTCCGGCGAGGAGTCAGAGCCCACGGAGCCGCTGCCGGCGTGCACCGATGGGGAGCTGCTGGACGGGCGGGAGTGCGTGCCGGCCCGGTGCGGACTGGGACCCTGGGGTGACCTGTCCGTCGAAGGTGAGGCCGTGTATGTCCTCGCGGCCGCGGCCCCGGGGGGAGATGGCTCGGCCGAGGCGCCCCTCGCCGGCCTCCAGGCCGGGCTCGACCTCGCGGACGACCGCCACGCCGACGCTGTCATCGTCGGTGCCGGCACCTACTCGGAGGCCCTCGACTGGTCTCTCAGCCACGCTGGCGTGGACGTGCTCGGGCGGTGCTCGGACCTGGTCACCATCGACGCCGCGGGGATCGAGCGGAGCGGCCCGTTGCTGGCTTCGGCCAGCCGGATGGAGCATCGCGTGCTGCGCGGCGTCTCCCTGACTGGCGGGACCTACTACGGAGCGGTCATCACCGGCGGGACCTGGACCATCGAGGACCTGGCCGTGTACGGCAACCAGAACGTGCCGATGGTGGTCGAGCCCAGCGACGTCGTCTGGATCCATGAGCTCTCGTTCCACGACAACCTCGTCTTCAGCGAGGACGAGGGCTTCTACGGCTTTGCCGTCAGCGGAGGCGAGGCACGACTGACCTCGTGCAGCGTCCGAGACAACCCGGGCATGGGACTGTTCGTCTACAACCGAGGTCGGCTCATCCTCGAGGACTGCGATGTCCACGGGAACACCTACAACAGGACCGTGGGTGTCGCCGGGGGGGTCCTGGTGGCCGACAGGGCTCACCTGGAGGTGCATGACAGCCGCCTCACGGGCAACGAGGGCAACGTGATCGAGGTCGCAGGCACCAGCACGGACGAGCCCGCCACCGTGCTCATCACCGGGAGCGAGCTCGGTGCGCCCACCGTCGCAGCCGGCCGGGGAGGATCCGGCCTGTTCGGCACCTTCCTGGATGCGCGACTCGAAGACACCGTGGTCGTCGACACCCTGGGCTATGGCCTGCGGCTCGGCGACGGGCGCGTCGCGCTCGAGGGGGTCACCATCGATCGGGTCTGGCAGGACCCGGAAGAAGACGATGCGCTGGAGGTGGGGATCTACACCACGCGCATGCAGGTCTCGGGGAGCGACCTGACCGTGCGGGGAGTCGGGGGCATGGGGATCTTCAACAGCGGTGACCACTTCGAGGTGGCCGGCCTGGTGGTGGAGGACCTGACCGCAGGGCCGTTGGACGAGGGCTTCGGGACCGGGGCACTGGGCGTGTTCTCCGACGCTGGGACCATGGTGCTGCGGGACCCCGAGATCCACGGAGTGCCCGGGCCGGCGGTGTCCGTGGCCTATGGAGAACTCGACCTTCATGGGGGGCTGTTCAGCGAGGTCGGCGCCTCTGGCGACAGCCGCTTCGGTGCGGTGGAGCTGGCACTGGGGGCCTCGGGCACCCTTGACGGCACCGTGATCCAGGATGTCGAGGGGGTGGGTCTGCTGGTGAGCCTGGAGGGGGCCAACGTGACGGCGACGGACCTGGTCGTCGATGGTGCGCCCTACGGGGGTGCCTGGATCTTCGACACGGGCCGGGCGGAGTTGATCGACCCCCAGATCTCACGAACGGGCGGTTGGGGCCTCACCGCCAGCCAGCAGGGGCGGCTCACCCTCACTGGAGGTACCATCCGCGAAGTCGACGACGGCGGCCTGTACCCGATGGGCGTCGCGCTCGGGGCCGAAGAGTCTGGTGTCGTCGAGGCGAGCGGCGTGCTCATCGAGGACATCGGTGGGCCGGGCCTCGCGGCAGCGACGGGGATCCTGACGTGCACGGACTGCACGGTGCGCGACACGGCCTTTGCGGGGGCCTACTCGGCCCTGGGCGCCACCCTGACCCTGGTGGACACCACGATCGAAGGGGTCTCCGAGGACCCGAACCGCGGCGGAGGCGTGGGCCTGCTGGTGGAAGGGACCGAGCAGCCCACGGCGGCCTACGTGGTGGGAGGCCAGCTCTCCGGGGCGTGGCTGGCTGGGGCATGGGTCAACGGAGAGGCCGAGCTCCAGCTCCAGGACACCGCGCTGGTGGGTGGGCCAGCCCTCGAGCTCGCACCGGGGGCCGAGGTCCACGGCAACGCGCTGGTCGCGACTGGCGGAACACCGGCCTGGGACGGCCGGAAGGGCCTGTTGCTCGAGCGCGTCCTGGTGACCGGCGCGGGAGGTCCGGGCCTCCTGCTCGATGGGTCGTCAGCGAGCCTGGTCGACACGGACTTCGAGGGCAACGCCCTGGATCTTCAGCAGCAGGACTGCGACTCGGCTCCTGGCTTGCTCAGCGAGTTGGAGCTGGAGGGGCTGTCCACTTCGCTGTGTCCCGAGGAGACAGCACTCCTGCTCCACTTCGTGCTGGACTACGAGCTGTCCTTGCCCGATCTCGGTTCCGAGTAGCCCTGGGCCGAGGAGGCGGCCGAGTCCCTCAGCCCCGGGCGTCGTGGAACCTCTGGATGCTCACGGACTGCGCCCCCCCAGATCAGGCAGGTTCCAGGTCACGTCGCCGATGTGATTGAACTCGACCCCGCCCTCTGCCATTGCTGACCCGCAACCTCGGGGACTTCGTGCATCTCAGGCCGACCGGACTGCGCGTCTACACCGTCTGACGCGGGATTCGGTCTTCCCGTACCGACCTCGGAGCCTCCGTCGGGTTGGGAGCCACCGAGATGCACGACCGATCGTGTCCGGAGCTTCCAACGCAGTCCGAGGCCAGCCCGGACGACTAAATGCATGATCGAGCATCTGATTCCTTGACCTGGCCCCAGCCAGGGATGAAACTGCATCTTTCATGCACGATCGTTCATCTGGTCTCGCCGAAGCCGTCCGCACCCGCCGCGTCCGCCTGGGCCTGAGGCAAGAAGAGCTCGCCGACCTCGCGGGCTGCTCAACGCGCTTCGTCCACACGGTCGAAGCCGGCAAGCAGACCCTGCGCCTCGACAAGCTGATCGACCTGCTCGCCGCGCTCGGCCTCGGCCTCGTGGTGCGCCGAGGGGCCCCCGGGATCGCCGCCAACGGCGAGTCGGTGCGGTGAGCGGCACGCCCGAGGACCTGCGAAGGGTCCATGAGGCCGAGGTCCTCAAGGCGGGCCGGCGAGCCGGGCTGTTGGTGAGGACCCGCCAGGGGAGCGAGTTTGCCTACGACTCGGACTACGACGGCCCCGCCGTGGCGACGACGCTACCGGTCGGTGCGAGACCGGTGCAGGCCTGGGCCGGTGCGGTGCCTCCCTTCTTCGCCGGCCTGCTGCCTGAGGGTCGTCGGCTGATTGCGGTCCGGGCGGCGGTGAAGACTTCCGCCGATGACGACTTCTCGCTCCTGCTCGCGACAGCACACGACGCCATCGGCGATGTCCAGGTCTTCCCGCTGGGCTGGGAGGCACCCATCGCGGCGGCGGCTCAGCCTCTCGAGACGGTGCGGTTCTCGGACTTGATGGCCCGGGTGGTGGGCCCCGAAGGCGCGGACCGAGTGGCTCTGCCCGGGGTCCAGGACAAGGTGTCGAGCGGGATGATCTCGCTGCCAGTCCGCCTGGCCGCGGGCCCGTTCCTCCTCAAGCTCAACCCCCGCAGCTTCCCGCATCTGGTCGAGAACGAGCACTTCTTCCTGAGGGCCGCGCAGGCGAGCGGCCTGCGGACGGCGGACGCCGAGCTGGTCCACGATCGTGACGGTGAGCCCGGGCTCCTGGTCCGGCGATTCGATCGCGTGGATCAGGGAGGATCCTGGCGGGCCCTCGCCCAGGAAGACGGCTGCCAGGTGTTGGGGCGCTATCCGGCGGACAAGTATCGGGTGTCGTCAGAGGAGGTCTTCGCCGCTCACGCGCGCCTTGCCGGAGCCCCGCTCGTGTGCGCCCGTGCCCTGGTTCGCCAGCTCGCCTTCGCCTACCTGACCTGTAACGGCGACGCCCACGCCAAGAACTTCTCCATCGGCCAGGCGGAGGACGGCGAGTGGGAGGCCACCCCCGCGTACGACGTGCCCAGCTCCCACCCCTACGGGGACCACACCATGGCCCTGACCATCAATGGCAAGTCTCGCGAGGACATCGGCCGCGCCGACTTCATGGCCCTCGGGGCGTCCCTGGGGCTGCCCCGGCGGGCCACGGCGCGGGCCGTGGACGAGCTGCTGGATGCAGCGCCCGGGTGGCTGACCAGGCTCGAGGAGTTGCCTTTCGACGCACGCAAGGTGCACAAGTTGCGGCGGGCCGTGAGCTTCCGCCGAGACAGGTTGGGGACGTCGAAGATCTGATCGATGTCGCTCCCGCCCCGAGAGGCTCGCCAGCGAGCAGAAGGCCCTGGTCACCACATCCCCACCAACTTCTCCCCAAACCCGCACACCAACGGCCGGGCCACCATCAACACCCCGACCACCCAGATCGCCCCACCCCGATCGATGTCTCCGGGAAACGGCGCGATCCACCCCCGTCCCGTCCCGAACCAGGTCAGGGTCCCGGGGTCCGTGGACTTTCTTCGTAACCCCCGGACCCCGGCCCGGTTGGGACCTGCACAACCCCCAACCGGAGTCTGACATGACCGCTCGCTTCTCCCTCTTCGCCGCCTTCGCCTCCGTCCTCACCCTGGGCCTCGGCTGCCAGCAGGACGAGGCCTCCGAGCTCGACGTCGACCTGGACGAGGAGGTCGCGATGGATGCGGCCATCAAGTCCCTGGACGGCGTGCGCGAGGACCTGCCCGTCGAGGACGAGTCCCTGGAGGTGCTCGCCCGGGACTTCATCGACCTGTCCCGGGACGACCTGACCTGTGAGCGCGAGGGTGTGGTCTCCGGGGTCTGGTACGACGCCGACCTGCGCCCGGTGTTCGAAGGCTCGTGGTTCAAGCTCGGCACCGGCGAGCTCGGCGGCACGATCACCGGCAGCTACGGCGACGGGGCCTACAACGGCACCGCCGAAGGCCCGGGCCTGACCGCCGAGGTCGTGGGCGTCTACGAGGACGGCCGCTTCGTCGGCGCCTGGGACTCGGTGAACGAGGACGGCGGCACCGACGACGGTGAGCTGGTGGGCCAGTACGAGCGCCGCAACGAGCACGGTGGCTACTTCTTCGGCCTGTGGGGCGACTGCTCCCGGGTGACCGAGACCGACCCGGACGGCAGCACGGCCGGGTGAGCCGCGACCTGCTCCCACCGGGCGCCGGGAGTAGCATCCGATGATGCTGCTCCTGGCGCTCGCGCCCGTCCTGGCTGCGCCGGTCGTCGACACCAGCGCCGAGGTCACCGTCGGCTGGTCGGAGTACCGGGCGCTGTGGACCGGGGACCCCATCCTGGGCGGCTTCGACCTGTACTCCCCGGCCGTGCCCCTGGACCGGCTGCTGGTCCACCCGACCGCCAGCGTCACCGTGCGGCCCTCCGCCGCCCACCGCTTCCGGCTCGTGGTCGACGGCCGGACCCTGCAGCGGGTGACCCTGCTGGACGATGCCGGGGAGCCGGTCCACCTGTGGACCTCGGACGGCCAGCTCCTGGCCGACGCGACGAGGGAGCGGCTCTTCCTGGACGAGGCCTCCTGGCGCTGGCGCCCCGGCGGCGACAAGAGCCTGGACCTGCGGGTCGGGGTGCTGCCCTACGCCATCGCCGGGGGCCGCCTGCACCACGAGAGCTGGCCCGGGGTGCGGCTCCGCCTCGACGCCCAGCGCAGGGGCTGGGCCCCCCTGGCGGCGGTGGCCCGGGCCGCGATCACCCCCCAGGGCGCAGGCTTCGGGGCCCTGACGGTCCAGCACGAGCCCTCCTCGTTCGAGCACCTGGGCCTGGAGGTCTCCCTGGCGGTGGACGACCGGGTGGGCATCGCGCCGATGTTCGAGGACGACCTGGGCATGCAGGTGGACCTGTGGCGGGAGACCTCGGACGCCTTCATCGACGCCCACGAGGACTGGGTGCTGGACGAGCTCTACAAGCACTACGGCGGCCAGGTCGACGGGGTGCGCCAGTTCTCCGAGGACCTGGAGACCTACATGGCCCTCGGGGGCTCGGTGCGCATGGCCCACGTGGCGGCCCTGGGCCGGGTCCTGCTCGGCCGCTGGCTGCTCGACGGAGCGGTGGTCGGCGGCTTCGGCAGCGTGACCCTCACCGGGCGGGCGCTGCCGGGCGACGCGACGCCGGCCGAGGTCGGGGCCGCGGACTGGCCGGACGGCACCGCTGGGGAGCCCTTCAGCCTGTCCTTCCCGACCCGGGGGCTGGCCTGGGACCTGGGCGTGGACCGGCTCCTGGGGGAGCACTGGCGGGTCGCCGGCTTCTTCCAGGGCATGACCGGCGACGACGACCTGGTGGACAAGGCCGTCGCCGGCGAGCCGGTGACGATGTTCCTGGCCACAGACCACCGCTTCACGCGCACCCGGGTCTTCCCGGTGGACGGGACGGCCCGAGGCGGCGGCTGGAGCGCTCCGGCGGGGGTCGCGGGCCACGGGCTGGTGAGCACCGGGGTCTCGGTGGGCCTGGCATGGCCTCGGGTCGCCGCCAGCGCCCAGCTCGCGCTGCCCCTGGCGACCCACCCGTCTCTCCTGGAGCCCCACGGGCGGATCTACGGGGTGGAGGGCGACGTCTTCGTGGCGGTCCGGCCGCTGCCCTGGCTGGGGCTCTCCGCCGAGGCTGGGGCCTTCCAGCCGGGCACGTTCTTCCTGGACAGCTCGGACCCGACCGCGAACCAGCTCCGGGAGCTGCCCCTGGGCTGGCGGGTCTACACGGGGCTCACCGTGAGCGGGGCGACCGGTGGCTGACGTAACTCCGGGCCCGGTCGGCGGTTGGAGGGGGGCGTGAGCACGGCGACCGACCCTGAACAGGCGCTGATGCTTCGCTTCCAGCGAGGTGACGAGGTGGCCTTCGAGCTGCTCTACGGCCGCATCCGCGGCGTGGTCTTCCGCATCGCCCACCGCATGCTGCGGGACCGGGAGGCGTCCGAGGAGGCGGCCCAGGACATCCTGATCCGGGTCTACAAGGCCCGGCGCTCCTACAGGCCCCAGGTGCGCTTCCGGAGCTGGCTGCACCGGGTCGCCATCAACCACTGCATCAACGAGCGCAAGCGGCTGTGGCGCCGCTTCGAGTTCCTGGGCGGTGCGACCCCACCCGAGGACCGGGCCCGGGCCGACGTGGGCTTCGACCCCCACGCCGCCGCCGAGGGCGCCGAGCTCACCCGGGCCGTCCAGGACGCCCTGGCGGCCCTGCCTCCGCGCCAGAGGGCCGCGGTCGTGCTCGCCCGGTACGAGGGCTGCACGATGGCCGAGGTCGCCGAGGCGCTGGACATCAGCGTCGGCGCCGCCAAGGTGCTGCTGCACCGGGCCCGGGCCCAGCTCTCCGATCGTCTCGCCCCCTTCCTGACCCCCGCACCCCAGGAGGCCCGATGAGCGCCCCTGACGACCCCCGCGACCTGCTCGGTGAGCCCCTCTGGGACGCCCTGGGCACCGCCGCCGAGCCCCAGCCCTCCCCGGCCTTCGACGCCCGCTTCCGGGCCCGGCTGGACCAGGAGCGACGCCCCCGCTGGCACTGGGGGGCCGCCTCGGGCCTCGCCGTGGCGGCCCTGGCGGCGGGCCTGGTGATCGGCCTGCGCCCGCCGCCGGTGACGCCGGACCCGGACCCGGTGCAGCCGCCGACCGACCTGGCCCTGGTGGCCGAGCTCGAGCTGGTGGAGAACCTGCCGCTGCTCGCGGACCTGGACGTCCTGATGGCCTGGGACGGCACCGCGCCGTGACCCTCTGGCTGCTGGCGAGCGCGGCCGTGCTGGCGGAGCCCCCTCCGTCGGCGCCGGCGTCCGCCGAAGCCCCCCCTCCGGCTCCGGCACCCGCCCCGGTGCCCGAGCCCCCGCCTGCCCTGACCCCCGAGGAGCTCCAGGTCCTGGAGGACCTGGCCCTGCTCTCCGATCTCGACCTGCTCCTGGACCTGGAGGTCGCCCAGTACCTGGACGTGCTCCGGCTGGAAGAGGACTGAGCCATGACCCGCATCCTGACCGTCACCCTGCTCGCCGTCGTCGCCTGCTGGAGCCCCGCCCGGGCCCAGGAGCCGATGGCCGAGCCCGCCCCCACCCCCGCCGAGCAGTGGCAGGCCATGAGCCCTGAGGAGCGCCAGGCGCTGCTCGACGCCAAGGCCCGCTTCGACGCGCTCTCCGTCGAGGACCAGCAGCGCCTGCGCACCAACCTGGCCGCGTTCGAGGCCCTGGAGTCCTCGGAGCAGGAGATGATCCGGGCGAACTTCGAGCGCTTCCAGGCCATGAGCCCGGCCCGGCAGCAGCTCCTGCGCCAGACCTGGTCCGGCTGGCAGGCCCTGCCGGTCGCCGAGCAGCAGCGCATCCGCCGCAACTACGAGATCCTCGAGGCCATGAGCCCCGCCCAGCGGGAGGAGCTGATCCGCAGGATGCGCTCCTGGGACCAGCTCAGCCCGGCCCAGCAGGAGGAGCTGCGGCGGCGGCTTCGGGACGAGTAGGGGTCGGGCAGGGGGAGCTGGCCGGCGTCCTGGCGAGGGGTCGCCTCGGTCGCCTCCGCTAGCGCTCCACACAGTCACAGAAGGGCGGTGGACTTGCCAGCTCCGGTCTCGCCGAGCAGCACGATCAGCTCGCCTTTCTGCCGGTGTCCCAGGACGGCGGAGCGGAGCGTCTGGCTCTGACCGGATCTGGTGACGGTCCGTGGGAGATAGACCTCGTGGAGCCGGGGCAGCGCCCGCCCCGGAGGGACGCTCCCCGGGGCCAGGATCGGTGCTGCCTCGAAGCGCGCCTGTTGACCCCGAGCCCACTCCGTTCGGGCGCGGAGCAGGGCGGAGCGGGAGAGGTATGGGCCTTGGCCGACGTGCTCGACGAGCCGGTCTGCAAAGGCCTCCCAGGTCCAGACCGCCACGGGGTGGCCTCGCTGCTCGCCGAGCCGCAGGGCCCGGTCGACCACGGCCGGGGAGACGCCGCAGCCGACCACCACTATGTAGTGCTCCAAGCGCCAGCGCTCGGGGTGAGTCTCCAGGGCCTCCACCAGCTCGACGAGGTGGCTCGGCTGGAAGCGCTCCACGTGCCGGACCTGGGGCGGTAGCCTAACCTCCAGGCGATGTCGGACGAACAGCCCTCAGAGCCCCGCCCCCAGCGCGAAGTCGTCCCACCAGATCTCCAGGGGCAGCCCGCCGCGGCTCAGCTCGCACATCAGGTCGCCGCTCGTGTAGAGCTTCAGGGGGTTCAGGTCCGTGAAGCCGCTGGGCCGGCCGGTGGGGCTGTAGGTCCAGTCGGTGACGTCGGCGATGGTGTGCACCGCGCCGGCGGCGTCGGTCATCGTGGCGATGGCGCGGCCGGCCGCGTCGTCGCCCTCGACGAAGGTGAAGTCCAGGGTGAACCACTCGCCCAGGGGCACGACCACCTCGGAGGGCTGCTTGTCCTCGGGCCAGACGTGGATCCAGGTGCTGTCCCCGTCGTCCTGGCGGTCGGCTTCGAGCAGGAAGCGGAAGGGCTCGCCGGCGCCTTCGGCCTTGACCAGGTTCAGGGTGATGCGGAAGGTGTCGTCCTCGGCGGTCAGGTTGTTCCAGACCTCGGTGAGGGTCATCCAGGTGACCTCCCGGGGGTCGGCCTCGACCGCCGCGAAGGCGTCCTCGCCCAGCCGGACCCGGAAGCGGTAGTCCAGCCGCGTCACGGGCTCGCCGTCCTGGAGCACGGCGTGGATGCGGGCCTTGCGGGCCCCGGTGCCGAGCGCTTCGTTGCAGGCCACGTCGTCGTCGTCCGACACGCTCTCGTTGGGCTCGAAGATCCGCCCGCGCAGGACCTGGTTGGCGGCGTCTTCGGGGTCCGCCACCAGGTCCAGGGCCCGCTGGCTGCGGTCTCCGCCGCCGAAGCAGAAGTGGAAGCGGCCGTAGGGCCCACCCTCCAGGTCGGACTCCCAGTCCCCCTGGCTCTCCACCGAGGTGTCGAGGCCGAACAGGTCGTCGGTACAGGGGGCTTCGGTGTCTTCGGTGTAGTGGTGCTCGGTGCCGTCCTCGAAGCCGGACCGGAAGACCAGGTCCGGCAGGGCGCCGTGGTCGTCGACCGGGGTGGGGTCGGTGGTGGCGCAGGCGACGATCAGCAGGGGGGAGAGGGTCACGAGAAGACCTCCAGGCAAGGGTGGCCTGGAGGTCAACCGCGCAGGGTCGCGAGGGTTACGCGGCCCTCAGATGCAGGCCGTCCAGAGCCCGGCGAACTCGCCGCCCTCGAAGCCGCCGGAGACCACCGCGTCGGTGACGCCGTCGAACGCGATGTCGCCCTTGAAGACCTTGTGGCCCCAGTCCCCGGCCACCGTGCCGCCCAGGTCACCGGAGGCGATCTCGCCCTCCCAAGACAGGTCGCCTTCGTAGGTGCCCCTGGCGTCGGCCAGCCAGTTGTTGGACAGGTCCGTGAAGTCGCCCTCCCAGTGCCCGCCGCCGTAGGCGCCGACGAAGTAGCCGAAGTGCAGCTCGCAGTCCTCGTCGTCGGTGGGCTCCACCTCGGCCTCGGCCTCGGCACCGGTGACCCCACCGCGGGCGGCGGTGGTGTCGAGGGGCTGGGACACGGCCTGGTAGTCGTGGAGGGAGTCGCCAGAGGCGAGCAGCTCGCCGTCGGTGCCCACGTCCAGCGAGCTCGGGCCACAGGCGACGGCCAGGGCGGCCAGGGGGATCAGGGTCTTCAGCATGGTGTGCTCCTTGGGGTTGGGGACCCTCGTGGGTCCTCGCACCTGAAACGACACCCCCCGCCAAGTGTGGAACCGCGGCCTCATTGACCGGGTCAACCCAGGAGACCCGATCGAGAGCAAGCCCAGCGACGGGAGGACTTGAAGACACCCAGTCAGATCGCGAGCTCGAGCCCCGCGGTGGCGCTCAGCCAGGGCACCCAGCGGCCTCCGGCCCCGGGATCGAGCTCCAGCCAGGAGCCCTCGGCCCGGACCGACACCGTCGCAGCCAGGCCCTCGGTGAGCACCCAGCCCGCCCCCAGCCGGGCGCCGGCGACGCCCACCAGCCAGCCCTCCTCGGAGGGGCGCTCCCCGGGCTCCGGGGCCTGGTCCGGCAGGCCCTCCAGGTAGTCCGGCGGCAGCAGGAGCACGCCGGCAGCCAGCTCCGCCCGGTAGCGCAGGCGCCGCCAGTCCCCCTGGTAGCCGGCCGTCCAGCGGCCGCTGAGCAGGGTGCGGGGATCGCGGACCGTGCCGCTGCCGGCGAGCTCCCTGCTGGGAGCCAGGGCCACCCCCAGGGCGGCGCCGGTCGTGAGGCCCTGGGCGGGCCCTCGCTGAACCCGGCGCAGGCCCCAGACCTCGAGCCCCATCGCCCCGGACCCCAGGGCGCGGGCCAGGGCGGGCGCGGCGAGCACGAAGCTGCGGGCGCCGACCCCTCGCCGGGGCCCCTGGGCCACCCGGGCCAGGTCCCGGGCGTCGTAGGAGCGGCCGGCCCGCAGGGTGGCGTGGCCGTCCACGAGCACCACCCCTTCGGCGTCCACGACCTGGATCCGGTGCCGGCCGGCCCCGACGGGCACCGTGCCCGGGAACAGCCCCCGGTCCCGGCCGTCCACCCGCAGGCGGGTCCCCTGCAGGCCCGCCGGCGCCTGGTAGAGGTAGACCAGGGCGTCCTCGCGCACCTGGCGGGCCTCGGGCTCCCCAGCGAGCGCCAGGTCCGCTTCGCCCACCACCCGGAAGGCCGCTTCGGGGACCTGGACCCCCTTCGTGTAGGCGATGGCCCGGCCCCGGGCGTAGTCGTGGGCCTCGTATGCGGTCATCACCGCGTCCTGGTTCAGGTCCGCCTCGCCGAAGCCCCAGCTCAGCGCCTCGAGCAGGAAGTAGGTGTAGACCCCGTGGCCCAGCCGGTCGTCCTCGCGGCTCGGACGACCGGCGCTGGTGGCGTAGAGGTGGGCTTCGCCGGCGCTCATGCCCAGGGCCCGGGGCATCAGGGGGCCGGCTGGGGGCTGCTCCCCGGCCTCCAGGGCCGGTCGCACGGCGCTCTTGCCGTCCCCGCTGAAGCAGGCGTCCAGCACCAGGGCCTTGCGGGCCGGGGCCAGCTCCCCGAACCAGGCCTGGAGCTCGTCCAGGGCCAGGGCAGTGGTCTCCAGCTCCCCGCTGCGGCTGTCCGACGCGATGAGGAAGCGCCGCCAGGCCCCGCGCTGTGGATCCAGCACCCGGGTGCCGTGGCCGGAGAAGTAGACGACCAGCTCGTCCTCGGGCCGCAGCTCCTGGGCCGCCTGGGCCAGGGCCTGGACGATGGCGTCCCGGGTGGTGTCGGCAGGGTCCACCAGCACCCGGACCTCGTCGAAGCCGCCGGTGCGGGCCCGGGCCAGGACCTCGCCCAGGGCCTCGGCATCGTGGACGGCGTGCTCCAGCGGCGGGAAGACCGGGTCCCGGAACCGGTCGATGCCGACCAGGATCGCCCGGCGCCGGGGGGCCAGCTCCCGGTCCAGGGCGTCGGCGGTGGACAGCGCTGGGGCCATGCCCCGATCCCCCGCGCCGGCCTGGGCCGGGCCTGGGGCCAGGAGCCCCAGCAGGGCGAAGGCCGTCATCGTGTCGCGGGGTCCCACCGCAGCAGCATGACCGACTCGAGGCAGGTGCCGCCGGTCGATGGACACCAGGTCGCGACGATCCGGGTCTCCCGGTCCGGCCCCAGGGTGTCGGGCCGCCAGGCGAGGGGCGCCTGCCCGCCCGGGGCGTGGGTGCCGGCGGGCACCTGCCAGTGGTCTCCCGGAGGCGGGTAGAGCGGTCCGGTGCCGGCCTGGTCCAGCCGGAGCTCGCCGGCTGCGGGCGCCGTGACCCGGAAGATCACCCGCTCGTCGGCCCCCACGGCCGCGCCGTCGGAGACCCCCCGCAGGACCCCGCTCGACGACTCGGCCACGGCCTCCAGCCCGGGAGGCAGGGCCGGTGCGGCCCCCCGATCCCGTTGGCCCGGCGTCGGCTCCCCGCCCGGGCGCAGCACCAGCAGCGCGGCGGCCGCCACGGCCAGGCCTCCCACCCAGGGGGCCCAGCGGGTCCGGCGCGGTGGTGTCCGCAGCCGGGCCAGGACCTGCTCCGCCGTCGGCGGGGCCACCGGGGCGTCCAGGGCCCCCAGCCGGGTCCCCAGGTCCAGCGCCTCGGCGTGGGCTCCGGCCAGAGCCGGGTCCCGGGTGAGCGCGTCGCGCTGCTCGTCGCTCAGGTCCTCCGGGCGGAGGCCGATCCAGGGCTTCATGGGGTCTCCTCCGGCTCGGCGAGCTGCTGGCGCAACAGCCTGCGGGCATAGGACAGCCGGGAGCGGACCTGGTGGTCCTCCAGGCCGAGCACCTCGGCCACCTCCCGGCTGCGCAGCTCCTGGTGGTAGTAGAGCAGCAGCACCGCCCGGTGCTCCTCGGGCAGGGCGGCCAGGGCGTCGGTGAGCTGGGCCCGCTGCTGGGCGTCCTGGGTCATCGCGTCTGGGCCGGGCGGCTCCGGTCGGGGCACCCGCAGGCGCAACAGGGCCCGGTCCCGCCGGCTCCGGCGTCGCAGGGCGTCCAGGCACAGCCGGTGGACCACCGTGTAGAGGAAGGAGCGGAAGGAGCCGCTCGGGCGCCAGGCCCCCTCCACCAGCCGGCAGAAGGCCTCCAAGCAGACCTCTTCGGCCACCTCGCGCCGGCGCACCATCTGCCAGGCGTAGTTCGTCACCCGCCCCCGGTAGCGCTCGAACAGGACCCGGAAGGCCCGCTCGTCCCCGGCTCGCCACGCCGCCATCAAGGCCTCGTCGCTGGCGCCGGGACCCACTGCCGGGCCCGGAGCGGTCCTCTGCACCGGTGCCGCACCTGCATCCCTCACCACGCTCTCTCCTGACCCTGCCGGCCCGAGGCCCCGGCGAGCGAGGGGACCCCACCTCATGAACGCCGCTCGGTCTGGAGTGTGGAGAGAAAGGTGCACCTCCGAATCCACAGGACCCCTGCTGTGGCGTTGTACAGTGTGCCGGGTCCAGGGCTCGGCGACTCCTCCAACCTCCGGGTGTGCCCCTGCTGACCCTGACGACGATCCTGCTGGTGGGCTCCGCGCTCGCCGCCACCCCGGCCGAGTGTCCCGTCGAGGGCTCCTGGGCCCTGTCCGATGCCACGGCGGCCCTGTCCGGGCCCGCGGCCTACGATCGGGCAGGCACGGCCATGGACGCCAGCGGGGACCTGACCGGGGACGGCACGGTGGACCTGGTGGTGGGCATGCCCGGGCACGACGACCCGGCGAGCCAGGCCGGCGGGGTGGTGGTGCTGCTCGCCGTGCCCACCGCCGACGCGGTGCTGGGCGACGGGGCCGGGGTGCCCTGGCTCGGCGAGGCGGCCGACGACACCGCCGGGCAGGCGATCGCGGTCGGGGACCTGAACGGCGACGGGGTCGCCGAGCTGGTGGTGGGGGCGCCGGGCGAGGACAGCGGCGGAAACCAGGCGGGAGCGGCCTACCTGGTCTTCGGGCCCATCGACGCCAAGGGCCTGCTGGCTGACGGCACCAGGCTGATGGGCGAGGAGAGCGCCCACCAGGCGGGGACCGCCCTTGCGATTGTGTCCGACGGCGACGGTGACGGGGCCGCGGAGCTCGCCGTGGGGGCGCCGGGTCCGCTGGACGGCGGCAAGGGCGACGGCCGGGTCTACTGGATCACCGACCCGCCCCGGGGGGTGGTGGACCTGGGCTCGGTCGACGTGGTGATCCCGGCGCCGGACGGCACCACCCGCTTCGGCCACGCCCTGGCGGACGCTGGGGACGTCGACGGCGACGGCGAAGCCGAGCTCGTGGCGACGTCGGTGGCCGACGGCGAGGCCGCCAAGGACGTGGCCTACGTGCACGTCTACGGGGAGACCGCCCTGAGCGAGGTCTCCCCGGTGGCGGACTGGACCCTGGCCCTGACGGGCCTGCCGACCACGGCGTCGCTGGCGGTGGTCGGGCTGCCGGACCAGGACCGCGACGGTCGGGACGAGCTCTTCGTGGCCCTGCCCCCCACCGACGACGGGGTGGACCGGGTCACCCTGGTGCGGGTCGACCCGGACGGGGTCGCCGCCGGCGGCCTGACCGAGCTGGACGTGGCCCTCACGGTCCAGGAGACCCGGACCCTGGCCAGCGACCCGCTGGGGCTGGCCGGTGGGGACCTGGACGGGGACGGCTTCGAGGAGCTGCTGGTGGGCGCGGTCTTCGGCGACGACGCCGACGATCGGGTCGAGGTCGCCTGGTTCCTGGACGAGCCCCCCCTGGGCGAGCAGACCCCCAGCGAGCAGGCGGCGGCCCACGTGCTGACCAGCAGCGCGGCCCGGGGCCGCGTCTGGCGGATCGCGTCGGCGGACTTCGACGGCGACGGCCGCGACGACGCGGCGCTGGCCAGCGTGAGCGGCGAGGGCATCGGGCCGGAGTCCGGGGTCGTGCACCTGCTGCGCTCCTGGCCCTGCGAGGACCTGGACCAGGACGGCTGGACCGAGGGCGAGGGGGACTGCGACGACCAGGACCCGGAGCGCAGTCCGGGCCACGGTGAGATCTGCGACGACGACGTGGACAACGACTGCGACCAGCAGGTCGACGAGCGGGACCCGGACTGCGAGACCGGGGTCGGGGACACCGGGGGCACCGCGCCGGGAGACACGGGCCTGGCCCCCAGCGACGATCCCGACGACCCCCGCTGGGCCCGGTGCGAATTCCGCGGCGGCGGGGCGGTGTTCACCCTGGTGCTGCTGCCCCTGTGGCGGCGGCGCTCCACCGCGGCCTCGACGGGGCTGGACGCCGACCACACGGGCGATCTCGGAGCGACGTGAGCGCTCGCAGGCCACGGAGCCAGAGGGGGTGAGTGCCGCAGCTCGCCCACGCGCGCTGTGCTCAGGGGGGCCAGACCGCGGCATTCGACCCCTCTGGCTGCACCGAGTGCGGCGCCGGCCTGGAACCGGTGCGCAGGTCCCAGTCGCGAAGGCGGGGCGCAGCCCGGGTCCGGCTCAGCGGTGCGCGAGGCCGCTGTGTGCTGGGAGAGTGCCTTCGACTCGCCTGTCCCGTGGTCCCCCGAGGCGATTCCTGCGCTTGAGTGAGGGACTGGTCACGGCGGCAAGGTCGTGTCGGTGCCGCAGTCGACGCTGCGGTTGCAGCGCCCCACCTCCACGGGCAGTGGGCCCGCCGGGAGCCGCAGGGCGGCCTCGAACACCGCGCTCTGCGGGTTGGCGCCGCCACAGTAGTTCGGTGTGTCGACCGTGATCACCACGCTGGACGCGGCCTCCTCGATCCAGCCCAGGGAGAGATCCGGGTTCTCCCAGTCCAGGTGCAGGTACACGACCCGCTCGCTGGACCAGTCGACGTCCGTGGTCACGTCGTCCCCGCAGGCCAACGCCGTAGCCAGGTCTTCTTCGGTCTCGTAGACCAGGAGGTCCGCGGTCCCGAAGTCCTGGCCGGACGGGGCGGACTCGCAGCCGGCGATCGGCTCCAACGGGTCGACTGCGATCAGGGTGGCCTCAGCAGGTGCCTCGCAGGCCGCGGGCGCCGAGGTGTCGTAGGTGTCCGTGCTGCCGGTGCACGCGAAGAGGACGGAGAGCATCATCATGAGGTCCCGCGCCCTGGCCCGCCTGGACCATAGCCGAAGGTGCCGCAGACCTGTCGCTCACCGGCTCGTTCAGCCACCAGGTGAGCCCGCAGGCGGGCATCGCCTCGGACCCGGCCCAGCAGGCCTCGAAGCCGCCGGCGGGCAGCCCCTCCAATCCGGTCACACCGGGTCAGAGCCGCTGGGACACCATGCGCACCGCCGCGCCAGGCCACAGGCGGCGCGGCTGCGGAGCCCCCCGACGGGCCCGGGCGAGCCCGATCAGGCAGTCCACCTCCGGGTCTCCGATGAGCTCCGGGACCGGCGCTTCGGGGTCGAAGACCGCGATCAGCGCCAGGGCCAGACCGTGACAGACGGGCATGCCCGCGAGGGCCCCGAGCGCGACCGACGACAGCGCACCGAGCGGGTCCTCGCCCCGGAAGCCGGCCCCCAACGCGAGCAGCACACCGGCCCAGGCGGCGAAGAACGGGTGGGTCCGACAGGCCTGGGCCGCCTCGGCCAGCGCCAGGGACTCGCTGGCCCGCCCCTGCTCGGCCAGGACCCCCGCCAGGTTCGCCAGGGCCAGGCCCCGGCCGTGGTCTGCGGGAGCGGCCCGGGCCAGCACCTGGCGCAGGGTCTGCTCGGCCTCGTCCAGGGCCCCCCGGCCCCAGAGCTCGGAGCCCAGGGTGATCAGGGCGTCCTGCTCGGCGGGCTCGAGCCCCAGGCGCCGGGCCTCGTCGATGGACGCCCGCAACAGACCGGCCACGTCGGCGTCGGCGTCGAAGCGACCCAGGGCGTTCGCCAGGCGAGACCGGGTCATCAGGCGCAGGGAGGGCGTGGGATCGAGGGCCAGGGCCCGCTCCAGGAGCGCGACCGCCTCCCGGTCGACCAGCAGGGTCAGCAGCTCGCCCAGGTGGCACAGCACCTGGGCCTCGACCAGGGTGTCGCCGCTCTCGACGGCCAGGGCCAGGGCCTCGCGCAGTCCGGCGATGGCCGCCTGGTTCTCGCCCCGGAACTGCCGCAGCCGGGCCAGGTCCAGGACGCACTCCGCCCGGTCCGCCGGGCGTGACGCTTCGGCGACCGCCCGCTCCGCCAGGACGAGGGCCTCGTCGCCCTGACCGAGCAGGACCCGGGCGCGGCTCTCCTGCTGGACCGCGCCGGAGGCCTGGGCCTGGGCCACCGCCTCGTCGAGCCGGCCCGACACCCGCAGGGACCGCGCGTGGCCCGCGCCAGTGTGCCCCCGCCAGAGGGCCAGGGCGAGCGACGACGGGCCGTAGTACTGGAGCACGGGCTCGAGCACCCGCACCAGGCGCAGCTGGTCCGCCGGGTCGTCACAGCGGCCGTGGGCCGCGAGCAGCTCCTGGCGATCCCGGGTCAGCACGGCCAGGGTCCGGCGGAAGTCCGGGCCGCGGCCGGGCAGGGCCTCCGCCCGCGCCAGGAAGTGCTCCCGGTGCCGCGCCAGGGCAGCGGGCGGACAGTGCGGTCCCGCGAATTCCCGCACCGGCACCGGCAGGGACAGGTCGGGCCGCACCAGCCCCAGCTCCTTCAGCCGCCGGAGCCCGGCCAGCACGCCGTCGGTCGGCCGCAGCACCGCCTCGGCGTCGGCCAGCCGCGCGGCCCCGGCGAAGGCCGTGAGCTGGGCCAGCAGGGCCTGCTCGTCGGCGGAGAGCAGCGCCCAGCTGCCCGCGACCACCGCCAGCAGGCTGCTGTGGCGGCCGGGCTTCCGGGAGTCGGTGACCCAGCCCACGCCTCGCTCGAGCCGGGTCAGCACGTCCTCCGGGGACAACAGCGTGGCCCAGGAGGACACGAGCTCCAGGGCCAGCGGGAGGCCGCCGAGTCGCTCGACCAGGGCTGTGGCCTGTCGCTGGGTCAGGGGCGCGGCGCCGGCCTGGGTCCAGCGCTGCGAGAGCAGTGCCCGGGCGTCGCCCTCGGCCAGGGGCGCCAGGGGCACCACCTGCTCCCCCGGCAGGCCCAGGGCGCTGCGCGAGGTCCCGATCACCCGACCCCGGGTCCAGCCGGCGATGGGCGACGGGTCACGGAGCTGCTCCAGGTTGTCCAGGACCAACAGCGGCGGCTGGGCCCGGGCGATGGCCCGCGCCGGGTCCGGCGAGAGCCCCAGCCCCAGGGCCGCGGCCACCGTGTCCACCAGCTCCTCAGCGGTCTCCGCCCGCTCGCAGTCGACCCAGACCGCCGGCTGCAGCGCCGCGAGGTCCCGGACCAGGCTGGTCTTGCCGACCCCCCCGGGGCCGGTCACGGTGACCAGCCGCCCGGCCTCCTGCAGGCGCCGCTTGTCCGCCGCCCGGCCCACCAGGGGTGTGGCCTCGTCCAGGGCCTCGAAGCGGTAGCCCAGCCCGACCTCGGTGAGCAGGTGGGCGGGCGCCTTGGGGTCCCGCTCGATCTTGGTCCGGATGCGGTTGATGGTGACGCGCACGGTGCGGGAGCGGACCTTGGCCGAGTAGCCCCAGACCTCGGCCAGGAGCTCCTCCTGGGAGACGGCCCGGTCCTGCTCGGCCAGGTAGGTGAGCACGCCGAGCTCGGTGGGGCTGAGCCCGACGGGGCCGGCGTCGGTGCGGAGCTCACCCCCTGCGAGGTCCAGGACACCGAGGTGGAGGCGGAGGAGCACCGCGGCGGAGTTTAGCCGCCGCGGTGCTCGGGAGGGGTCAGTCGTAGATGAGGGTGAAGGTCCAGCCGCCGTCGATGTACTCGTCGGTCAGACCGGCTCGGAAGCCCCAGTAGAGTGCGTCGGGGTCCGACTGCTCGTAGGCGGTCGCCAGGTCGCGCTCCCCCGGCTCGAGCTCGAAGGACCACCCGTCGGCCCAGACCAGCTCGCCCACGGTCTCGTGCCGGGCCTCTTCGGTCACGCCTCGGAAGTCCAGATCGTCCAGCTCATCGAAGGGGGTGGCCTCGTAGTCGAAGGAGAGCCGACTCTGCAGGATGGTGGCCCCGACGCTCTCGCTGGAGCCCGCGGAGAGCGGGTGCCAGAGCTCCGTCCACTCCTGGATCTCGCCGTCGTAGTAGGTCGGGGTCCAGGTGAGCTGGTACTTCTGGCGCAGCAGCTGCACCTCCTGTTCCTGGCTCGTGTAGACGTACTCCAGGTCGTCCAGGCGCACGACCCTCAGCAGGTAGCGCCCGTCCACGTCCTCCAAGATGTCCGCCGACTGGTCGTCGGAGGGGAAGCCGTCGGCCCGCATCGGGAGCTCGACCTGGATGAGGTCGGTCCACCAGGTCACGATCTCCAGGGGCACCCACTTGCCGTCCTTGCCCTGCATCTCCACCCGGCCCTTCAGCTCGCCGAAGTGATCGCCCCTGAGGCTGACCTCCCGGTGGTAGGACTGGTGGTCGATGTCGGCCACGATGCAGTCGCCGCCGTACTCGTAGCGGGTCAGGAGCGGGACCTTGCGGGCGAACTCGAAGCGCTGGGGCTCGATCTCCGTGGTGACCTCGACCTCGATGTCCTCACCGTCGACCTCCTCGGACTCGGTGCGGGTCCAGGTGGTCTTGGAGGCCCGCACGGTGTCCCAGTCGACGGCGCCAGACACCGCCGCCTCGATGTCGGGCGTGATCTGCAGGGTGAACCGACTGCCGTCGTCGGAGACCGTGGTCTGGGTGTAGTCGGACGCGGTCAGGACCCGGATCAGCTTGTCCCGGGCGTTCTGCTCGCCGAGGGCCTCCTCCAGCCTCCTCGCGAATTGACCCGAGTAGCAGGAGTCGAGGATCACCGTCACCTCCTGGGCGGGGATGTCCGCGAGCCATCCCGCCAGCTTGGAGGCCGGCACCGTGCCACGGTCTCCGTCCTCCTTCTCCGCCCGGTTTCCGAACAGGAGCTCGCCGTCTCCTCGGGCTCCGTGGCCCGTGTAGTAGAAGACGAATTCGTCGATGTCTCCGGGCTCCATGGCGGCGAACCGTGCCATGGCTGTCTCGACGACCTTCAGGTCGTGCAGGGTCGACGTGATCGTTGTGTCCGAGGGCCGGACGCTCGTGACCGTGAAGCCCTTGGACCACAGGGCGTTGCGCATCGTCCGCTCGTCTTTCTGGGTCCCCTCGGCGGGCCACGTGTTCAGGGTCAGGGCGAAGTCCGCCGTCGCCTCCGGGTTGCACTCATCGGTGTCGGCCGGGGGTGGCGGTCCCGGGGGGGCCGTGTCGGAGTCGCCAGTGTCGTCCTCCAGGACGTCGGCCTGGCTGAGCCCGAAGACCGGGTCGACTCGGTTCGGGTAGAAGATCTCCTCGTCGACCACCGGGAACATGTCCGTCTCGGCTCGCCAGAGGTCTCCGTCCTCGGTCACCACGACCAGCTCCGCTTCGTGGCTCCACTTGGCCTCGGGGAACAGGTCCGCGAAGTACAGCGTGCCGGCCGGCAGCTCCAGCTCGGCCTCAGAGCCGAAGGCCTGGACCACCGTGTCCTCGCCCACCTCGCCCACGACGTACAGATCGTGCAGCCCTTCGACCAGCCCCAGCTGCGCGACGACGTCTTCGACCTCGGCCTGGGGGTCCGAGGAGCCGCCACACGCGATCAAGAGGGTCCAGAGCAGCGTCATGGCTCAGCCCTCCACGCAGTAGTTGGCGTAGCAGCTCTCGCCGCAGGCGAAGTAGCTGTCGCAGGTGTCCTGCTGGAAGCAGTCGCAGTTGCACGCCAGGTAGCCGGCCATGTCGGCGCAGTTGTCCTCGGTGGCGTACCAGTCGAGGCACTGGTCCAGCGCCATCTGCACCTCGCACTCGTCGATGGAGCGGGTGCACAGGTCTTCGGAGGTGCAGCTCCCCTGGGAGGCCGCGGCGGTGTCCGCGGTGTCGTAGGCGAGGCTGCTCGAGCCGCCGGGGCCAGAGGCCGTGTCGTCGGAGCAGGCGAGGAGGGACAGGGTCAGGATGAGGAACATGGGGGGTCTCCCGTGGAGGTTCACCCCATCAATGCCCACCCCCCCGACGCGGACGGGTCACAGCGGGTCACAGTGGCCCGAGGCCCTCCCGCAGGGCGTCCAGGTCGAGCCCGACCCGACGGATCCACCGGTACACCTGCTGCCGTGAGCCCCCCAGGGTCCTGGTGCGGCGGATGCCTGCGCGATCATCGGATCAACCCAGGTGACCCGGTCGATCAGCGACCCCAGTCGTGCTCGCCGCTCTGGTGGCTCACCCCGTGGCACTGGCCGTCGCAGCTGGCGCCGTCCCAGCTCATGCTCGCGGTGAAGGCGAGCTGCACGGTGCCGTCCACGTGGAGCTCCGGGGCCACAATGGCCTGGTCCGCGTCGGTGGTCGAGCCGTGGCAGGTGGCACAGCTGGCGCCGCCCTCCAGGTGCTTCTTGTGCTCCCCGCTCATGCCCTCCCAGGCGTCGCGGCTGCTGGACCCGTCTGGGTGGCAGACCTGGCAGCTGGTGAAGTCCTGGCCCACGGTCGCGCTGCCGTTGTCGCCCTGGCCGTCGCCGTGGCAGTAGAGGTTGCTGCACCCCGCGCCGCTCCAGCTGGCCGCCGCCGAGAGCCCGCCGCCGAAGTCCATCTCCGCCACCCCTGGGGTGTCGTCGGAGACGAGGAAGTGCCCGGGGGAGAGGGCCTGTGCAGGGGGGTCGTGGCAGGCCTGGCAGTCGTAGGCGCCGTGGGTGGCAGAGGCGGTCACGTGGGTCGTGTGAGGGCTGAAACTCAGGGCGTCGAGGGCCGTCTCGCCGGAGATGTCCCGAGGGGGGGCACCGGTGGTGTCCGCGGTGCCGCCGTGGCAGAAAGTGCAGTCCGTCCGCCAGCCCGAGGGGTGACAGCTGTCGCAGCTGACGTCGGCGGAGCCGCCGGTCAGCTCATCGCCGTGGCAGTCGAGGCAGTCCTGGTCCTGGAACTTGGCGGCCTGGCCGTGCTGGTCCGGCTCCGCCCAGCCCTCGGGGTGGTAGGGCTCGGTGGAGGTCCCCGTGTCCGAGCCGCCGTCGCAGGCCTCGGTGGCACCCTGGGTGATCCAGTCCCGCACCGCGTCGAGCGAGGCCTCGTCGAGCACGCCCGTGAGCGGCATCACAGTGCCCTCGTCCTCCCCCTGGCTGTCCTCGAGCTTGACGAGGAGGAAGGACGCGGCGGGGTCGCCGGACACGACGAGCGTGCGACCCGGGTAGGCGCTCGGCTGGTCGACCAGGGCGGCATGCGGGTCCGTCTCCAGGTCCAACCCCCCGGCCGCCCCACCGGCGTCGTGGCAGTGCAAGCAGTGGTCCGAGAAGACCTGGAGTACCGCGCAGAAGCCCTGGGCGTCGGTGGGGTCCGCGCTGTCGCTGACGCCGCCGACGGGCACGCCGAAGATGGTGTCATCGCAGGCCAGCAGCGTGAGGAGGAGCAGCGACATCCCGGCGAGATCCTAAGGTGCGGCTGCCGGGCGGAGCCTTGCGCCGCGTCATGGTGCGAGGCCTAGTGTTCTGGTCCAGAACACTAGGGACCCCGCCGACTTCATCGCCCGGGGCCACCTGGTGTCGCTGAGCGGATCCGCGCCAGGCCCGGGATCGGTGGGTGCGCGGGCTCGACCTGGCCGCCGTGTCCTCCGCGTCCCCGGAGGGGCGGCTCGACCGTGGAGATCAGGTACGTCGTGGCCGGGGAGTGCGAGGTCTGATCAGCCCGAGAGTCGCGCCCGGATCCAGCCCAGGACCCACAGCGCCAGCACCGTCGCCCCCGCGGCAGCGGTGTTGAAGGCGATGTCCACGGGGTCGAAGACCCGGCTCGGGATCAGGAGCTGGGTCCCTTCGTCGAGCACGCCGACCGCCGCTGGCAGGGCGAAGGCCACCAGGGGCAGGACCGGCACGGAGCGCCCGTTGGCCGCGCGCTCCTTCAGGGCCTCGTAGACGAAGACCGTGAGCACGCCGTACTCGACCATGTGGGTCCGGGCCTCGGGCGTGAGCATACGCAGCACGACCAGGGCCACGGTCGCGGCGACGCCCACGCCCAGCACGACCCGACCGTCGTTCGGACGCTTCATCACGCCACGCAGCCCGATCGTCGCGAACACGCCCATCGCCGCCCAGAAGGTCAGGTGCTCCACCAGTCGCTGGTCCTGGACCAGGTCCCGGAACAGCCCCACGAGCCCGAGGGTCGCGGCGATGAGGCCGAGCACGACCCCAGCGCCGAGCCAGAGGTTCCGCTCCCGGCGAGAGGAGAACGTGTCCACAGCGCCATCCTAGACTTCGGCGTGCTCTGGCTGGACGACCAGGCGAGCGCGACCTGGACCGGCAGCGCGGA
>CAYFPX010000037.1:0-4670 GCA_964344945.1 uncultured Enterobacterales bacterium
GGGCTCGGCCAGTGAGGTCGAGTACCACCTGCTCCTGGCGCGCGACCTCGGCTTGGCCCATCGATCTGGACCGTCTTCGAGGGATCGCGCCCCTCACCCCCCGCAGACCCCCCTGCGGCGCCTGACTGTCCGCTCTCCGGACACTCGCCCCAGGCGCCCTCGGCGCCTCAGCGGTCGAGCCAGGCTCGCACGGCCGGGTGTGCGTCGACCGCGTCGTAGAGGCCCTTGATCTTCGGCAGGTCGTCGAAGATCGAGCCGGGGACGTGGTCGTAGACCCCGCCGAGCACGCTGCGCAGGATGACGTAGAGCTTGATGTCCGCGACATGCAGCGCGTCGCCCTCGAGGTAGGGCCCCTGGATGCGGGCGGCGATGGTCTCCCCCCACTGGCGCAGCCAGCCGCTGGCGAAGTCCTGGCGCTCGGCGCGGAGCGTGTCCGGGTCCTTGCCCCGCGAGCCCGGCACCTTGTGGCGCAGGTCCTCGACGGACTGCATCAGGGCCGCGTGCTCCGCCGCGGTCCAGGGGTCCTCGGGCAGCAGCCCGTGGGTCCGGCCGACCCAGAAGAGGATGGCCGTGGACTGGGCCAGGCGCCGGTCGCCGACGGTCAGCACCGGCAGCGCGCCGAAGGGCACCTGGGGCTTCAGGCCCGGCCACTGCTCTCGCTTGATGCGGTCGTCGGTGAAGTCCACGCCCGCCACGCTCAGGGCCAGGCGGGCTTCGAGGCCGCGGGAGCCGTCGAAGTCGAAGTAGGTCAGGGTCAGGGACATCGGGGGCCTCCGGCGAGCGAGGAGGGGAGGCTATCCCCTACTCGAAGCGGTGGCTGGCGCCCCGGCTGAACGGGTGCGCCCGGACCCCGGCCGCGACGAGCCGGTCCACGAGCGGTGTCAGCAGCTCCGTGGGCATGCCCAGCTCGCGACGGACCTCGCTCAGCAGGTCGGTCACCAGCACCACCCCGGCCTCGAAGGCGGGCACGTGGGCCAGCACCGCCTCCTGCTCGCCGTAGTCGGCGCCGACGATCAGCCAGTCGGCCCCGCGGAAGCGCTTGACCAGGCGCTCGAGCTCGTCGGCCGGCAGGAACGAGGTGAGCGCGCAGCCCAGGTGCACCAGCCGGCTCCGATCGGGCAGGGTCAGCTGCATGGCCAGCGGCGCCACACCCGGCCGGGCGAGCTTGCGCTTGAGCCGCGCGGCGGCCAGGTCCGGGCGGCGCAGCCCGGCGACGGCCTTGCGCAGGGCCTCGGTCGGGGTGGCCCAGGGGATGGGGGTGTAGGGCTCGACGTCGAAGGCCACGCCGTCGACCTGGATCGGGGGCAGGTGCCCGGTGAGATCGCCGCGGTCCCCGAGCCAGTGCAGCAGTCCCTGGCTCGCCACCAGCTCCGGGCGGCGATCGGCCTCGACCACCGCCGTGGCTCCCAGCAGGCGATCGCACTCCTCGCCGGTGAGCACGATCAGAGGCTCGCCCGGGGGCGCCTCCCAGGGATCGAAGACCAGGGTGCGCCCCGGGCGCTCGACCTGGATCGTCGCGCGGCCCAGGTGCTTCAGGCGCAGGCGCCAGGGAAAGGGGATCGCCAAGGGGTCTCCGGAGGCGGCGTCCCTAATGCATACGCCGGCTCGCGCACCTGTGAGACGGTAGGCTCCGCCCGTGGACACCGCCGCGCTCGAGGCCTACCTCGCCGACTGCCGCGAGCACACGCTCGCCGAGCTCCAGCGCTTCCTGCCGGAAGACGACCGCCACACCGGCGGCCTGTACCGACTGATGCTCGACTACCCGCTGCGACCGGCCAAGGCCCTGCGGCCGGCCCTGGCCATCGCCACCTGCCGCGCCCTGGGTGGCGGCCTGGACCGGGTCCTGCCCACCGCGGCGGTGCTCGAGCTCTACCACAACGCCTTCCTGGTCCACGACGACGTGGAGGACGGCTCCGAGCTGCGCCGCCAGCGCCCCACCCTGCACCGGGAGCACGGCGTGCCCATCGCCGTGAACGTGGGCGACGGCATGCTCGCCCTGTCCCTGGGCCCCCTGCTGGAGAACACCCGCACGATCGGGCTCGGCCCCGCCCTGCGGGTGCTCTCGCTCTTCGGCCGCATGGCCCGGGAGTCCGCCGAGGGTCAGATGCTCGAGCTCGCCTGGATCCGAGACGGCCACTGGAGCCCGGGGGAGCGGGACTACGTGCGCATGGTCTGGAAGAAGACCGCCTGGTACAGCTTCATCACCCCCCTCACCGTCGGCGCCCTGTGCGCCGACTCCGACCCGGCCCTGGAGGCGGCCCTGGGCCGGCTCGGCACCTTCCTCGGCGTGGCCTTCCAGATCACCGATGACCTGCTCAACCTGGCGGGGGCCGAGGACGCGACGGGCAAGGAGCGGGACGGCGATCTGTGGGAGGGCAAGCACACCCTGATCCTCGGCCATGCCCTGGCCGAGGCTTCGGATGCGGAGCGGGCCGTGGCCTCCCGGATCCTGGCGAAGCCCCGGCCCCGGGACGTGGCCCGACCGGCCCCCGGCGACAAGACCGGCGCCGACGTGACGGTCCTGCGGGGCCTGATCGAGCGGGCGGGGTCCCTGGACCACGCCGCGAGGGTGGCCCGCCGCTGGGCCGCTGGAGCCGAGCGCGTCCTGGAGCAGCGGCTCCAGGGGCTCGGCGGGGGGGTCCACCGGGACTTCCTGGTCGGGCTGGTCGCCTACGTGGCCGACCGGTCCTGGTAGAGTCGGCGGCATGAGACCGCCCTGGGAGTGGGTCGCGACCCTGCGCCGGGCCGACCCCGACACACTCGTGGATGCCCTCGAGGCCCGCTACCTCAAGGAGCGTCTCGAGGCGAAGCGCGCCTCGCCCTACGAGCGAGCCAGAGCCCACCTGCGCGAGCGGGAGGAGCGGCTCCAGCGGGAGACCGTCCTTGCGGAGCACCTGCTCGGCCGCACCCTGCCGGGCGACGGCCTCGCCCAGCACGAAGTCACCGTGCGCGGTCCCGCGGGTCGACCCACCGCAGCCCGCTTCCTGCTGGCCAACGACCACAGCCGCGCCGCCCGCTTCACCTTCGGCCCGCCCCGCTGGTTCGATGCCCAGGGCGCCCCCCTCCAGGCTCGTCCGCTGACCTTGGACCCGAACTCCTGCGAGCTCGCGCCCGGCGAGGAGCGCCGGGTCCGGATCGGCCTGACCCTGCCCCCGTCGGCGGCCGAGGTCCTGGTGCCGGTCCTGGCCGACGACCAGCCGGCCCTGCAGCTCTGGGTGCGCCTGCTGCCCAACGTCGAGGCGTGAGCACCGAGCTGCCCCGGGTGGGCTGGAAGCCCGCCGAGGGCGACGGGATCGCCCAGGCCCTGGCCGCGGTCCAGCGGGTGCTCCTCGCCCACCCCGCCGCCGCACGGGCCGCCTTCTCGGCCCTCGTCGCCGAGGGCCGCGCCTTCGCCGAGACCTCCGAGGGCTCGGACTGGCAGGCGAGGCTCGCCGACGCCGAGCTGCTCCAGCGGGCCCACCTGGTCTTCGACAACGTGACCATGTGGCTGCTGGAGGAGGACGAAGGCCAGCTGCTGCCGTCGGCCCTGGTCGACGCCATGGCCACGGCCGCCGGCTCGGCCGATCGCGAGCTGGTGTTGGACCAGCTCTTCCGCGAGCTCCAGGGATCCCCTTGATCGAGCGGCAGACCCCGGAGTTCCAGGACCGCAACCCGGTCCTGGGCCTGGGCCTGGGGGTGCTGGCGCTGGGCGCCCGGCTGGACAGGCTGCTGGCCGTCCAGGCCGAGCAGCCGCACCCGGTCGCGTCCGACGATCCTCTCGCCCTGGCCCTGCTCGGGGCCCTCAGCCTGCGGCGCACGGTGCGCCGGCACCTGGCGGGCGCCTCCACCGACCCCGTGGAACCGCCCGAGGCGACCAGCGAGCCGGTGGAATTCCTGCGATAGTGGCGCTCCTCCGAACGAACGCGCTGCGACGGGGGCTGCATGGCGAGCACGCGCCCAGCGGCCGTCACAAGGAGTGGTTCCACCTCAGCCTGGCGCTGCCGGAGGGCCTGATCCTGTGCAACTTCAGCCTGATGGAGCATGGCACCGAACGCATCAGGCCACGGCTGGCCCTGCTCTGGCGGACCGCACGGTGGCATGGCGGGGTCTGGGACCAGCGGCTGGAAGACTGCACCGCAGTGGGTGGGGAGCTCCGGCTTGCGTTCGGCCCGCATGCGTTCGGCGCCAGGGACCAGACTCTCTGCGTTCGGGCCGAGGACCCCACCGGGCGCCTGCGCCTGGAGGTGGAGGCTGAGCCCGTCCAGCAGCCGACCCTGCCGAGCAGCATCCGGCTGGGCCGCGGCTCGGCGATGCACTGGGTGGTGGTGCCCCGCCTGCGGGCCCGCGGCACGGTGTGGTGGGACGGCGAGCCCCGGGCCTTCGAAGGGGCCCCGGCGTACCACGACCACAACTGGGGCCACTTCGACTGGGGCCAGGAGCTGCGCTGGGACTGGGGCTACGTGCACGACCCGGCGGGAGTCTGGGACCTGGTGCTGGTGCGGGTGTCCGACGGCCGCGGGCTGCGGACCCTGAGCCAGGGACTGCTGGTGTGGCGCCGGGAGATCCAGGTGCGCACCTTCCAGGACCCGGAGATCCGAGTCGCCCACCGCGGGGTCCTGCGTCAGTTCTCGGTGCTGCGCGTTCCCCCGGTCGTGCGGCTGGCCGCCCGGGGAGTGGCGGGCGGGGGCCCC
>CAYFPX010000037.1:4703-22183 GCA_964344945.1 uncultured Enterobacterales bacterium
GGTGGGCCGCCGAGGGGGCCGGGGACCGGGTGGGCGTTCGGTTCGTGGCCGCGGACCACGCCCAGGTGCTGATCCCCGCGGACGACGATCCCTTCGGCCTGGTGCGCCTCGACGAGGTCCACGGCCACTACGAGGTGACGGGATCCGTGCGGGGTGAGGCGTTCGCGTACACCACTCCGGGCCTGCTGGAGCACGTGCGCCATGGCTGAGGGCTTCGTGGTGCTGCTCTCCCGGTCCTTCGAGGTGCTGGAGCGCGAGTCTCCTCAGCACCTGGCCCGGCTCCAGGCCCTGCTCCAGGACCGGACGGTGCACATCGGCGTGGGACCCGAGGTCGCGCGTGTCGCCGCCCGCGCCGATCGGCCGGTGACCTGCGCTGGGGCCGGGACATCGGCGAACGTGTCGGTGCGGCTCTCCCGGCGCGCCTTCGACGAGCTCCTGGACGGTGGACTGGAGACTATCGATGCCGTCCTGGACGGCCGCCTCGAGGTGGTCGGTTCCCTGGGTGACCTCGCGGTCTTCCACGACGCGCTGCAGGCCTATGTGCACGGTGCGATAAGGTCGCCCGGCTTCCCGCCGCTCATGGCTCACTGGCGGGCTCAGGAGTGACATGGGCCCCACCCCTCCCCTCCCGGCCGCGCAGGACTCTCGAGTCCGCCCGGCTTCGGTCGACACCACCCGGCGCAGGAAGGACCGCGACTCCGCGCCCATCGCGACGATCTACGGGGGCGGGGTCAGCGGCCTCACGGTGGCCCAGGAGCTCGTGGAGCGCGGCTTCGTGGTCCAGGTCGTCGAGAAGGCCCTCCACCTCGACGAGGAGGGCCGCTGTGACGTGGGCGGCATGGCCCGCAGCCAGTGGGGTCGGGTGCCGCTGGCGGTGCTCGACCTGCACCCCCACCTGCGCTCGGCGAGCGCGACCCGTGGCGAGCGCGCCCTGGGCGCGGTGCTGCAGTGTCTGCGCGGCAACCTGACCCCCACCACCCGACCCTGTCACGTGCCCTTCACCGTGCGCTGCCGCTGCCCGGAGGAACGCGACGACAAGGGCCACCTGGACGGCTGGAGCGACCACATCCCCGCGGGACGCGCAGGCTCCGACGGGCCGGCGCCCTGGACGGGCCCGGCCTTCGAAGCCGCCGCGGACTGGCGCAAGGGCCCCTGGGTCGCCGACGATCTCTGGAAGCTCCGGGTGGTCGCCGACAACCTGGCGGACTCCCTGCGCGAGTACCGAGCGCACTTCCTGGCCCAGCTGCTGCGTCTGCACGAGATGGGGCTCTTGCGGGCCGAGCGTGCCGTCATTCAGCTGACCGAGGCGGACTGCGCCCTCCTCGAGTCGATGCGGCGCAACCAGGTCGACGGCGAGGGCGGCGAGCCCTGGTCTGCGGTGACCATCGTAGGGCTTCTGGGACTGGATGCGGACCGGGGACCGCCGGAGGCTCTCGGGTCCGAGGGCCTGCCCCAGGGCCTCACCGAAGACTTCGCGCGCGGCGCCATGGAGACCTCGCGGGTGGCCTTTGCTTCGGATCCGGGACTGATGGGTCTCATCCAGGCCATGGCTCCCAACAAGGTGATCAGCTCGGCCGATCGCGTCACGTTCGACTACGACTTCGACAGTCTCGTGGGAGCGGACGGCGCGAAGGTGGCCGCGGGCCACCGGAAGCGCCTGGCCTCCCTCGCGAGCATGATCGACAGGGACATCCTGTGGGTCTGCGTTCGGGGGTACACCGACACGGACCTGACCCCGCCGCAGTCCCGCCGGGTCAGTCTGCAGCAGGCCCGGGCCACCGTCGCCGCCCTGAAGGCCCTGCGGCCCGAGCTGGCCCCGCACCTGGACGCCCGAGGCCTGGGTTCGGAGTTCCCGGTGGCACCGAGCCTGCGCGCCGAGGACCGGCGAGCGAACAACCGCGTCGACTTCTACGTGTTCGAACACCGCCTGCCGGGAGAGCATGGCTACCGCTTCTTCCCGGCCCACTACCGCCACCTGCGCGACACCCTTCAGCGAATCCCCATCTACGACGACCAGGGTCTGGAGACCCTCGACACCGTCCACGACAACCTCCTGCCCACCACCCGCCAGGGCGTGGCGATGGTCGACGGCCTGGAGCCGGCCGAGGTGATCCGGGGCAAGCCGAACAGCTACGCGGAATTCCGGCGACTGTTCAAGCGCTGGCGCAGGTTGCTCGGCATCACCGACGAGGACCTGATCAAGTTCGAGTACAGTCTCTTCAAGTACCTCACGACCTGCTCCGAGCGGCGCGAACACAAGCTCGAGAAGGTCTCGTGGTGGCAGTTCATCAACGGTGAGGACTTGAGCGACGGCATGCAGCGGCAGGTGCACGCTCTGGCCCAGGCGCTGGTGGCCTTCAACCCGAAGGAGGCCGACGCCCGCACCTACGGCAACATCGCCCTGCAGCTGATGGCCGACCAGTTCGGCGACAGCGAGTTCGTGGACATGACCCTGAACGGTCCGACCAGCCAGGTCTGGCTGCGGCCCTGGAAGCAGTACCTGGAGCGCCAGGGGGTGCGGTTCTTCGTCGGTCGGGTGCGCGGACTGATGGCAGGGACCGCGGGCCAGGGCGAGATCCAGGCCATCGTCACGCCTTGTGGCCGGTCCGCCCAGGGGCGCCGCCACACCTATCACCGAGAGGCCCGCAAGCTGTTGTGTGCTCCCCGCGGCAAGGACACCGACAAGGTCGCAACCAGCCTCGCGGAGGTGGTGGTCGAGGCGCTCGACGGGGGAGCTGGCCAGCACGACCAGCTCATCCCTGCCCGCCCGGACCCGGAGGGCAGCTACGTCTGGCTCGACGAGTCCGCCAAGCACGAGGCAAGCCACCCGGACTTCCACGTGCTGGCGCTGCCGCTGCCTCAGGTCCGCGAGCTGCTCGCCCAGCTGACCCGGGATCCCTCGGCCATGGGGCTCCGCGTCATCCTGGAGGATGAGGGCTACAGCCTGCCCCCGCTCGGCCCGGAGGCCACGGTGCTCGCCCCCTTCCGGCTCGGCGGCGACCTGGGGCGCTTCTGGAACTGGACCTCCCAGGAGGACGTCGACTGGAAGCCCCCGATGGGCCAGCGCGAGCCCGGCGAAGACTGGCACCACATCCCGATGCGCCACATGGTGGGCATCCAGTACTACTTCCAGACCAACTTCACGATCGGCGACGGCCACACCTACTACCCGGAGTCGGAGTGGGCGCTCTCCAGCATCTCCCAGCCGACCTTCTGGCGCTTCCGGCCCACCTCCTCGGCCGGGTACCTGGGCCTGCTCTCGGTCGACATCTGCGACTGGAACAACCCCTACGAAGGCCTGAAGCCCGAGCTGGTGGACCGCGGTGTCGACCTCCTGGGCAGCCAGGACCTGTTGGACCAGAGCGCCTATGCCCGCAGTCGTGACCTGCCCCAGGACATCGCCTGGGGCTGCAGCGCCCAACAGATCGCCCACATCTCCTGGAACCAGGTGCTCGAGGGCCTGGGGCACCGGTCCGCGCTGGAGGCCTCGCTGCCGGCCTACTACCACCTCGACCGGAACATCCAGCTCGACTCCGACGGCTGTCCCGTGGCCAACACCACCGCCTTCCTGGCGAGCACGGTCGGGCTCTGGCAGGGCCGTCCAGGCCGCCAGACCGTGCGCTCTGCGCGTCGGGGCGGCAAGGTCGGGCTGGTGCGCTACGAGGTGAGCCACCTCCGCTGGGTGATGGCCGGCACCCACATGGTGACCCACACCCGCATGACCACCATGGAGGCCGCCAACGAGTCTGCGCGGCACGCGGTGAAGGCCATCCTCCACCAGCTCCTGCCGACGGTCGAGGACCGGCAGCACGGCCTCGCTCCGAAGCTCCCGGTGGTGCCGCTCTACAACGCCCAGGGTCGGCGCATGGGCGCGGACCCGGACACCTGGAACGTCGAGGAGGAGGAATTCCCCGACCTCGCCTTCCTCAAGGACCTGGACCGCCGGCTCTACCACCGGGACGTGAAGGAGCGCTCGCTGCTGGAGCTGCTCGGCGGCGACGCCTGGCTCCAGCAGGCGGTGCAGGGCCTGTCCCTGGCCGATCGGGGCCTGGAGCTCACCACCGAGCTGGTGAAGCACCTGGACAAGGTCGATGCCATCCTCGAGGACCTGGAGCTCGAGCACCTCAACGAGTTCCGGCGGGCGTCGAAGCACCAGGCCGAGGACTACCTCTCCCAGTCCGACGACGACCCGACCTCGCGCCTGGAGCGCATCGAGCGACGCATCGCGGAGCTGCTGTCGAGCGACCGGGTGGAGCGCGACGCCGACTACGCGGCAGACCTGCTGGGGTTCCTGCTCGGCCGCTCCGGCAAGACACCCAGGCGCAAGAGGCGAACGCAGGACTGATCCGGGGGATCAGTCCTGCAGCGTGGTGTCCCCCAGCACCCGGGGGAGCATCAGCTCGAGCATGCCCTCGGGCCGTGCGATCGCTGCGCCCTCGAACCACGCCCGGGCCCGGTCGTGCTCCGGCCCGTCTCCCCGGCGCACCGCCAGCGCCAGCCTCGCGCACTCCCGGCTCAGGGCCATGTCGGCGTCCCGGAAGCCATCGAGGGCCACGGCCAGGGCGGGCAGGGGGTCCTGGTGGTCGCGCACCGCCCGCCCCGCGGCGAGGGCCGCGGCAAAGGGCGCGCTGGTGGGCAGGCTGCCCCGTCGCAGGATCTTCTCCGCCTGCGTGAGCGCCTGCTCGCGAGCGCCCCGGCTCTCCTTCCGCCGCCCTGCCAGCGCCGCCCGACCCCGCAGGAAGTGCAGGCCCTGACCGAGGGCCTCGAGCTGCAGGAAGCCGGCCTTGTCGAGGGTCGGCCACAGGCCCTCCACGGCCTCCCAGGCCGCGTCGCCGTCGCCCACGTAGAGCAGGGTCTGGGCCGTGCCGACCAGGTGGTGGTAGTGCTGGGAGGTGAAGCCCACGGCCGGCCACCGGGCCAGGGCGGCTGCCGCGGTCTCGAGGGCCTGTTCGGGGGCATCGACGGCGAGCTCGGCCATCAGGGTCTGATCCAGACGGAGCACCACCGCGGTGTAGAGGTCTCCGCGCTCGTCGGCCTGGGCACGAAGCCCCGGCAGGCGTGCCCGCAGCTCCGAGAGATCCCCCCGCCACGCCAGGGCGCCCATCAGGAACAGATCCGCCACGCCGATCTCGTGGCTCGCCCCGATGCACTCCTCGCGGAAGCGCTGACCGCTCTCCCGCAGGCTCTCGACCGCCCGGGTCCACTGGCCCCGGAAGAAGGCACAGGCGCCATCGACCGTGAGCTGCCAGGCGTGGTCGTAGGGGTCCCCCGAGGCCGCCGCCAGGTCCCGGACCTGGGCCTGGAGTCGCAGGCTGCGCTTGCGGAACAGGGGGCCGCCGATGTTCGCCAGGGACACGGCCTCGTGTCCCAGCGGGCCGATCAGGCGGACCGGATCGCCGAGCCTCACGGCCTGGTGCAGCGCCTGGACGGCCAGGGCGTCGCCCAGGGTGTGCTCCACCATCGCGGTGCCCCGGGCCGCGGCCCAGAGCAGGTCGACCTGCCGGGCCAGGTCCGGGTCCTCCCGGGGCCCACCGGGGCTGCGCTGCACCGCCAGCCGCAGGCGCCCCCACAGCGAAGCCGCCAGGGGATTGGCCGGCACGGCCAGCCCGGCCTGGTCGAAGAGCAGGGCCATCTCCGCACGGCCTTCGGGGAAGCGCCCGGAGTTGAGGAGCTGGGCCGCCGCCTGGAGGCGCAGCGACCAGGACCGTGCTGGCTCCTGGCAGCCGGCGGCCGCCTGCTGGAACAGCGGTCCCGCCGCCGCTCCGTGCCCCGCGTTGGCGAGGGCCACGGCCCTCGCCGCCAGCAGGTCCCAGGGCCCGGGGCCGTCGGTCAGGTCGAGGACGAGCCCGTAGAGCTCCGCGGCCCGCTCGAAGGCCAGGGCCGCCTGGGCGCTGGCCGCCGCCGCCGCCGCCTGGGTCCGGGCCTGCTCCCGGTCCCCGGCCGCCAGCAGGTGGGGCAGGACCCGGGCCGCCGGGGCGCCCTCCGCCAGCAGCCCAACGGCCACCGCGTCGTGCAGGTCCTGACGCTCCTTGGGCTCCAGCACGGCCAACACCGCGTCCTGGATCCGGTCGTGACGGGGGCGCACGGCCCCCCGGCCCTCCTGGATCAGGCGGGTGGCGCGGAGGTCGTGCAGCAGCTCCGCGAGGCCCTCGTGCTCATCCGCCACCCGGCGCAGCAGGCCCCGGGAAGCGTGGCCGGCCACGCAGACGGTGGCCAGGAGTCGGGCGGCGCCTGGCGGGAGTCCGTCGAGCCGGCTCAGGACCACGTGCTCGACCCGCGTGGGGGCCTCGTCGCGGCCCTCGGCCTGCTGGCGGTGGTGGTGTCGCAGCAATTGATCCAGGAAGAAGGGCGAGCCGCCGGCCTCCTCGGCGATGGCGACAGCGTGCTCGGCGTCCTGGCCGAGCAGGCGCTGGGCCATGCTGAGGCTCTCCGTGGCACTCAGCGGGCGCATGCCCAGGGCCCCCTTGCGCACGCCTCGGGGCAGCGGGAGCTCCCGCAGCGCGGCCAGGGCCGGGCTGTCTTCCTCGGAGCGGGCGCTGAAGATCCAGTGGATGTCCGGGGCGTCGGGCTCGCACAGCAGCGCCCGGAGCACCGGGAGGCTGTCCCGATCCCCCCACTGCAGGTCGTCGATCCAGATGACCAGTGGCTCCCGGGCCGCCAGCCTGGCGAGCAGGTCCCGCAGGGCTTCGATGCCCTGGCGCCGGCGCTCCCGAGGCTCGCGGGCGAGCCCTCGGGTGCTGGGGTGCTGCCAGCCCGGGACCCGCGCGAAGACCGGGAACAGGTCCGCCAGGGCACCGAGTCCCGGCGGGCGCGGCTGGCGCTCGCCCACCCGATCCAAGCGGATCAGGTGCCGAGTCAGGTCGTCGATCACGGCGTCCAGGCTCTTGAAGGGCACGTCCTCCCGGGGCTCGCACCGACCGCTGAGCACCAGCAGCCCCGGGTTCGAGCGCATCCACTGCTCGATCAGCGTGGTCTTGCCGATGCCGGAGGGCCCGGTCACCTCGACCAGCGACGGCCCGCTGCCGCGGCCGTCTCGGTGCCAGCGGGCGAGCAGCGCCAGCTCTCGACTCCGTCCGACGAAGGCGCTCGGCAGGGGCAGGGGCCTGGCCGGCACCTCGTTGCTCGGGCCCTCCAGGCCGGTGAGGGCCTGTCGCACCTCGTCCCGGCCGGCCCGCTCCTGCGGGTCCGGCGACAAGAGTCGCGCGATGAGCTCGTCGATCGCCGGGGGCACATGGGGACAGAGCTCCGACGCGCGCGGGGCGCCGCTCTCCTTCTGGCGCATCATCAAGGGCACCGGCCCGGCGAAGGGCAGGGTGCCGGTGACGATCTCGTAGAGCATCACCCCCAGCGCGTACCAGTCCCCCTTGGCATCGGGCGGGGCGTCGTAGAGGCGCTCGGGGGGCAGGTAGGGCAGGGTGCCCGCCAGCTGCCCCAGGGTGGTCTCCAGGTGGTCCGCGGCCGCTGGCGAGCCCAGGCCGAAGTCCAGCAGCACCACCCGCCCCTGGCCGTCGACGAGCACGTTGGAGGGCTTCAGGTCCCGGTGGATCTTGCCGTGCCCGTGGAGGTAGCCCAGGCCTTCGCTGAGCTGGGAGAGCAACGGCGCCAGCCGAGCCAGGGAGCCTGGCTGGACCGGCGTCTCGGTCGGGGTCTCGCCGCGGACCCAGTCCGCCGCGTCTCGGCCCTCGATGAGCTCCATCGTGTAGAAGACCGCATCGTCTGCCACGACCAGGTCGTAGAGCCGCACCAGGTTCGGATGGTGCAGCCCGGCCAGGAAGCGGAATTCCTGCTTCAGGCGGTAGGCCCGGTCCGGCTCCAGACCCTCGATGGTCTTGAGGGCGACCTCCTGGCGTTCCTCTTCGTCCAGCACGTGGAAGACCACGCCCATCGCGCCCCGGCCCACCTCGCTCAGAGTGAGGTAGCGGGGATGTCGCTCGAAGGGGAACACCGACACGAGTCTACGATGGCCCCCCGTGATCCTGCTCTTCGCCGCCTTCGCCTCTGCCCAGGAGTTGATCGACTACGACCGGCTGGTGCGCGTCGACGTCGCCGACCACCCCGAGGCCCTCGCCACCAGCCGCCGGGGCAGCCTGCTCCCGGCCCCGCCGGGCGACGGCCTGCCCTGGCGCGACGCCCCGATCGCCGAGACCGACCAGCTCTTCGGGTCCTACGAGTCCTGGGAGGCCGCCGACGCGATGGACGTTCGGCCCTGGCACGAGGCGGGCTTCACGGGGCAGGGCGTCAAGGTCGCGGTCTTCGACCTGGGCTGGTACCCGCTCAGCAGCTGGACCGACGAGCTGGGCGAGGTGGCGACCCACGACTGCCACGCCCACGACCGCTGCACCACCCCCCTCGACGACCTGCGGCCTCGCCTGGACCTCGAGGTGAACGTGCACGGGATCGGGTGTGCCGAGACCATCCGGGACCTGGCGCCCGACGTGGAGCTGCACCTGGTCCGGGCCAACGGCCTCACGACCTTCGAGAACGCCGTGGCCTGGGCGGTGCGCGAGGAGATCGACTTCGTCTCGATGTCGCTGTCCTTCTTCAACAACAGCTTCTACGACGGCACGGGAGCCACCGCGCCCCTGGTCGAGGACCTGGCGGCGGCGGACGTGTTGTTGGTGACCTCGGCCGGCAACTACGCCACCGAGCACCACGACGATCGGTTCACGGATGCCGACGGCGACGACCGCCACGACATGCCCGGCGGCTCGGATCTGCTCTGGGTGGAGTGGGGGGCCGGATCCCAGCGGGTCTCGCTGACCTGGGACAACTGGACCCGCTGCGGCGACACCGACCTGGACGTGATCGTGGTCGACGCCGACGGCGTGGTGCTCGGCCGCTCCGAGGACCCGCAGGTTCCCGGCGACGAGCGCTGCCTGCCGGTGGAGAAGGTGCGCGTCCAGACCGCGGAGCGCGGGCTCTACGGCATCGCCGTGGTGCGGGCAGCGGGCGATCCGGACGTGCGCTTCGATCTCTTCGCCCGTGGCGGCGAGGTGGTCGATGGCTCGCCCGCCCGCACGGTGGTCGACCCGGCCGCCCACCCCCTGGCCTTCGCCGTCGGGGCGGTGCGGGCGGTGGACTACCTGGACAACCCGATCGAGTTCTTCTCGTCCCAGGGTCCGACCCACGGCGGCCACGTCAAGCCGGACATCTCCGGGCCGGACGGCCTGACGACCGGGGTCTATGGTCCGACCGGGTTCTACGGGACCTCGGCGTCGACGCCGGCCGTGGTGGGCGCCCTGGCGCTGATGGCCAGCCGCGCCCCCCACCTCACGCCCCGCGAGGTCGCCGAGCAGGCCCAGGCCTGGGCTGTGGACGACGGCGGGGCGACCTGGGAGGCACCGGACACCGTGTTCGGCGCCGGCAAGCTGCGCCTGCCGGACCCGGAGCTGTTGGGGGGCTGCCTGGGGGGCGGATCTGCAGCCTGGCTCCTGCTCCCGCTGGCCCTCACCGGGCGGCGCCGGCGCGCCTCCGCCGACAGCCGGAGCGGTGGGTTCCGATGACCCGCTGGTGGGGGCCGGAGGGCATCTGGCCTGCGCATGGCCCGCGCCGGGGATAGTCTCCGGCTGTTCCCAGGAGTCCCGCCCTGTTGCTGCTTCCGCTGGTCCTGATCGGGTGTGACAACCCCTTCTTCTCGTCCATCGAGCTCCAGGGGTGCCCCGAGAACCCCAACTGCGGTCCGACCGACGCCGACGTCGACACCGACACCGACACCGACGTCGACACCGACACCGACACCGACACCGACGTCGACACGGACACCGACACCGACACCGATCAGCCGCTGCCCCCGACTTCGGGCTTCGCCTGGGCCGAGGAGTCCGAGTTCTTCGTCATCGACGCCGGCGGCGATGAGCTCGTCCGGGTGCCGAACATCGAAGGGATCGAACCCCTCGCCATCGGCTTCGACCCGCTCCGCTCGTCGGTGGTCGTGGCCGACGCGCTGCGCTTCTTCGAGGTCGACGGCTCCATCTCCTTCGAGGAGCCCCTACTCGATGAGAACCCGGTGGAGATCACCGTCGTCGACGGCACGGTGTACGTGGCCTACCGGAGCGGGATCGCCAGCTTCGACGGCGGCGAGCAGCACTGGATCACCACCCCCGGCGCCGTGACCGACGTCTCGGGCATCGCCGATGCCGGCAACGGCCTGCTCTACGTGGTGGACCTGGACTCCGACGGCAGCGGCCCCGACAGCTACAGCCTCGACCCGGTGGGCCAGTCCCTGGTCGAGCTCGAGCGGGACTTCGACGACACCAAGGACCGCGCCCGCTACGTGTTCTCAGACGCGTCGAAGGCCCTGTGGGTCTGCACCCGCGCCGGCGCGGCCACCAAGGTCGCCAAGCTCGTCGACGGGGAGAAGGAGCCACTCATCCTGCCCGACGAGCTGGGCGAGGTGGTCGCCTGCGACCTGGATCCGGGCAGCGGCGAGCTGATGATCGTCTCCAGCGGCGAGGGCTTGGTGCGCGCCGACAACAGCGGCGTCACCACCTGGACCCAGGCCACTCCGACCGCGATCCTCGCCGGCTCGGCCTGGCACGCTCAGTAGCCCCGGCGCGGCATGATCGGCGTCGTCCTGTTCGGGCTCCTGGCCTGCGAGGAGCCGGTGGAGCTGGTCCCGGCCACCGAAGTCCTGGCCCTGTCCGATCCAGAGCGGATCGCCGTGGGTCCGGCCATCGGCACCACCGAGGTGGAGATCCCCCTCCGGATCGTGAACAGCTACGGCGCCACGGTGCCCGGGGAGCTCTTCGAGGTCGAGGTGACCGGCGACTCCCTCGCCAGCTACGACGGCCAGATCCAGCCCGATGGCCTGGGCTTCGGGAGCCTGGTGATCGCGAGCGAGCAGCCACAGGCGATCGAGACCGTGGTGGTCGCCGCGACCGACGGCACCCGGGTGGGGGGCGAGGGCACGGCCTGGCTCACGGGGACCGAGGCCGTCGCGCTGCCCCTGCAGCGGGGCTTCACGGTGGACGCCTGGCCCGAGCACATCGCCCGTGGCAGCGGCGGCGTGGCCTGGGCCTTCGAGAACGCGGTCTGGTGGCAGCGCACGGACGTGCCGGTCCCGCCAGACCCGGTCCTCACCCTGCCCGACCTCATCGACGGCATGACCTCCGTCGACCTCGACCGCGACGGCTACCAGGACCTGGTGGTGTGGACCGCCACCCGGGTGGTGCTGATGCGCGGTCGAGGGGTCGATGGCTACGCCTGGTCCACCGGGTTCACCACCCCGGGCGCTCGCCTGCGCGGGGTCGACGTGGCCGACTTCGACGGGGACCGGCTGCCGGATCTCGCCGTCGCCTTCGCCGAGATCGACGGGGTCTTCCAGGGCGCCCAGGTGCTGCTCCAGACCGGCGTCGACAGCTGGGAAGCCCTGCCGCCCCTTCGGCGTGAGCTCGAGCTGAGCGATGTGGCTGTCGGCGACTTCGTGGGCGATGGACTCTCCGAGGTCGTCCTGCTCACCGCCGACGGCCCCTTTCGGTACGGCTACGTCGAGAATTGGACCGAGCCCGACCGGGCCTGGAACCGCGTCGATCCCGACCTGACCTGGCTGCTCGACCCGGGCGGCATGCTGATGCCCAGTCGGGACCTCGACGGCGAAGGCACCCCTGAGCTCATCGGCGTGGGCACGGCCAGCGCGATCGACGCCGACCTTCACCTGAGCTTCTACGCCATCGGCGAGTCCGCCACGCGCTTCGATCTGGGCTTCTCCGACTTCTCCGCGGACATCGTCGACCTGACCGGCGACGGCACCGACGACGTCGCCCTGCTGATCCCCGACGGCTCGGGCGCCCAGCTCCGCACGGTGACCACCGACGCCGAAGACGGCAATTTCAAGAACCGCGGCCTGGCCAGCCTGCCCCGCCTCGGCGAGCTGGCGGTCGGCGACCTGGACGACGACGGCGACCGCGACGTGGCGGTCGGTGGCGAGGCCCTGTGGGTGTACGACGGCGGGTTCGAGGACGGCAGCTGGGGCGTCGAGGACGGCGGGTCCACCAGCTTCGGCCTCAGCCTGGCCGGCCCGGTGATGTTCCACGACTGGGACAGCGACGGCCGGGCGGACCTGCTCGCGGTGCGCGAGGTCTCGTCGGGTGTGGTGCTGCAGCACTTCGAGGTGGGCCTGGACCCGGACACCGGCACCACCGTCCTGAACGCCTACGACGACGGCCAGGCCTCGGTCGACGACCACGACCCGGCGGTCAAGGCCCTGGGCCTGGAGCTGGTGCTCTGCGACGACGTCCAGATCTACGTGCTGGTCAGCGACGGCGAGACCGTCGCCCACCGGGTGCGCCTGGGCAACGACGGCTCCCTCGAGCTGAAGGATGTCGGCGTGGTCACCGGCGATCACATGGTCTGTGGGGATCTTGCCAGCGGTGGCGTGGTGGCCCTGGTCACCGAAGCCGGCGACGTGACCGAGACCGACGGGGGCTTCCGCACCAAGTCCACCTACAGCCTCGGCACGGCCGTCTACGACGTGGTGGTCGCGGACTTCGACGGACAGGGTCCGGGGCTGCAGACCTGCAGCAGTCCGGGGTGCTCCCTGGCGGTGGTCGACTTCGACGGCGACGGCTCCGACGAGCTGCTCGAGGGCGGCGACCGGGCGGTCCTGCGGCTCGGCGAGCGAGACGTCGACCTGGGCCTGTCCGGGGTGGCGGGAGCGGCCGATCTGGACGGCGATGGCCTGTCGGACCTGGTGCTGACGGACACCGCCAACAGCAGCGCGGCGCTGGTGCTCTACGCCGGCACCGACCTCATGCACCCCCGCTACGTGCACACCCGTCGCGGCCTGGCCTCGCCGTTCTCCTTCGCCGACGCCGACGCCGACGGCGTGCCCGAGGCCTGGTACGTGAGCACCGACGGCACCCTGGTGCACACGGCACGGAGCGGCGAGGTCGCCACGGACACCGACACCACGGGCGACAGCGGCTCCTGACCCGGGAGCGTGCTCCCGCGCCCGTGCGCGAGGTGGCGAGGCCCCGTGGGATCGGGGTAGAACACCCGCCCTTCGGAGTGGTGATGGCCGCAGACCGGATCTTCGTGACTGGCGCCAGCGGGCGCATTGGACTGGCCCTCGTGCGGGCCCTGGTGGCCGCTGGCCACGACGTGGTGGGCCTGGCCCGCTCCGACGACGGCGCAGCCGCCGTCCAGGGGCTCGGCGCGACCGTGGTGCGCGGCGACCTGGCGGACAGCGCGGCCCTGGCCGAGGGCCTGCGTGGCGCCCGCTTCGTCTACCACCTGGCCGGCGGCGTGCGCGGCAAGGGCGAGCAGACCGCCGACCTGATCAACCGCGAGGGCACCGAGAACCTGCTCGCGGCCCTGGGCCAGGTGGGGGCCGGGGACCTCGCGGGCTTCGTGCTCGCCTCGACCTGTGCGGTGTACGGCGATCGCTCGAGTCTCTGGGTCGAGGAGGACTTCAAGACCTCGCCGAACACCGACTACGGCATCGCCAAGGTCAAGGCCGAAGACGCCGTGCTCGCGGCGGCGGAGCAGCTCGGATTTCGGGCGGCGATCGCGCGGATCGCCGCGGTCTATGGCCAGGGCTTCCCCTTCCTGATGTCCGATCGCATGCAGGCGAAGAAGGCCTACCTGCCCGGCGAGGGTCGGAACCACATCCCCGTGATCCACATCGACGACTGTGTCGACGCCCTGCAGGCCCTCGCGGATCGCGGCGAGGGCATCTACCACGTGGCGGATCGGTCAACGCCGACCACCCGGGAGTTCTACGACCAGGTGCACACCTACGCCGGCGGCAAGAAGATGGTCTTCTGGAGCACCTGGGTGCCGAGCTACGTGCAGCTCGCCCTCGCCCGCCGCAACGAGGCGATCAAGGCCGGCCTGGGCCGCAAGCCCCGCTTCACGCCCGACAATTGGCGCCTCTACACCAACTCCGTGCGCCTGAAGACCCAGAGACTCGAGAAGGGCCTGAACTTCGCCTGGCGTCACCCCACCTATCAGGACGGTCTGCAGGCCATCTTCGGCCCCTGAGCAGGCCCCCTCCCAGCCAGCACATCCGCTTGACGGACTGCCGGTTGACCCTGGAGACACCAGCCCTTTATATGTCCCGCTTCCTGACCCCCCTCCGGTCCAGGACGAGGTGCGTCCCGATGAGTCCTCTCCTCATGCTGCTCGCCGCCTGCAACCCGCAGGACGTCACGTTCTCCAACGCCAGCTACTTCGTCTGGCTGGCCGACGACTCCTCCGGAAGCCTGGAGGACGGCTCCGTGAACCGGGGAGCCCTGACCCACATCGACTGTGGCCCGGAAGCCGAGCCCGACGACGACGGCAACTACCCCGGCTGTCCCGAGGGCATGACCCCCTCGGACTACGACCCGGAGTACTTCGGCTTCCTCACCAGCGATGCCTACTTCCTCGACCAGGGCGCCTACGAGCCCTGGCGTGCCGAGGCCCTGCTCACCAACGAAGGCGACTTCCAGATCACGGTGCACCACGAGATCGGCAAGGAGGACTTCCGGTTCGCCTTCGTGATCGACCCGACCTTCGAGCCGTCGGTCTGCATCCAGGAGGGCCAGTCCTGCTACACCCTCGACGATCCGGCGAACCCCGCCGACTCCGACGGCGACGGCTGGGCCGACTACTACGACCCCGACTGCCTCTACAACAGCTGGGAGGTCGGGTTCGCGGCGAACGAGTGCAACAACGGCATCGACGACGACGGTGACGGCGTCATCGACGCCGACGACCCGGGCTGCGAGCACGCCTTCGACGCCGCCGAGGCCCAGGTCACCGAGACCTGCCGCGACAACGTCGACAACGACGACGACGGCTGGATCGACGAAGACGATCCCGACTGCTTCGTCGACGGCTTCGACGAGGACGCCCGCCTCAACGATCTCTACGCCTGCACCGACCTGATCGACAACGACGGCGACGGCGACGCCGACGGCGGGCACGCCAACAAGTCCGGCGACGACAGCTGCGAGAACCCCCTCGACAACCTCGAGGACGGCCCCAGCGACGACGACCCCTGCAAGGACGACCACGACAACGACGGCGACGGCTGGGTCGACAGCGAGGATCTCGACTGCGAGCTCCACGGCGACGAGGTGGGCATCTCCACCACCCGCTGCAACGACGGCATCGACAACGACGGCGACGGTCTCTCCGACGCCGACGACCCGGGCTGCCTCATGGCGGCGGACGCCAACGAGGAGGACATGGTCGTCATCACCGTGGTCCCCGAGGACACCGGTGAGGAGCCCTACGACATCGTCGCCTGCGACGACGGCGTCGACAACGACGGCGACGGCTGGGAGGACGCCGACGATCCGGACTGCATCTACGGCACCGACGAGGACAACAGCTTCTTCGGTCTGACCCAGTGCAACGACGGCATCCGCAACGATCCGGGCGACCCCGGCTACTGCGAGAACGCCGACAAGGACACCCTCGCCCTGGCCGACGACACCTGCGACGACTTCGACGACGACTGCGACGGCCTGGTCGACGAGGGCGCCGCCAAGGACTGTGTCTTCGACGAGTTCGACGCCGGTGACTCCGACTGCCGGTCCGGCCTGGACAACCTCGAGGCCGACACCCCCAGCAGCTCCTGCAAGAACACCGACGACAACGACGTCCCGATCGACGACGACGGCGACGGCTGGGCCAACGAGCTCGATCCGGACTGCATGATCGGGCTCGCCGAGGTCGGCTTCTCCGCCTACGCCTGCAACGACGGCATCGACAACGACGACGACGGCGGCACCGACGCCGGCCTGGCCATCGGCTACGTGCTCGAGAGCGAGGTCATCGACGAGAAGACCGGCGAGACCGAGTACTGGTGGACCTACGAGTACGGCGACGCCGACAGCGGCTGTGGCTCGGCCCTGCAGTGGACCGAGACCCCCTCTGGCGGCATGAGCACCTGCCTCGACTCCTACTGCGAGCCCGACGCCAGCGAGGACGACGGCTGCGCCAGGGACGACGACGGCGAGATCGTGATGGTCTGGGTCGACAACGACGGCGACGGCTGGACCGACTTCGACGACCTCGACTGCCTGTTCGGCAACGGCGAGGCCTTCGACACCAAGGCCGACACCGAGTGCAGCGACGGCGTGGACAACGACGGCGACGGCCTGGCCGACGCCGAGGATCTGGACTGCCTGGCGGCCACCGGCACCCACGAGCTGCCCACCGACACCTGCGCTGACGGCCTGGACAACGACGGCGACGGCTGGCTCGACGGCGACGACCTGGACTGCCAGGACGGCGACATCGGCTACGAGCGCGGCTTCACCGACGGCCCCTGCACGGACAACGTCGACAACGACGGCGACGGCCTGGTCGACGCTGCCGACGACGGCTGCGACACCGCGGTGGACCCCTTCGAGGAGGAGTTCAACCAGTGCACCGACGGCAGCGACAACGACGGTGACGGCTGGGTCGACGGCGACGACCCGGACTGCACCCAGGTCACCCCCTACGAAGACAACGCCGCCGTCTTCGACGTCTACGCCTGCAACAACGGCGTCGACGACGACAACGACGAGCTCATCGACTTCTACGACAGCGACTGCGACAACGCCTTCGACAACGACGAGAGCACCAACGTGGTCGGCGATCCGGTGCCGTTCTACCTGGACGCCCACCCCGTGCTCGACCAGTGGTCGGCCGACGAAGACGGCCACACCATCTGGTACATCAACGCCGGCAGCTACCAGCTCAACCCCTACAACGACGAGGACTACTGGTCCCTGCCCCAGGAGTGGCGCTCCGGCTTCGCCGTGTCCAAGTACGCCAGCGAGGAGTTCCTGGTCGAGACCCAGGACTTCTTCTACAGCTACCAGAACTTCGAGGATCCGAACTACGACCAGCTCACCAGCGACGCCGAGGTGGTCCAGGGCTGGGGCGACGCCTGGATGGACGAGCCGTGCATCTACGGCGCGGCCGATGAGTCCCTCTCGGGCGCCGAGGAAGAGGGCGAGTGCGGCTTCGGCTACAAGGTCGAGGCCAACGAGTGGCGCCCGATCGACATCGACGCCGCCGGTCTGGACAACTGGGTCGAGGGCCACCACAGCTGGGTCCGCCTGGAGAACGTGAACGGCGAGAAGCCCGTCATCGAGGTCGGCGGGACCGTGAAGGGCGACTTCCAGCTCTACATGGGTGGCTACGAGTCGGCCTCCGCGATGATCGTGCGCGGCTCCTTCGAGGTGGAGGACATCCGCAAGGACCGCTGGGGCTACGACGACCTCGAGGAGCAGAAGTTCGAGGAGAGCGGTCGGGAGCCCTGCGAGTACTGAGTCGCGTCAGGCCTGAACGGCGAGAGCCCGCGTCCCTCGACGCGGGCTCTCCTGCTTCGAGTGCGGCTCTCGGACGGGCTCGGCGCAACGACGTCGGGCGCTGGCGCGCCTCGACGGGCCTCGGGCCTCGGACCTCGGCCCGAGGCCCGCAGCGGCGCGTCAGCGCCCTGCGCCTTGGGCGCCGGGAGGCACACGCCGACCGAGCCAAAAAGGAGGAAGGCCGGGCCT
>CAYFPX010000037.1:22193-24855 GCA_964344945.1 uncultured Enterobacterales bacterium
GAGGCCGAATGGGGGGGGGGGGACGCACTCGGCATGTCGTGAAGAGGGCCCGGCCAGAAGGCGCGGCTTCAACCACGATGTGATTGGACTGTAGCTGTGGCCCACGAGGGCGTCAACCCGGAAAATCCTCACAATAGCACCGGGGGATCCCTGTGGAAAGCGCTAGAACCGCGTTGGAGGCGGACTCTGGGGGGTCCCGGACACTGACAGGATATCCCTGTCATCTGGATCGGGGTCAGTCCGTCACCGTCACGTTGTCGAAGAGCACGGTGACGCTGTCTCCTGCGGCGTCGAACACCACGAAGCTCGGGTAGCCGGTCTCCGCGTTGCTGTCGGGGGTCAGGCTGCGGAGCTTGGTGCCGTTGAGGGTTGCGGTGATCTCCCGGCCGTCGTGCTCCAGCGAGATCAGGTTGGGCACGCCCGTGCCCGGGAAGAGGACCGGGGTGATGGCGTCGCCGGTGAGGTTGCTGAAGGCCCCGTTGACCAGGCGGCCCATGTGGGCCTGGGTCTTGAATTCGGCGTCGAAGATCGCGACCAGGTAGCCGTCCTCGTCGTCGCCGTAGCGGGACAGGAACAAGCCCAGCTCGGAGCCGAAGCTGCCGCCGGTGAGGGTGATCTCGGCGGAGAAGCTCCAGGGGGGCTGGAGGTAGGTGTTGTAGTCGAGCACCTGCCAGGCATCGGAGCCGGTGCCTTCGAACACGATGCCGCCGTCCCGGTGGAACCAGCGGAAGTCGTCGATGCCCCAGGCGCCGTAGCCGGTGCCGAAGTCCATGCCGCCGGGCAGGGCCTGCGAGCAGCTCCCGGTGTCCTCGTCGACGGCTCCGTCGCAGTCGTTGTCGACGCCGTCGCAGGGCTCGGGGAAGCCGGTGCCCACGCCCGGCAGGGCGTCGTTGCAGTCGACTGTGCAGAGCTGTCCGTCTTCGTCTCGATCGTCGAAGTCGTTGCCGTCGCAGCTCCGGTCGATGCCGTCGCACAGGTCCACGAGGCTGCTGTAGACCTGGTTGTTGCTGTCGTCGCAGTCCTCTCCGCCGCAGGCCACGTCGACGTCGTGGTCTCGGTCCACGTTGGCCTGGTCGGTGGAGCCGTCGCAGTTGTTGTCCAGCCCGTCGCCGCACAGCTCGTCGGCGCCGGTGTAGACGGTGGGCTCGCTGTCGTCGCAGTCCTTGCCCCCGCAGGACTCCGGTGGCTGGCCGTCGCCGTCGGCGTCCTCGTTGTCCAGCAGTCCGTCGCAGTCGTTGTCCACGCCGTCGGTGCAGTCGTCCACGGCGTCGGGGTTGATCGCGGGGTCCAGGTCGTTGCAGTCCAGGCCCCCGCAGTCCGAGGTGCCGTAGCCGTCGCCGTCGAAGTCCACGCCGCTGGGGTCGCCGTCGCAGTCGTGGTCGATCTCGTCGCACTGCTCCTCGGCCGCCGGGTTGATCTCGGCGACGGCGTCGTCGCAGTCGTCGCCGCCGCAGTCGTCGCTCAAGAAGCCGTCGGCGTCGAAGTCGTCGACGTCGACCGAGCCGTCGCAGTCGTTGTCGATGCCGTCGACGCAGTTCTCGATCACGTCCGGGTGGATCTGTGGGTTGTCGTCGTCGCAGTCGCCGCCGCCGCAGGCCAGGGCCACGTGGCCGTCGCCGTCGAGGTCCACGTCGTCGACCCGACCGTCGCAGTCGTTGTCCCGGCTGTCGCAGATCTCCTCGGCGCCGGGGTGGATGGCGGCGGAGGTGTCGTCGCAGTCGGTGCCGCCGGCGCAGGCCAGGGCGTAGGCGCCGTCTTCGTCGAGGTCCTGGATCACGTCGTCGGTGAAGCCGTCGCAGTCGTCGTCGATGCCGTTGCACAGCTCGGTCGCGCCCGGGTGCACCGCGGGGTCGCCGTCGTCGCAGTCGGTGCCCCTCGGACAGCTCGCCGCCGAGGTGTGGCCGTCGCCGTCGACGTCCACGATGCACTCCGACGCCGGACTGCAGGCTGTGAGGGTCAAGAGCAGGGGGATCACGCCGATCAGTATTCCAGGAGCCCCGGGTCCTCCGCGGCCATCAGCTCCAGGACCAGGGTCGTGGCGTTCGCTTCGAGGGGGCGCCCGTCGAAGCCGCCGGCCTTGCGCGCGACCTGGAAGCCGGCCTGGGCGAAGAGCGTGAGCAGGTCCTGGGGGTGGTACATGCGCAGGGGGAGCTGTACCAGCTGGCGCTCGCCGCTGGCGCGCTGGTAGTGGTAGCGCACGGTGTAGACCTGGGTGACCGGGTCGTAGGTGCCGTTCTCCCAGGTCATGAGCTTGCCGCCGTCCGGGTCGGCCATGGTCCGGAGCTCGTGGCGCCCGTCGGGATCCCGGTTCGTCCAGACCTCGTGGGCGGGCACCACCACGTCGAGGGCGAACCGGCCGCCCGGGGCCAGGTGCTTGTGCACCGTGGCCATCAGGGCGAGGAAGTCGTCGGGGGTGTAGACGTGCTGGAGGGCGTTGAACGGCAGCACGATCAGCGGGAAGGTCTGCCCCAGGTCCAGCCGGGTGAAGTCCGCCATCACCAGGTCGATGCAGCCGGGATCGGCCAGGTTGCCCCGGCGCTGCTGCAGCACCTCGAGCATCGGCCGGCAGAGATCGACCGCCGTGACGTGGGCCCCGGTCAGGGCCATCGGCAGGGCGGCGGCCAAGGCGATCAGCCCGCCGGCGATCCGGGCGGCCGGCCAG
>CAYFPX010000037.1:24865-38889 GCA_964344945.1 uncultured Enterobacterales bacterium
GGCCCCGGTCAGGGCCATCGGCAGGGTGATCCGGCCGGTGCCGGCGCCCAGCTCCAGCACGCGGGTCACGTCGTCGGCCAGGGCCCGGTACCAGGCCACGTCGTGGGTCCGGTGGGTGTACTCCAGGTCGTAGAGCGCCGGCTGGCGGTAGAAGTCGTCCCAGATCATTGGTCGGAGCTAACCCCTGGGGCGTTAGATGGCGGACCGTGTCGGACACGCTCCACATCGACGGGACCGGCCTGACCGTCGCGGACGTGGCCCGGGTGGCTCGCGAGGGCGGAGGGGTCGCCCTGGCGCCTGCGGCGCGGGGTCGCATGGCGGCGTCCCGGGCCTGGGTCGAAGGCATCGCCAGCGGGGCGCTCACGGCCCCCGACGGCAGCTCGCTGGCGGTCTACGGCGTGAACACGGGCTTCGGCAGCCTGGCCCGGGTGCGCATCCCCCCGGCCCGCATCGCCGAGCTGAGCCGCAACCTGGTGCGCTCCCACGCCGCCGGTGTGGGCCCGGCGGCCCCGAGAGACGTCGCGCGGGCGATGGTGCTCCTGCGGGCCAACGCCCTGGCCCGGGGGGTCAGCGGCTGCCGGCCGGCGCTCGTGGACCTGCTCTGCGCCCTGCTGGAGCGCGGGGTCGACCCCATCGTGCCCGCCCAGGGCAGCTGCGGCTCCTCGGGGGACCTGGCGCCCCTGGCCCACCTGGCCCTGCTGGTCTCCCACGATGAGGACGACCCCGCCGCCGAGACCGGCGAGGCCTGGCTCGACGACCGCCGGGTCTCTGGCCGCGACGCCCTGGCGGCCGCCGGTCTGTCGCCGGTCACCCTGGGCCCCAAGGAGGGCCTGGCGCTGACCAACGGCGCCCAGCTCACCACGGCCTTCGCCGCCCTCGCGGCCCACGACGCCTGCGAGCTGGTCGAGCTGGGGGAGATCGCCGCCGCGATGTCCATCGAGGCCCTGCGCGGGGTGCGCCGGGCCTTCCACCCGGCGGTGCACGTCCAGCGGCCCTACACCGGCGCCCGGGCCTGCGCGGCGAACCTGTTGACCCTGATGCACGGCTCCGAGCTCGCCGACAGCCTGCCGGACAAGGTCCAGGACGCCTACTCCCTGCGCTGCACGCCCCCGGTGCTGGGCGCCGTGCGCGACGCCCTGGCCCACGCCCGCTCCCAGATCGAGATCGAGCTCAACGCCGCCACGGACAACCCGCTGATCGTGCTCGAGGTCGAAGGCGCCGACAAGGCGCTCAGCGCGGGCCTCTTCCACGGCGAGCCGGTCGGCCTGGCGTCGGACTACCTCAAGCTCGCCGTGGCCGAGCTGGCGAGCCTCGCCGAGCGGCGGCTCTATCGGCTGCTGACCGCCAACCTCTCCGCGGACCTGCCGGCGTCGATGCGCGGCGATCGCCCGGGCCTGGGGCTGTTGACCCTCCAGACCACCGCGGCCGCCCTGGTCTCCGAGAACAAGGCCCTCGGCTGGCCCGCCAGCATGGACTCCATCCCCACCTGCGAGGACCAGGAGGACCACGTCGCCATGTCCACCACCGCCGCACGTCGGGCGGCCGAGGTGGTGGCGAACAGCCGCGCGGTCATCGCCATCGAGCTGCTCTGCGCCGCCCGGGCCCTGCGCTACCGGCGCGAGGAGGACCCAGGGGTCGCCCTGGGCCGGGGGACCGCCGCCGCCTTCGCCTTGCTCGACGCCTGCCCCCAGGCCGAGGTGCCCTCCGAGGCCGTCGCCGCGGTCGAGGCTGTGCTCGCCGACGGCTCCCTCGTCGCCGCCGTCCGAGCGGCCTGCCCGGGCCTGCTCGGGGTGGGGGAGGGGCCGTGATCCGGGTCGACGGACAGGGTCTGAGCTGCGCGGACGTGGCGGCCGTGGCCGCGGGCGCGCCCGTCGCGCTGGACGACACGGCCCGGGCGCGCATGGCCGCCTCCCACGCCGCCTGGGCCGCCCTGGGCTCGCCGGACGTCCTGGAGTCCAAGGAGGCCTGGCTCGTCGGGGAGCAGCCCGCCGAGGCCACCGCCGAGGAGCGCCGCCGGGCCTTCGTGCTCGGCCACTGCGCCGGGGTCGGCCCCGACCTGCCCGAGGAATTCGTGCGGGCCATGATGCTCGCCCGGGCCAACACCTTCGCCGTGGGCCTGTCCGGCTGCCGGCCCGCCGCTGCCGAGCTGCTCCTGGGCATGCTGAACGCCGGCGTGCACCCGCTGGTGCCCAGCCAGGGCTCGGTCGGAGCGGCCGGCGACCTGGCACCGCTGGCCCACGTGGCCCGGGTCGCGCTGCGCCTGGGGGGCCGCGCCCGGGTGGACGGCAAGGTGGTCGACGCCGCCGAAGCCATGGCGGCGCTGCCGGTGCTGGAGCCCACCTCCAAGGAGGCCCTGAGCCTCATCAACGGCGCGACCCTGGCCGTGGCCATCGGCGCCCTGGTCTGCCACCGGGCGAGGCGCCTGCTGCTCGCCGCCGAGGTCGCCCTGGCGATGTCGATGGAGGTCGTGCTCGCCGACCCCCGCTGCGTCGACGACGGCGCCCTGGCCGGGCGGGGACACCCCGCGGCCCGGCAGGTCGCGGCCCGCCTGCGGGACCTGCTCGCGGGCTCCGGCCTGTCCCAGCTCGGCCGCAAGCCCGACGCCTTCTCGATCCGCTGCGCCCCCGCGGTGCTGGGCGCCGCCTGGGAGGCCCTGGACCACACCGAGCAGGTCATCACCCGGGAGCTCAACGGCGCCTGCGACAACCCGCTCATCGTCGACGGCCGGGTGGTCGAGGCCGGCAACTTCCACGGGGCCCCCGTCGCCCTGGCCCTGGACCACCTCAAGCTCGCCCTGGTCCAGGTGGGCACCATCGCCGAGCGGCGGACCTTCCGGCTGACCTATGGCCAGCTCACCGGCAACCTGCCGAGCTTCCTGGTCCAGGACACCGGCGTCTCCAGCGGCTTCATGCTCGCCCAGTACACGGCGGCGTCCCTGGCCAGCGAGAACAAGGGCCTGGCCCACCCGGCCAGCGCCGACAGCATCCCCACCGGCCAGCACCACGAGGACCACGTGTCCATGGCGCCCATCGCCGCCCGGACCGCGCACATGGTGCTCCAGAACCTGGCGGAGATCGTGGCCATCGAGGCCCTGGTCGCGGCCCAGGGCCTGGACTGGCGACACGCCGGCGTGTCCTTCGACAGCGACGGCCAGCGGGTCCAGGGGCCGCCGGCGGCGTCGGCGCCCGGGGTGCAGGTCGCCTTCGAGGCCGTGCGCACGGTCGTGCCCCGCTGGGACCAGGACCGGGTCCTGCACCGGGACCTCGAGGCCATCTCCGCCCTGGTCCGCGCCGGCGGGCTCACCCCTTGAGCGACCGCAAGACCACCGACATCAAGCGCAACACCCTGCTGGTGGGCGCCGCGAACCTGGTCTCCCGGGTCACCGGGCTCTTCCGGGAGATGGCCTTCGCCGCGGCCTTCGGTGCCGGGGTCTCCGCCGACGCCTTCAACGCCGCCTTCCGGGTCGGCAACATGTTCCGGGAGCTCTTCGCCGAGGGCGCCCTGGCCAACGCCTTCGTGCCGCTCTTCGCCGACGTCGCCGAGCGAGAGGGGGAGGGCAGCGGCTGGGCCCTGGCCAACGCGCTGCTCGGGGTCCTGCTCGCCGCGGTCGGCGCGGCGACCCTGCTCACCTTCGTCTTCGCCGAGCCCCTGGTCCTGCTCTTCGCCACCGGCTTCGCCGAGGACGACGCCAAGCTCGCCCTGGCCACGGAGCTGACCCGCGTGCTCGCGCCCTTCGTCGCCACGATCAGCGTGGCGTCGGTCTTCATGGGCATGCTCAACGTGCGCGGGCGCTTCTTCATGCCCGCGGTGGTGCCGGTCCTGTTCAACGGCGCTGTCATCCTGGCGTGCCTGGGAGCGGGCCCGTTCGGCGAGGCCACGGGCCTGCAGCCCATCTTCGGCGTGGCCATCGCCGCGCTCGTCGGCGGCACGGCCCAGGCGGCGGTCCAGTTCCCGGCCCTGCGCAGGCAGGGCTTCCGCCTCCGCCCGACCTTTGGCAAGCACCCCCAGCTCAAGCGGCTGATCGCGTTCATCGTGCCGGCGCTCATCGCGATCTCGGTGGTCCAGGTCAACCTGCTCATCGAGACCAACCTGGCCTCCCGCATGGGCGACGGGCCGGTCAGCTGGCTGCTCTACAGCTTCCGGGTGGCCCACCTGCCGTTCTCGATCATCTCCGGCGGGGTGGCGGTCGCGGCCCTGGCCGGGCTGAGCGTGCTGGCCTCCCAGGACCGCCACGACGAATTCCGCACCGGGCTGCTCGACGCCGTCAACCTCAACAGCTTCCTCATCCTGCCCAGCAGCGTGGGGCTGTTCTTCCTGGCCGAGCCGGTGGTCGCCCTGCTCTTCGAGCGCGGCGCCTTCACCCCGGCGGACACCGCGGCGACCGCGAGCATGCTGCGCATGTACGCCATCGCGCTGTTCGGCATCGGCCAGCAGCGGGTGCTGGTGCCGGTCTTCTACGCCCTGATGGACCCCAAGACCCCGATGTGGATCGCGCTGGGCATCGTGGCGTTCAAGCTGCCGGTGGCCTGGGCGCTCATCCACCCGCTGGGCATGGGGGTCGACGGCATCCCGGCGAGCCACGCGGTGCTGGCGACGGTCGAGGTCGTGCTGCTGCTGGTGTTCCTGCAGAAGCGCGTGCTGTGGCTGTTCGCGGGCCCCACCTGAAGATGCTGATCGCCTGCGGGATCCTGGCTGCGGCCCTGTGGCCCCTCCAGGGCGTGGGTGCGCTGATGCTGCTGCCGGTCTCGGCCGGCGGTGCGGTGCTCTTCCTGGTCGCGGGGCACCTGCTGGGGCTCAAGGAGAGCCGCGAGGTCGCCGGGCGCTTCCTCAAGCGACGCCCTCGGGGCCTGCCTCCCACGGTGGACCCGGGGACCCAGGAGGTCCTGGCCGCGCTGCACGACACGCCCCAGGCCGGCGTGCAGCTGGTCGACGGCGCGGCGCTGGTCGTGACCGCGGACTTCACGGCCCGCATCGTGGCCCAGGGCGGCGTGCTGAGCGCGACCCGGACCGACGGCGGGGGCGGGGAAGACCTGACACCGCGCCCCGTGCAGGCGGTCATGCGGGTCGGAGGCGGCCCGCCGCGGCTCGCGGGGCTGGTGCTCGGTGACACGGCGATCCGCGCAGACGGGGATCAGGTCGTGGAGGGCATGGCCACAGGCCCGGTGATCCCGGTGTCAGGCTGACAGCCATGCTCGGCCTGCTCCTCAGCGTCGCCCTCGCCGGCGAGACCTTCCAGGGCCAGGACTTCTTCCTCGGCGAGCTCCACAGCCACACCGGCGCCAGCGGCGACGGCGGCAGCAGCGACCTGGGGGAGTGCGAGGGCAGCTGCGGCGCCGTGGCGGACCTGGGCCCCTGGTCCCGGTCCGCGGGCCTGGACTTCATGGCCGTCACCGACCACGTCAACGGCCCGGCCACCGCCACACCCCAGGACTTCGGCCTGGTCTGGCAGCAGGTGCTCTCGGAGCACGGCGGCGACCTGGTGACCATCCCCGGGGCCGAGCTGTGGCTCCGCTGGCCGGACGGCACGGCCATCGGCCACAAGGACATCCTGCTCTTCGACGACGACACGGCGCTGCTCGAGACCGTGCGCATGGTGGACCTGCAGCCCAACGGCGACGACACCCTGACCGTCGAGGTCTGCGAGGACCTGTGGGCCTGGGCGGCGTCGTTCGAGGCGCGGTTCGGGCCGGCGCTGCTGCTGCCTCACCACCCGGCGCTGTCCCTGCCGATGGAGACCGACTGGTCCTGCCACGACCCGGTCTTCTCCCCGGCGGTCGAGGTCTACAGCGAGCACGGCAACTCCCTGGCGTCTCCGGCGGAGTGGGACCCGGGCTGGTCACCCGCCGTGCCCGAGTCCACGGTCGAGAGTGCCCTGGACCAGGGCCTGGACCTGGGCTTCGTCGGCGGCACCGACGCCCACGACAGCCGGCCCGGCAGCGTCTGCGGGCTCGACACCGAGCGCACGGACCACCCCTACGCCGGCTCCCTGACCGTGGTGGTGCTCGACCCGGGCGAGGTGCTGACCCGCTCGGCGATCCACACCGCCATCCTGGACAAGCGCAGCTACACCACCTCTGGCCCCCTGGTGCCGGTGGCGGTGGACTGGCAGGTCGACGGGGTCTCCGTCGGGGGTCACGGGGCCAGTCCCGAGGTGCCCGAGAGCGGGCGGCTCGGCCTGCACCTGACCCTGCCGACCACCTGGTCCGAGGTGGTCACCTCGGCGCGGCTGCGGGGCTCCGGTCAGTGGTGGGAGCTGGCCGCGGACGGCGACACCTGGTCGGTCACCGTGGCCGCCGCCGACCTGACCGACTGGCTCTACGTCGACCTGACCCTGGCCCCCGAGGTGCCCGAGGACTGCGACGACGGCGGCGAGGACGACCTGGAGCACGTGTGGCTCTCGCCGATCCGGCCCGTCGTCGTGCCCGACGACACCGGGGTCGACTCGGGCTCCGACAGCGGGCCGGACTCCGCGAACCCGGGCGACAGCGCCTCGACCCCGGGGGACAGCGGCGGGCGCTCGGGCCGCTGCGGCTGCGGGGCGTCGCCTGCCTCCGGGGGCTGGGCCCTGGTCCTGGTCCTGGGCGCGGCACTGCGGAGGCGCCGTTGAGCCTGGCGGTGGGACAGCTCAGCACCGACGCCCTGGGCCACACCTGGCGCCAGGCCGACGGCCGCACCCTCATCGACTCCGGCCAGACCCCGGTCGTGCAGCAGCTCGACGAAGACGGCGCGGTCCAGTGGAGCCTGCGGTTCGCCGACGGGCTGTGGCTGACCCAGGTGCGGCCGATCGAGGCCTTCGGGCCGCGCTGAGCCCGCGGCGTCAGTCGACGGGCCCGCCCAGGTACACCGCGCTGTCTCGCCCGCTGACCCAGCCGGCGTCCTGGCCGCCCACGAGCACGTCGGCGTAGGCGTCGCCGTCGACGTCGACGAGCGCCAGCGGCCCACCCCAGTACTCGTCCGAGTCCGTGCCCGGGAAGGTGGCCTGGCTCGACGTGGAGGCGTTGACGTAGCCGCGGAGGGGGCCGTGCACCATCCACGCCATGCCGGAGCGGTAGCCGTCGGGCTCCGCGTAGACCGAGCCGATCATCACCTCGCCGAGGCCGTCGCCGTCGACGTCGCCGCCCGCGGCCACCGAGGTGACGCCGCTGTCGGCGTAGAGCATGGCCACGGGCGCGGCCACGTCCCAGTCGGCCAGGTCGGCGCCGTAGTAGACCGCGGCCACGTCCCGGTTCTGCTCCAGGTTGAACTGGTGGGCGATCAGGTCGCCCAGGCCGTCGCCGTCCAGGTCCCCGGCGCTGCGCAGGTGGTAGATGGCCCAGGTATAGGTGCCGCCGAAGTGGTCGGCGTCGGCCGTGCTCAGGTCGCCCTCGGGCACGCCCCCGAGGAAGGTGACGAGGGCGCCCTCCTCGCCCCTGGGCATGGCCCAGGTCACCCAGTCGCCGACGCCGTCGCCGTCCAGGTCGCCCGGGAGCACCGTCTGGTTGCCGTACAGCTCGTCGGAGCCGGGGTCGTCGGGCACGCTCAGGGTGGTGCGGGCGCTGTCGAGGAAGGTGTCGTCGGCCGCGACCGTGCTGAACAGGTGGGCCGTCTTCGCGGTCGAGGTGCCCAGGTCCGCCCGGTGCGTGGCCACCACGACCTCGACTGCGCCGTCGCCGGAGGCCGCAGGGCCCAGGTCGAAGCCACCGGCGCCGAGCTGGGTGTACTCGCCGCCGCACAGGCTGCCGAGCGAGGCCCCGCCGGGCGAGGTGGCGTGGTCGAGGGAGCCGTCCATCACCCCGACGCTGCCGCCGTAGTAGCCGCAGGCATCCCCGTCGAGGTCGCTGACCAGGAAGTCGTCGAAGCCGTCGCCGTCGAGGTCTCCGCGGCCGGCGAGCCAGCGTGGGGACTGCTGGCTCGCGTCGAGGGCGAAGCCGCCTGTGCCGAGGTGGGTGTCCAGGTCGACGTCGCCGGTCAGCGGCAAGGTCACGATCCAGGCGTAGGTCTTCGACGTGACCACCAGGCGCGGCACGCTGCCGCCGAGGGGGTGCAGGCCGTAGCCCGCCTGGCTCGCGGCCGAGGTGAGCTCCCAGGTCATCGCGCTGTCCGGCTGGCTGCCTGCCAGGCGGCAGTCCGGGTCCACCTCGTCGCAGTCGTCGTCGAGGCCGTTGCCGCAGATCTCCAGGTGCTCCGGAGACCGGGCGGGGTCGTCGTCGTCGCAGTCCTCGCCGGCCGGGGAGCCGTCGCCGTCTGCGTCTTCGGCGGTGTCGGTGTCGGTGTCGGTGTCGGTCTCGCTGCCGGAGTCCGTCGTGATCGCCGGGGTCCCCGTGTCGCCCGCGGGCTCGGTGCGCCAGCTCTCGTCGCCAGGAGGGATCCACGCGCAGGCTGTCAGGACCAGGAGCGTCATCGGCCCCGGAGTCTACACGGGGTCACTGCGGCGATCCGGGGTCCACTCCCCCGAACGCCGCAGTCAGATCAGGCGGCGGTCCTGGTCTTCAGCCGATCCCGGGCGTCGGCCTGGAGCCGCTCGCCCTGGCGCCGGCACCACAGCGCCTGGTCCGTGCGACCCAGGGTCGTGAAGGCCTCGCTGGCCAGGAACCAGCCACCGGGCCAGCTGCCGTCCTCGGCGATGGCGTCGCCTGCGAAGGCCAGGGCCCGCTTCGCCATGCCCCGGTTCAGCACCCGGCGGGCCCGCAGGGCGGCCAGGACCAGGGGACTGCGCACGCCGCGGGCTCCGGGGCGGGTGCCGACAGGGGGCTTGACGTTCATCAGCGCGCACCAGGCCCGGACCGCGTCGGGCGCAGGCGCGTCCGGGAACAGGGAGAGGTCTTCGAGGGGCGGCGGGCGCCAGGTGGGATCGGCGCTCAGCCGCAGGTGGATGGGGCCGGTGGGCACGACCCAGCGCTGCAGGTGCGCGTGGGCGCCGTACTCCCCGGGCCAGTGCAGCTGTACGGCCCCGAGGGGGTCGCGGGGCACCTCCAGGCTGACCCACAGGGCCTGGCCCTTCACCTCGCGGGCCAGCAGGCCCTCCAGGGCGCCGGGGTCGCCGTCGTCGACGACCACGAGGGTCTCCGTCGGCGGCTCGGCGGCGGTCGGGATCCGGCACTGGGTGCGCACCCAGGCCTCGTAGGGGGTGTAGGGCGGCCCCCAGCGGGCCAGCTCTTGCCGGGCCCGAGGCAGCAGGCCGCGAATGCCCAGCCCGATGGCCCAGGCATGAGCCTCGGTGCGGTCGTGCACCGGGCTGCACTGCTTGTGGCGGTGGGCGAAGACCGGGGTGATGAACCGCAGCGCCCGCTCGTCCTCGGACGACTTGTCGGTCTTGCGCCACTGCCCCTGGGCGGTGCCGCGCAAGCCGTCGTGGCTGCGGGCCAGGAAGGTGGGGATCGGCATGCCCTCGCACGGGCCCACGTGGGCCAGCCGCAGGAACATGTCCATGTCCTCGCCGCGGACCAGGCAGGGCTCATAGGCCCCGGCCCGGCGCTGAGCGGACATGCGGATCAAGGTGGCGCCGGTCGTGCAAGGGATCTGCTTCAAGACCACGCGCCGGGCCATGCGGCCAGGGGCGCGGGAGCAGGGGAAGACCCGGCGGACCTCGCCGCTGTCGCCGTCGAAGTAGATCGTGTCCGAGTAGACCGCCGCCAGGTGGGGGTTGGCGAACAGGCCGCCCGCCAGGACGTGCAGGGCCCCAGGCAGCAGCAGGTCGTCGTCGTCCAGGACCAGGACCGCTTCGCCTTCGGCCTCGGCGAGGCCGCGGTTCAGGGCCCGCGCCTTGCCGCCGTTCTCGGCCTGGCGGAAGAAGCGGATGCCTTCGACCCCTTCCAGCAGCTCGGCGGTGCCATCGGTGGAGCCGTCGTCCACGACCACGACCTCCCGGGGCCAGCTCTGGGCCAGCGCGCTGGCGATCGCCTGGGTGACCAGTGCCTTGCGGTTGTAGGTGCAGATGAGGATGGTCACCAGGGGTCCGGAGGTCTCCGGCAGGGGCTGGGCCGCCACGGGCCCGGTGCGCTCGAGCTTCAGGCCGGGCAGCAGCCGCCCGTCGGCCTCGCCGTCCCCGAGTCCCGGGAGGCCCAGTCGGCCGAGCACCGCTTCGATGCGCTTGCGATCGCCCTTGCCGGCCCAGATCGGCACCCGGCCGGCGACGCGGAGGCACGCCGCCGCCCAGCCGTCGTCCACGCAGTCCAGGGCCACGCGCAGGGGCGCTTCGGCGAGGATCTTCGCCAGGGCCAGGCGTTCCTCCTTGGACCGGGGGCGGAAGCCGGTGGGCAGAGCCATGTGCGCGCATCGGCCGCGGGCCGCGATCCTTGATGAAGACTGGAGTGGCGGGGCACTTCCCGGTACCCTCACGTCTGGAGGTGCGAATGCCTGGCGACACCCCCGAGCTCGAGCCCGTCCCGCTCACCCTGACCGATCTCGAGGCCGTCGAGAGCGAAGACCCGGGCGGTCCCGCCTTCGTCGTCACCCGGGAGGGCACGCCGCCGGAGTACTTCTTCGTCTACGGCGACACGCTGCTGATCGGGCGCGCCGACGACGTCCACCTGCCGTTCAACCTGAAGTCCATCAGCCGCCACCACGCGCGGATCTCGATCACGTCGGAGGGGGTGGTGATCGAGGACCTGATGAGCGAGAACGGCACCTTCGTCAACGGGGTGCGGGTGGAGCGGCGGGTCCTGGGCCACTCCGACGACGTCGGCCTGGGCACGTTCACCATGCGCTACCTGGGCGACCAGGAGTCCGGCCAGGTCTACGACGGCGTCCCCATCCGCTCCCTCAAGCGCTACGGCCGCCTGATGAGCGGCTTCGATGTCGAGAGCACCTTCCGGGTGCCCCTGGCCCTGGTCGAGCGCCGCCACGAGGTCACCCGGCTGCTGCGCCACGGTGTGCTCAAGGCGTCGGAGGGCGACGGCCGGTGGTTGGCCGGCAAGGACCGGCTGCGCTTCGGCAAGGAAGCCGACGTGCCCTGCTCGGAGCTGCTCGTGAAGGGTGTCCTGGCCGAGCTGAGCTGGACCGGCCGCCGCCACGAGGTCCGCAAGGCCGCGAAGCGAGCCACGGTGCGGGTGAACGGCGAGAAGGTGGTGAGCCACGAATTGCGGCCTGGGGACCAGCTCCAGGTGGGTCGTGGGCGGTTCACCTACGAGGTCGACGCCTGACCAGCGTCCCTGTCAGGCGGTGAGCAAGGCCAGCCTCTCTGCCAGGCCTCCAGCTTGCAGGCGAGGAGGAGCTCCACAGGTGGCGTCAGGATGTCCCGACGGGCGACCCTCGATCGTTGCAGGTCCGCGGATCCACAGCGGCTTAGCTTGGCACGCAATGTGCTTGATGCCGGCCGACCCTCGAGCCCCCCTCTCGCGGACCCGCATGTTGCGGTGCCTGGGTGCGTAGCACCCTTCGCACCTGGGTCCGATGCTGCGCACCTGGAGCGCTGTGATGTCTGAGCCCCTGCTGCTCGTGATCCTCCCCGCGGAGCGGGCCGGTCTGGCCCCGGCCGTGCTCGCCGCTGGCGCCGCCCCGGTCATCGACCTGACCTGTGGCGCGGTGGACGCCGTGCCCCAGGGCGCCTGGGTCCGCGTGCTCGCCGGCCAGCAGCCCCCGGGCAACGGCCCGGTCATCCTGGCCGAGCGCAGCGCCCCGGTCCGGGGCCGCCCGACCTGGCTCGAGCGCACCGAGCCCGGCCCCGTGCCCGGCGGCTACGCCGGCATCCTGCTCCGCGGCCGCGAGGCCGGTGGCCACTGCGGCACCACCGACGGCCTGGAGCTCCTCGCCCAGCACGGGCACGGCGCGATCCTCGACGCCGGCCTGGGCCCCGCCACCGCCGCCTCGGCCATGGCCCTCGGCGCGGTCGGAGTCGTGCTCCGGGAGCAGGTCCTCGGCCTGCCCGAGCTGGGTCTCGGCGCCGAGCTGGCCCGCCGGGGGGTCTACGTCAGCCTGCAGTACGACGGCACCGCCGAGCTGGCCCGCCGGGTCCGGTCCGCCCGCGACACCGACAGCCGGGTCGTGCGCGGCTTCCGCATCACCGCCAGCCCCCTGTCCCCCGTGGTGCGCCGCCTGGCCGCCGGCGAGGACCCCTGGAAGGTCTCCAAGGGCTGGTTCACCGCCGACGACCCGGTCGAGCGGGCCTGGCCCGCGGGCCAGGGACTGGCTCTCGCCGCGCCGCTGGCTCGCCGGCACGGCAGCCTCGCGTCGGTGATCGGGGCCTACCGCTCCGCCATGGGTGGGTGGCAGAGGGCGGTCGCCAGCGCCACCGTGCGGGCGGAGCTCGCCGGCAGCCCCCGGGTGCGGACCGCGACGGCCCTGCGGGCCCGGAACGGCCACCCGAACGTCGCCGAGGCGTCGGGTGTGGTCGGCTCCGGCGTGCTCTGGCAGGTGGCGGTCTGGGAGCGGGCGCCCATCGCCGGGACGCCAGCCGCTGCGCTGCTCGCGACAGGCGGTGAGGTGGTCGGCGACGCCCAGGCCTTCGAAGGGGCGCGGACTGCCCTGGTGGGGGACCTGACCGCCGAGCTGGTCGCCGAGGACGCCCCGGTCTCCGATCGCGACGCCGTGGCCATCATCGGCGTCGGGGTGCACGTGCCCAAGTCCCCGGACATCCGGGTGTTCTGGGACAACGTCCAGCGCGGCGTGAACTGCCTCAGCGAGGTGCCGGTCGAGCGCTGGGACGCCGCCAAGTACTACGACGCCGACCGGCGAGCCCCGGACAAGTCCTACACCCGCATCGGCGGCTTCGTGAAGGACTACAAGTTCGAGTCCCGGAAGTACCGCATCCCCCCGAAGGTCGCGAAGCTCGTCGACCCCGTGCAGCAGCTGGCCCTGGACACCGTGGGCGAGGCCCTGGGCGACGCCGGAATTCTCGACGACGACAGCCGCGTGGACCGCTCTCGGGTCGCCATCATCCTGGGCAACTCGATGGGCGGTGAGATCACCGACGACTACACCCTGCGCGTCCGCACCCCGGAGATCCTGGCCGCCCTGGAGAAGGTCCCGGGCTACGCCGCGCTGCCCGCAGCCGAGCGGGCCCGCATCGCCGAGGGCTTCAGCGAGTCGATCAAGGCCGATCTGCCGCCGATCACCGAAGACTCCATGCCCGGCGAGCTGTCCAACGTCATCGCCGGGCGCATCGCCAACGCCTTCGACCTGGGCGGCCCGAACTTCACCGTGGACGCCGCCTGCGCCAGCTCGATGGCCGCCATCCAGGCCGCGGTGAAGGGCCTCCAGGACGGCGACTACGACGTCGCCGTCACCGGCGGCGTCGATCGCATGATGGGCGTGCCCACCTACATCAAGTTCTGCAAGATCGGGGCGCTCTCCCCCGACCACTCCGCCCCCTTCGACGAGTCCGCCAACGGCTTCGTCATGGGCGAGGGCGCTGCCATCCTGGTGCTCAAGCGCCTGGCCGAAGCCGAGCGCGACGGCGACCGGGTCTACGCGGTGATCAAGGGCATCGGCGCCAGCTCCGACGGCAAGGGCAAGGGCATCACCGCCCCGAACATCCAGGGCCAGAAGCGCGCCCTGCGCCGGGCCTACGCCGACGCTGGCATCGACCCGGTCGAGCTGGACCTGATCGAGTGCCACGGCACCAGCACCGTCGTCGGCGACAAGGTCGAGGTCGACGCGCTGAGCGAGGTCATCGGCGCCGGTCGCCGCGGCGCCCGGGGGCCGATCCGCATCGGCTCCGTGAAGAGCCAGATCGGTCACCTCAAGAGCGCCGCTGGCGCGGTGGCCACCATCAAGACGGCGCTGGCCCTGCACCACAAGGTCCTGCCGCCCAGCATCAACTTCAACAAGGGCCGCCCCGACGTGCCCTTCGACGCGGTGCCGCTCCAGGTCCAGACCCGGGCCGAGCCCTGGCAGGCCGAAGGCTGGCGGCGCCTCGCCGGCGTGAGCGCCTTCGGCTTCGGCGGCACCAACTTCCACATGGTCCTGGAGGAGCACGTGTCCACCTCCGTGCAGCCCACCACCGCGATCCCCCGTGTCGAGTCCAGCACCGGCGAGTTCCCGCTTCCCCCCGGGGTCTGGGCCCTCTCCGCGGACACGACCGAGGGCCTGCTCGCCCAGCTCCCGCC
>CAYFPX010000037.1:38899-48086 GCA_964344945.1 uncultured Enterobacterales bacterium
GCTGCTCGAGGCGCCCGTGGGCGCCGATCGGGTGCGCGCCGATCGTCGGGCCGCCAGCGGCGCCGGGCGCCTGGCGCTGGTCGCCGGCGGCTTCGCCGAGAAGCTGCGCGCCGCCTACTGGGCCCGCACGCTGACCTACGAGGACCTGCTCGCCCAGCTCGACCGGGTGGAGACGAGCCCGCCGACCCGCTGGAACCCCACCGCCAAGGTGCGGCTGGCAGCCGCCGCGGAGACCGTCGAGGAGCGCCGGGAGCAGGTCAAGCGCGTCCGCAAGATCCTGGGCCGTGGCGGCAACGCCGACCTGCTGCGAGTCCGCGGCATCCACTACGAGGACGTGCCCTTCGACTCCAAGGTGGCGTTCCTGTTCACCGGCCAGGGCAGCCAGTACATCGGCATGGGGCTGGACCTGGCGGCGAAGTACCCCGTCGTCGCCCAGACCTTCGCCGAGGCCGACGCCGTCATGGCCCCGGAGCTGGGCCACAAGCTCACCGACTACATCGCCGGCAAGCTGCACAGCGACGAGAAGGCCGCCTTCGAGGCCCTGCGCAACACCGAGATCGCCCAGCCCGCGACCCTGACCCTGGACGTGGCCATCCTGCGGCTGCTCGCCAGCTACGGCGTCTACCCAGACGTGGTCGCCGGCCACTCCCTGGGCGAGTACGGCGCCCTGGTCGCCAGCGGCATGATGGAATTCTCCGACGCGCTCAAGGCCGTCAGCGCCCGCGGCCGGGAGATGGCCGGCATCGTGCTCGAGGACCCGGGGCTCATGGCGGGCATCGCCAGCAGCGCAGAGGTGGTCGAGAGCGTGCTCGCCGAGGTCGGCGGCTACGTGGTGGCTGCCAACAAGAACTGCCCCAACCAGACCGTCATCGCCGGCGCCACCGAGGCGGTCGAGGCGGCGTGCGAGATCTTCCGCAGCCGGAACATCACGGTCTACCCGCTGCCCGTCAGCCACGCCTTCCACACCTCGATCGTGGCGCCGGCCAGCGAGCCGCTGCGCCGGATCCTCCAGCGACTGGGCATCAAGAAGCCCCAGCGGCCCATCACCACCAACGTGCACTCCGGCTGGTACCCGACCGAGCTCGACGACATCCTCGACCTGCTCTCCCAGCAGGTGGCGGCGCCTGTCGAGTGGACCGCGCAGATGGAGCGCATGTACGCCGACGGCGCCCGGGTCTTCGTCGAGGTCGGCCCCAAGAGGGCGCTCAGCGGCTTCACCACCAGCATCTTCAAGCGCCGGCCTCACCGGGCCCTGTTCACCAACCACCCCAAGATCGGGGGCGTGAAGTCCTTCAAGGACTCCCTGGCGGCGATGCTGGTGATGGGCTTCCCGGTCCGGGAGCAGCCGGGCGAAGGCCTGCCCAACCTGCTGGGCGACATGGGCGAGCGCCTGGCTTCGAGTGCCCGGCTCGCTGGCGCCGGCGAGGCCACCACCGCCAGCCCGGCGGTCCTGGCCGTCATCCGCAAGGTCATCGGCCAGCGCGTCGACATGGCCCCGGAAGAGGTCGACCTGGAGTTCGAGCTCGAGGCTGACCTGGGCATCGACACGGTGCGCCAGGCCGAGGTCGTGGCGCTGATCCGAGAGCACTTCAAGCTGGAGCGCGAGGCTGGCTTCCTGCTGAGCGACCACAAGAGCGTGCGCCAGCTGGCGGACTACTTCGCCGGTCGCCTGGGAGAGCTGACCCCGGCGGTGGACCGGTCGAGGCCTGCGGTCGCGACCCAGCCCAGGTCCGGCCGTGTCCTGCCCGCGCCCGCAGCGCCCGCCGCCCCGGCGGTGTCCGCGGACGTCCTGGGCGAGCTGGTCCAGGCCGTCACGAAGTCCGCAGTCAGCGCCAGCGGCCGCGCTAGCGGAGGCCTCGACGCCGACACCTTCGCCGCCGCCCTGGCGCCGGCGCTCCAGGGCTTCCTGAGCGCCAGCTGGCAAGCGTTCCAGGCGGCACAGCCCGCCCGGCGCTGACCCCCGCCCCGGCCCCCGCCCCCACCCGGAGCACCCCAGTGATCACCACGGACCACGTCGTCTGCACCGGCGCGGCCGTCGGGCTTCCCGGCGGTGAGCGGGTCTTCGATCCGGACAACTTCCACTCCGTCCTGCGGGGTGAGAACCGCATCACCCCCGTGCCCGAGGCGATCCGCCAGAAGATGGTGGACAAGTCCCTGGTGCGGCTGAAGAAGGACGAGCACGGGCAGGGCACCTTCATGCCGGTCACCTCGACCGACGAGGTCATCCGGCTCGCGGGCCAGGCCGGCGAGTTCGACCTGGCCGCGGAGTACGGCCTGGACCCGGCCTTCGTGAAGGCCCTGGACCGGGCCACGCAGCTCGCCATCGCCGTGGGGCTCGAGGCCCTGCGCGACGCGGGCATCCCGCTGGTGCGGACCTACCGGACCACGACCAAGGGCTCCAAGGTGCCCACCGGCTGGGCCCTGCCCGAGTCGATGCGCGACACCACCGGCATCATCTTCGCCTCGGCCTGGCCCGGCTTCAGCCAGATCATGGACAAGCTCGGGCGCGATGGCCACGACGACGACGGCAACTTCGATCGGCGCTTCCTGCTCCAGGTCCTGGCGATGGGCCACAGCCAATTCGCCCAGCACATCCGCGCCCGGGGCCCCAACACCCAGGTCAACGTGGCCTGCTCCAGCACCACCCTGGCGGTGGGCCTGGCGTCGGACTGGATCAAGCTCGGCCGCTGCGAGCGGGTGATCGTGGTCGGCGCCGACGACGTCACCAACCCCGCCGCCATGGAGTGGATCGGCGCGGGCTTCGTGGCCGCGGGTGCCGCCACCACCGCGGACAAGGTGGAAGAGGCCGCCCTGCCCTTCGACAAGCGCCGCCACGGCATGATCATGGGCATGGGGGCGGTCGGTCTCATCATCGAGAAGGCCGCCGCCGCCGCCGAGCGGGGGCTCACCCCCCTGGCGAAGCTGCTCTCGTCGGAGTTCGCCAACTCGGCCTACCACGGCACCAAGCTCGACATCGAGCACATCCAGGGCGTCTTCACCCGCCTCATCCAGACGGCCTGCGACGCCGAGGGCATCACGCCGCACCAGATGGCCCCCAAGGCCATGTTCATGTCACACGAGACCTACACCCCGGCCCGGGGCGGGTCGGCGGACGCCGAGATCAAGGCGCTCCGGGCCGCCTTCGGCGACGCCGCGAACCAGGTCGTGGTCACCAACACCAAGGGCTTCACCGGCCACCCGATGGGCGCGGGCATCGAAGACGCCATCGTGCTCAAGGCCCTGCAGTACGACACCGCGCCGCCGATCCCGAACCTCGAGCAGCCGGACCCGGCCCTCGGCGACCTGCGCCTGAGCACCGGCGGCCCGCTGGAGGACATGCAGTACGCCCTGCGCTTCTCCGCGGGCTTCGGCAGCCAGCTGGCGCTGCTGGTCTGGAAGGGCCTGGTCAAGGGCGACGAGCGGCTGGCCGATGCCGCGGCCCGCGACGCCTGGCTGCGGTCGGTCACCGGCTACGACGCGGTGGAGCTGGTCGTGGAGACCGGGACCCTGCGGGCGAAGGAGGGCCACGCGGCCCCCGCCGTCGAAGAGGCCGCCGCGCCCGAGCCTGGTCCGGCGCCCGAGCCCGCTGCCCCTTCGGCCGCCGCAGCTCCCAACAGCGACGCCCTGCTCCAGAACCTGCTCGCCGTCATCGCCGAGAAGACCGGCTACGACGTCGAGGAGCTCGATCCCGACTACGAGCTCGAGGCCGATCTCGGCATCGACACCGTCAAGCAGGCGGAGATCTTCAGCGAGGTCCGCGACCACTACGGCGTGGAGCGCGACGACGACTTCGTGCTCGCCGACTACCCCACCATCACGTCCCTGGCGGACTGGCTGACGGAGAAGGTCGGTGGCAGTGCCGCAGCGGTCGAGCCCGCACCCGCGCCGGTGGCGGTGGCCGCGGAGTCCGAGCCGGCCCTTGCGCCCGAGCCGGCCCTTGCGCCCGTCGAGGCCACGCCCGAGGCCGCGGAGGCCGCGTCCGGCATCCCCCGCGACACCATCCTCGACGATCTGCTCGGCGTCATCAGCGACAAGACCGGGTACGAGCGCGACGAGCTCGACCTGGAGTACGAGCTCGAGGCCGACCTGGGCATCGACACGGTCAAGCAGGCGGAGATCTTCAGCGAGGTCCGCGAGCGCTACGGCGTAGAGCGCGACGACTCCTTCGTGCTGGCCGACTACCCGACCATCGTGTCGTTGGTGGACTGGCTGCACGGGCAGGTGGGGACCACCGGTGCCGTGGAGGAGGCCCCCGCCGCTGCCGAGCCCACCCCCGAGCCCGAGCCCGAGCCGGCCTCCGACCTGGCCGCTGAGCTCGCCTCCCTCGCGTCGGCACAAGCCCCGGAGCCCCCCAGCTTCGAACAGGCCCCCGAGCCGGCCGAGCCGCCGACTCCGGCCATCGAGGCCTCGCCAGCCGCCGCTGCCGCAGGCGGCAGCTACGAGGAGATCCTCGAGACCGTCCTGGCCATCGTCGGCGAGAAGACCGGCTACGAGCGCGAGGACCTCGACCCCGACTACGAGCTCGAGGCCGACCTGGGCATCGACACGGTCAAGCAGGCCGAGATCTTCGGCGAGGTGCGCGATCTCTGTGGGGTCGAGCGCGACGACGACTTCGTGCTCGCCGACTACCCCACGATCTCGGCCCTCTCCAGCTGGCTGGCCCAGCGGGTCGGGTCGTCCGCGGCGGCCGCACTGCCTCAGGACGTCACCGACGTGCCGGAGCCCGCCTCGGCGGACATGCCCCTGGCCGAGCTCATCGACCCGCCGGACCAGGCGGAGTTCGAGGCCGCCATCGCCCCGGCCTCGGTCCGGGTCGAGCCGGCCGCCACCACCAGGGACCTGCCGCCGGGACTGCCCGAGGGCTTCGCCCTGCGCCAGGTGGCCTGGCACGACCAGCCCCTGAAGGATCAGGGCGGCCTGCCCCACCGGGTCTACCGGGTCCTCGGGTCCGGTGAGCGGGCCGAGTCCCTGCGCCTGGCCCTGCTCGAGCGAGGTGCCCTGCTGACCGGCGAGCCCGACGTCGTCGTCGACACCGGCGGCTCCGTCTTCGGCTCCTTCGGGCACGCCAAGCGCCTGGTGGAGAACCCGCCCAGGGAGTGGGTCACCCTCACCAGCGTGGCTTCCTACGACACGGTCTCCGCGGTCGCCGACGGTGCTCGTGCCGGCCTGGGCAAGGGCCTCGGGGCCGAGTGGGAGGACTGCACCGCCCGCACGGTCCAGGTCGACCCGACCCTGCCGAACGTGAGGGTCGCCCAGCTGGTCTGTGCCGAGCTCTCGGCCGCGGAGTCCAGCCTGGCCGGCGAGGTCCGCATCGACGGCAACGGCGTGCGCCAGGCCCTCGCCCTCGACGTGGTCGAGACCCCGACCAACGGCGCTCTGCCGCCAGGCCAGGTCATCGTGGTCACCGGCGGTGGCCGGGGCATCTGCGCCCGCATCGCCGAGGAGCTCGCCCGGCGCAGCCCCTGCCGGCTGGTGCTGGTGGGCCGCACCCCGGCCGCCGAGGTCCCCCTGGACGAGGCCGCCGAGAAGGCCCGGATCAAGCAGGAGCTGGTCGACGCCGGCGAGAAGGCCACCCCGCGCCAGGTGCGCGACGCCCTCGCCCCGCTGATCAAGGCCGACGAGATCCGTCAGACCGTCGCCACCATCGCCGCCACCGGCGCCGAGGTGGAGTACCGCACCTGCGACCTGGCCGACCAGGACGCCGTGCGCGGGCTGGTCTCCGAGGTCACCCGGACCCACGGCCGCATCGACGTCTGCATCCACGGCGCCGGGGTCGAGGTCTCCAAGCCCCTCGCCGAGAAGAACGACACCGGCTTCCACCGGGTCTTCGACGGCAAGGCCCTGGGCGGCCTGGCCCTCGCCAACGCTCTGCCCGCGGACTGCCAGCTGCTGTCGATGGGCAGCGTGGCCGGCCGCTTCGGCAACATGGGCCAGTGCGACTACAGCGCCGCCAACGAGGCCATGGCCCAGGTCTGCCACGTGCGGGCCAACTCCCTGCACCTGGACTGGACCGCCTGGGACGACGTCGGCATGGCCGTGCGTGGGGGCATGAAGACCCTGCTCACCGGCCGTGGCGTCCAGCTGCTCCCCGCCGACGCCGGCGCGGCCCTGACCGTGGACCTCGCGGCCGCCGGCCGAACCGGCGAGCTGGTGGTCTCCGGTGGCCTGGGGGGGATGCTGCCCGCCAGCGCGCACCCCCTGGCCGACTCCGTCGACTTCGACGGTGCGGACTGGGTCCTGCGGCACGAGCTGAGCGTCGACGGCGACGCCTGGATCGTCGACCACAGCATCGACGGCACCCCGGTGCTGCCCGGTGTCGTGGGGGTCGAGCTCATGGCCGTGCTCGCGACCGCCATCCGGCCCGGCGACGGCTACGCCGGCGTCGAAGGCGTGACCTTCGAAGCGCCGGTGAAGCTCCACCGGGGCGAGCCCCTCGCCCTCGAGGTCCGCGGCCGGCCAGACGGCCAGGGCGGCATCCACTGCACCCTGAGCAGCGAGCGCACCCTCAAGACCGGCCGCGTCCAGCGCACCCAGCACTTCACCGGCACGGTCCGCCTGGGCACGGGGCCGGCCTTCGAGGTCATGCCGCCGGCTTTCTTCCGCAGCCAGCCCCTGGGCAGCGACGCCATCTACCAGCGCTTCTTCCACGGCCCGGTCTTCCAGGTCCTGCTGGGCGCGGACGATGTCACCCGCGACGGACTGCTCGCCCGGGGCCAGGTCGACCACAGCGCCATGGGCGCGGTGATCACCCACCCGCTGGTGCTCGAGGCTGCCTTCCAGGCCGCTGGGCTGCACCAGATGGTCGCCGACGGCAGCCTGGCCCTGCCCCGGTCCATCGAGAGCCTGTCCCTGCCCAGTGACCCGGTCGAGGGCCAGGAGCTGCTGCTCACCGTGCGCCGCAGGGGCGACGCCTACGACGTCGACGTGGAGCAGGACGGTCGGGTGGTCATGGCCCTGCGCGGCTTCCAGATGATCGAGAAGGGTCCGCTGCCCGAGCCCGACCGCTTCCCGGTGCCCGACACCGGCCTGGCGGACCGGGCCTTTGGCTCGGCGATGGTCGTGAAGGCTCCGAGCGGTGTCTTGAACCAGGCGGAGCTCGCCGAGCTGCAGGCCCGCGGCACCCCCAAGCGTCGAGCGGAGCGCATCGCCGGGCGGGTGGCGGCCAAGCAGGCCATCCAGGCGCTGACCGGGGCGGCCGCGGAGACCATCCGGATCCGCAACCTGGCGTCCGGGGAGCCGGTGGCCACCATCGACGGCCGACCGGGCCCGGCCATCTCCATCAGCCACTCCGGCGGCCTGGCGGTCGCCGTGGCCCGCGAGAGCGGGCGGATCGGGCTGGATCTGGAGCAGGTGGCCGAGCGCCACCCGGCCTTTGCCCGGGAGTGGTTCACCGACGGTGAGCGCCAGCTGATCGGGGACACCCCTGCCGCCCTGACCGCCGCGTGGGCGGTCAAGGAGGCCGTGCTCAAGGCCCTGGGCACCGGCATGGCGGTGTCTCCCCGCCAGATCGAGCTGACCCTGCTCGCCGACGACCGCGCCGAGGTCGCTCTGCGGGGCGAGGCCGCCGAGACCCACCGGGCCCTCGGCGGAGGCCCGCTGGAGATCCGGCTCCAGCGCCGGCCCGATCACGTGCTCGCCGAAGCGTCGCTGGCGGCCTGATCACCGCGCCAATTCCGCCTCCAGGGCCGCCGCCGCCGCTGCCGCGAGCGCCTGGACCGCCGTGTCCTCCGGCAACAGGCGCGCCGCCGGCGCCACGAAGCGCGTCGCCTCCGCGGCGCGGCCGACCTCGAGCAGCCACTCCACCAGGGTCAGGCGGTGGTCCAGGGCCGCCGGGTCGAGGCGCAGGGCCTCGATGAGTCGGTCGATGGCCGGATCCGCCTGGCCCGCGACCCACAGGGTCCTCGCGTGCAGCGCCAGGGCGTGGGGGGACCGGGGCATGCGGCTCAGGGCATAGGCGGCTTCGGCCAGGGCCTCGTCGACGTCGCCCGCCTGGAGCACGAGCTCGGCCCGGACCAGCGCCAGCTCGGCGTGGTCCGGGTAGGCGGCCAGGTAGCGCTCGGCCAGGGCCTCGGCCTCCACCGGCTCGCCCAGCGCCAGGGCCGCCCGCACCTGCCCCGCCATCGCCTCCGGGCTCGCCGGGCTGTGTCCCAGGGCCTCGACGTACCAGGTCCGCGCCTCCTTCCAGGCGCCCGCGGCGGCGTTGAGGTCACCGAGCTGCAGCGCCAGGGTGCCGCCGGGAGAGCGCAGGTACAGCTCCGCCAGGGCCTCGATCGCGTCGCCCCGCCGCCCGGTGGCCCGGAGCTGCTGGGCGCGCAACAGGTCCACCCCGAAGGTCCCCTCCAGCCGGGTCTCCAGCTGCTGGAGCGCCGCCTCGGCCTCCTTGAACCGGCCCCGCCCCAGAGCCTGACGGACCCGCCAGGTGAGCGGGATCAGGTCGATCACGTCCCGCGGGTCCACCTCGCCGGCCTCGGCGAGGGGGTCGCCTCCGACGTAGCCGAGGGCCTGCAGGCGGGCGAGGGTGTCGGCATCGAGGGCCAGCGGGGCTTCGTCTCGGGGGCCCCGACTGGCCAGGCGTGCGGCGAGGGCAGCCTCGTGCACGGCCACGTCGCGGCCTTCCTCGTGGGCCGTGAGCACCCGGGGGCCGTCCAGCCCGTACCAGCCTCCCCAGCCGCCCCGGGTGTACCGCCCCTCGTCGCCGGTCAGCGCGTGCAGGGGCGCCAGGCCCAGGTTGAATTGCCCGGTCAGCGCCTCGGAGTACAGGCCCCGGGCCCCCGGCGCAGCGAGCACCGACGCTCCCTCCACGCCTTCGTGCACCGTCAGCCCGGCCAGGCCCAGCAGGGTGGGCGCCACGTCGATCTGGCCCACCGGGGTCTGCACCCGGGCGCCCTGGGGCACCCCCGGTCCGCGCAGCATCATCGGAATGCGGATCGTGCCGTCGTGGAGCAGGAAGCCGTGGGTCTGCTCGCCGCCGTCGCCCAGGCCTTCGCCGTGGTCCGCGGTGATCAGCACGACGCTGTCCGGTCGCGCGGTGTCCCAGGCCGCCAGGAGCCGCCCGACCTGGGCATCGGTGAAGGCGATCTCGCCGTCGTAGGGCCGGCCGGCGTGGCGGCTGGCGTAGGGCTCGGGCGGGGCGTAGGGCCAGTGGGCGTCGAACAGGTGCACCCAGGCGAAGACCGGTCCCTCCAGC
>CAYFPX010000038.1:0-30982 GCA_964344945.1 uncultured Enterobacterales bacterium
ACCGGGGACACCGGGGACACCGGGGACACGGCAGACACCGGCGACACCTCGCGCCCCGACACCGGGGACACGGCCGACACGGGAGACACGGCGGACACCGGGGAGACCGGCGACACCGCGGACACCGGCGAAGGCCCCGAGCCCCGCTCCGGGGGCTACCGCGGCGGCGCCTGGGCGTGGACCTGCGCCACTGCGGGCGGGTCTCCGACCCTCGCCTGGCTGCTGGCCGGCCTCTGCCTGCTCTGGCGGAGGCGCCGGTGCTGACCCTCTGCGCGACTCTCTCGTGGGCCCCTGCCCTGGCCCAGAGCCTGCCCGAGGACCCGGGCTACGAGGCCCCCGCGGTCGACGCCGATCTCTATCGCCCGGCCCTGGCCAGCCGGCACACCCTGGCCACCGAGGACAGCCAGGTCCTGGACGGCTTCGCCGCCACCGCCGAGCTGGGCTGGGCCCACAACCTGCTCTTCTTCGAGTACGACGACGGCGAGGTGGTCGGCCTGCGCACCGAAGCCGCCGTGGCCCACGTGGGCGGCGCCTGGGGCACCGGTCGCTTCCACGTCGGCGCGCTGGCGCCGGTGGTGCTCTGGACCACCGGCGAGCTGGACGGCAGCCACCGCACGGCCCTGGGCGACCTGGCGGTCGACGCCAAGGTCGGGATCTGGCTCGGCGAGTACCACGGCCTGGCGGCCTACGGTCGCCTGACCCTGCCCCTCGGCGCGTCGGAGCTCCAGCTCGGCACCGCGGGTCCGGGGGTCGAGGCCGGGGCCATCGCCGATGTCTCGTGGCGGGGCCTGCACCTGGTGGTGAACGCCGGCGCCAGCCGCCACCGGAGCGTGGCGCTCTACGACGTGGAGCTGGCCACCCGCTTCGTCTACCGGGCCGCGGTCTCCGGGGGCCTGCAGGCGGGCCCCCGACTCACGGGCGAGCTCACCGCGGTCAACCGCCCGGGCTTCTTCCTGACCCCCGACGCCGGCACCTCGGTCGAGACCCTGGGCAGCGTCCACCTGAGCCCCCGGGGCGTTCCGGTCCGGATCGGTGTCGGGCTGGGCATCCTCGGCGGCGTCGGCACGCCGGCCTGGCGGCTCGTGGTCGGGGTCGGGCACCGGGCGGACGGCGAGGAGCCGTGGGTGCGGTAGCGACGCCTTGGCTACGCAGCCAGCTTCGCCGCCTCGCAGGCATCCACCAGCCGCGCCAGGGCCCGGATCCCGCCCGAGCCCTCAGCGTCGGCGAGCTGGAAGCCCACACGCCAGGAGGGGTCCTCGTCCCCGCCGAAGATCACGTAGCGGGTGCGCAGCTGGAGGTCGGCGTAGGGCCGCCCCAGCAGCTCGAGGGTGCAGGCCAGCAGCTCGCCCTGGCGCCAGCGCCGGGCGCAGGCCACGTGGGCGGCGAAGCCGCGCTGGCTCAGGTCGGCCACGTCGGCCCGGACCGAGCCTTCGCTGGTGCGGATGTGCAGGGCCATGCGAGCGCCGGGTGGCGGCACCCAGCGGGTGTCGGCCCGCTCGTCGGGCCCCAGGCGGGGGACCGCGCGGCGATCCGAGGCCGTGCCGGCTTGCTCGCCCACCGTGGCGAGGCGCGCTCCCACCTCGTCGAGCAAGGCCTGCTGTGCGGCGGCGTCGGCGGGGACCCCGTCTTCGGCGGGAAAGGCCATGCGCCAGACCCGTCGGGTCGTCAGCGCCACGAACATCCACAGTGGGAGCAGGAGCGCCCCCCAGACCAACCAGCTCACGTCACCTCCCCTCATGGGCAGGGAATTCGGATCGGGCGGGCGCGGACTTGAGGGGGTCTGGCGGTGCGTGCTCGAGCGTTCCGTGGCGCCTCAGCAGGAAGTAGCTGGGGGTGCCGAGCGTGCCGACACCCAGGTCCAGCCACGACCAGCCCAGGAGCAGGTCGGCGGAGCCGGCGTGCACCGCGACCACCGGATCCCGAAGGCGCCGGACCGGGTCGAACCAGGGATTGCCGCCGGCGCCGTAGTCCAGCAGGACCGCCCCGGGGACGGGAGCCGGGCGGCGCTCTCCGGGATCGGACACCGCCGTGAAGTGCCCGAAGGTCCGAGGCGCCCCACCGCGGGTCAGGGGCTCCGGGGCCTCGGCCCACGACCGCTGGGCCAGCCGGACGTTCCAGCCGCGCACCCGTCCCGTGGCGGGCTCCCGGTGGAAGGCCTTCTCGAAGACCTTCCAGGCCAGCCGGTCGACCCAGCCGGGCAGGCCCAGGCTCAGGCCGACGTAGCGGTGCCCGGCCAGGTCCTCCGGAGACACCGGGTGGCCGGCGGCCAGGGCCCGGGCCAGTCCCCGGCGATCCAGGGCGAGCCAGGCGTCGGCGGTCACGGGCCCGCCTCCGGTCCCAGCCGCCAGGTGCCGGCCCGCCAGCGGCGCCAGGTCTCCCCAGGGGACGCGGGCTGGGCCCGACACCAGGCCAGGTAGGCCAGGAAGGAGATGTCCGGGTCGTCGCTGGCGGCGGCGCCGTCGAGGTAGGCCCGCACCCCGTCGCGCAGGTCCTCGTGGTAGCGCTCGTAGACACACAGATCCCGCAGCCAGGCGGCCCGGGGGTCCGCGCCGTCCAGCACGGCCTCGACCCGCACCAGCAGCTCCTCGACAGCTCCCGGGTGGAGGTCGAGCATCTCCAGGTCGTAGAGGAACTGGTCCGCGTCGTGGTGCGCGCCGAGCAGGTGGCGCAGGACGCGCTCCCGGCTGCTCACCAGCCCCGACATGTCCCAGGGGGCGATGGCCCGCTCCCAGAGCAGGAAGGGGAAGCGCAGCGGACGCCACCGGAGCAGGCGGGCCCGCAAGGTCCGCCGCACCGGGTGTGCGCTGCACGTGCCGATGGTCTCCGAGCGGAAGCACACCCGGTGCCACATGCGCAGGACCCCCAGCTCCACCTGCCAGAGGGTCGGCGTGGGGCCCCTCGCCGCGAGTCGCGCCAGCGCGCGGGCCACCGCGCCGGGCCAGGCCAGCAGCACCCAGGCGTGCCAGGGGTGGCGGGTCACGGCCCCCCCACCAGTCGCACGGTCTCGCTGTCCCTCGCTTCGAGCAGGTCCAGCAGCAGGCCCACCCCGGTCGGGTCCGGGTCCGCGAGCCAGGCCAGCACGGCCTGCCAGCCGGCGGCGTTGTGGGCCGGCTCCCGGAACATCGCCTCGACCAGGACCGGCAGCTCGGCCAGCACCAGCCGGATGGGGTTGAGGCAGACCCCGAGCACCGGGCTGTCCGTCAGCGAGAGCAGGACGGCCAGGATCTCGGCCTCGCAGGCCGCCAGCGCCGCCGGGGACTCGCCCCCATCGACCGCGGCCGCGAAGGCGGCCACGGCCGGTCCCAGGGGCGCCGGATCGGGCCGCGACGCGGCCAGCCGCCCCAGCACCGCCGCCGCCAGCTGGCGACGCACGAGCAACAGGTCGGCGACCACGCGAGCCAGCGCCGGTCCCTCCCCCGCCAGCTCGGCCAGCACCCCCAGCAGCTCCGGCCCCCCAGAGCGCCTGTAGTCCCGCACCGTGTAGCCCTGGCCCTGGCGCACGCTCACCAGCCCAGCGCTCGCCAGCCGCTGCAGGGCCGTGCGCACCGTGACCCGGTTCACCCCGAGCTGTTCCGCCAGGCGGCGCTCGGGCGGCAGGCGTGACCCCACCGGGAGCTCGCCTCTCAGGATCGCGCGGCGGAGCTGGGCGGCGCAGTCGTCGGGCAGGGAGACCGGGCGGGAGGGGCTGAGCACGACTCATTGGTATATTGGTCCGACCAAAACATCAAGGGGCCGGATCGGGGCTCAGCCCACCCCCTCCACGAACCCCACGACCGCCTCCGCCCACCGCTCCGGCGCCTCGACCATCGGGTAGTGCCCCACACCCTCCAGCCAGGTGAGCTGCGCCCCCGGCACCTGCGCGGCCACCGCCTCGGCGATGGCGGGCAGGGCCACCGGGTCCTGGTCCCCCCAGAGCACGTGACAGGGGCGATCCAGGGCCCCGAGCGCGGCCCACCAGCGGGGCAGGAAGCGGACCCGCTCGTCCAGGTACGAGGAGATCGCGGACATCACGTCGCGCCCTCCACCGTGGATCAGACCGGCCCACGCCGCCGAGACCTCGGCCTCGCTGAGGCACCCCGGATCGGCGAAGGTCTTGCGCAGTCGCCGCCGGAAGAACGCTTCGCTGGAGGCCCTGGCGAGCAGAGGCCCCCAGGTCGGGTCCTTCAGGACCTTCTGGGGCCAGGTGAGCGACGCCAGGTCCAGGCGCATGCTGCCGTTGCAGAAGGTGACCGAGGACAGGGCCAGCGGCAACCCCGTGCGCTGCCCACGGGCCACCAGCTCTGCCGCCACCGAGGTGCCCATGTCGTGGGCCACCACGTGGCCGGCCACGATGCCCAGGGCCTGCCACACCCCCACCGCCAGCTCGGCCTGCTCCAGCAGGGAGTAGCTGTAGTCCAGGGGTTTCTCCGACAGGCCGAAGCCCACGTGGTCGTGGGTGACGACGTAGAAGCGCTCAGCCAGTCGCGGCAGGGCCTGGCGGAAGTCGATGGAGCAGGTGGGGAAGCCGTGGAGCAGCAGCAGCGCCTGATTGTGTTGGAAGCTGCGGCTGCTCTCGGGGAAGCCGTGGAGCAGCAGCAGCGCCGGTCGGTCCGGGTCCCCCGCGGTGCGCACGAAGACCCGACGCCCGTAGACGTCCAGGGTGCGCCCTTGCTCCGACCAGGCGGCCAGCAGCGGCGGAAGGCTGGGTTCCATCACTCTCCAGGGGTCTCCTCCATGATGCCCGAGCGGCGGTTCCGCTACGATCGAGCGGTCGGACATGACCACCGCGCTGCTGCTGCTGCTCTCCCTGGCCCCCGTCAGACCCGCCTGGGCCCAGGATCCCTCGCCGGAGGCGACCGCCGGCCGACTGGTCCAGGAAGAGCTACCCGCGCTGGCTGCCCGCCAGCAGGCCGCGGAGGCCCGCGCTGCGGCGGCCCGCGCCTGGTTCGCTGGCGAAGGCAGCTGGCAGCAGGCCTTCCCGGGCTGGGAGCACCGGCCCCTCCTGGATCCGGCGAGCCTGGTCGCGGCACGCGCCGAGCTGGTCCAGCAGGCGTCGCGCCGCGCCGCCGAGCGGGTGGCTCCGGTGTCCCCCGCCCTCGACGAGACCGCCCGGACCACCCTGGTCCAGGCTCGCGCCGCCACCGCAGACGCAGAGGACGCCGCCGACCAGCTCGCCCTGCGCTTCCTCGCCGGCCTCGAAGCGGGCCTCGCAGGCCACCCGGAGCTGGCGGCGCCAGCGCTCGGGGCCTGGATCGAGGACCGGGTCGCCGCCGCCGAAGCCGCGCGGACCCGCCTCGTCGCCTCCCCCACCGACGCCGGCGCCCTGGCCACCGTCCAGGCCGCCGACCGGCTGGCGGCCCTGCACGGCGGACTCGAGCAGGCCCTGATCGCCCTCTGGACCGTGCCTGGCACCGCTGCGCTGGCTCTCTGGACCCCCCAGGCCCTGGCCAGCGAGGTCGACGCCCCCGAGCTGTGGGTCCCCCTGCTGCCGCTGCTCTCCACCGACGACCAGGACGCCGCCCAGAGCCGCCTGACCGCTCGCGCGGAGACCGCCCGCCAGACCGAGATCCAGACCCTGCGGGCTCGGGTCGAGACCCTCACGATCACCCTGACAAGCCCCGCCCCCACCCCCTCCGAGGACCTCGCCGCCCTGGAGCGGGCCCTGTCCGGTGCCGAGCTGACCCTGGACCTGGCCGCCGCTGCCCGGGCCGAAGCCGGCGACGAGGAGCGGGCGGCCCTGGCGCTCGAGGTGGCCCGGCTGGAGCGGGATCTCGCCCGCAGCCGGCTGACCCGGGCCCAGGAACAGGCCGCCGGGGAGACCGTGTCGGACCAGGAGGCCGAGCAGGCCGCCGACGCCGCGGCCCGGGCCGCCGAGGAGGCCCAGGCCCGGGTCGAGGCCCAGAGCGCCCGGGGCCGCGACGCCACCCTCGAGCGCCGCCTCAAGACCCAGCGGGACCAGGTCGCCCTGGTCCGCAAGACCGACGTCGTGCTGCGCAACGCCGCCCGGGATGCCCGGGAGTCCCTCGGCGACCGCCTCGACGAGCTCCAGGCGGCCGGGGCCTCCGCTCGCGCCTTGCCGCCCTTGTCCAAGGAGCGCCAGCCGGCCCTGGACAGCGCCTACCGGGACAGCAGGCGGCTCGTGGACGATGTGCGGGCCGAGGTCCGCAGCCGGCAGACCGCCGTGAGCCAGTGGCGGGCCTCGACCCGCCGGCTGGAGCAGGACCTGGCGGCCTTCCGCGAGGTGGACCCGGGCTCCGGCCTGGCCGCTGCCTGGCGCACCGCGGGGCGCGAGCTGGAGGCCGCCGTGGTGGACCGGGAGGAGCGGGAGCTCGCAGACCTGGACCGGGCGCTGATCCTGCTGTCCCGGGCTCGCGACGAGCGGGCGATGCTGCGACGCCGCGCGAGCGCGGAGGCCCGCGCCGAGGACACCCTGCGCATCCGCGAGGAGCTCACCACCGAGATCCTGGAGGTGCCGGTCCACCTGGGGGCCATCGGGCGCAGGGCCACCGGGGCGGTGGAGCAGGCCCGGACCCAGGTCGGCGACCTGGCGGCCGTCCAGCGCTTCCTCGCAGGCCTGGCGGGCACGCTGCTCCTGCTCGGGCTCTGGGTGCTGGTGCGCCCCCGGCTGGAGCAGACCCTGCGCACGCTCATCCTCGAGGCCCGTGGGCGCCGCGGCCGCACGCGGACCACCGATCTGCTCGCCCTGGTCCGGCCCGCGGAGCCGGTGCTCACCCTGGGCGGCGACGCCCTCGTCGCGGCGGTGCTGCTCGGAGCCCTGGGCCCTCGCTGGCCCCTGTTCCGGGTGCTGTTGTGGGTCTTCCTGGTCCAGCGCCTGGTCCAGGTGATTCCCCTGGCGGTCCGGCTGGCCTTCGCCACCCCCCGGGAGTCTCGGGCCGCCCTGAGCGTGACCACCCCCGCGGTTCGGGATCTGTTGGCCCTGACCGCGCGCTGGGCGGTGCTCTGGTGGGGCGTGCTGGCCCTGGTCGACGTGGTCCTGGGCCAGGTGCTGTGGGCGGAGCGCCTGAGCGAGTGGGTGCACAACGCCGGGCGCCTGGTGGGCGTGGGCCTGGCGTGCTGGCTGATCTGGCTCTGGGGCCCCACGGTCGAGGAGCGCGTCCGGGCCGCCGAGGATCCGAACGCCTTCGTGGCCTGGCTGGCCCGGGCGGAGGGCGGCTTCACCATGCGAGCGGTCCGCGCGGTGCTCGGCACCTGCTGGCTCCTGCTCGCCTGGGTGGCACGCCTCCTGGACAGCCGGGAGCGCACCAGCTGGATCGGCTCGCTCCTGGCCCGCCGTCACCTGCGAGAGAGCGCCGGCCAGGGCATCCAGCCGCCTCCGCTGGAGGTCCTGGACAGGCTCCGGGCCCAGCAGGCCGCGCCGGGGGAGCGCACGACCGACCTGGACACCCTCGAGGCCCACTACGAAGACTGGCGGGCCGAGGGGGTCGAGGGCCTGCTGGCGGTCATCGGTGACCGGGGTGCGGGCAAGGGCCACCTGCTCCAGGCCGCGGCGCCGATCTTCGCCGAGCACCTGGACGTCCGGCACCTGCAGCCCCCCGAGCACCACCTGCGCGGCGGCGAAGGCGTGGCCTGGCTCGCAGAGGCCACGGGCAGCGGGGCCTGCGTGGACGGCCCCGCGCTCGAGGCCGCCCTGCTCCAGCAGAAGCCCACCGCCTGGCTCGTCGACGACCTCCACCGCCTCTTCCTGCGCCGGGTGGGCGGCTTCGAGGCCCTCCAGGACGTGCTGGTCGTCTTCCGCCAGACCGCCCACCACCACCTGTGGGTCGTGTCGTGCCATGCGCCGACCTGGCAGTACCTGGCCGGGGTGCGGCTGCGGGTGCCCCTGGAGGCCTTCCGGGCGGTGGTGCGGCTGGAGCCCCTGGGACCCGAGCCCCTGGCGGACTGGATCCTGTCCCGCACCGCCCAGGCCGAGCTGCAGCCGGACTTCCGGGCCCTGTCCACGGCGTCGACCCTCGGTGGCGATCCCCAGCTGGCGCTCCAGAGGGCCACCAATGCCTACTGGCGGCTGCTCGCCGACAGCAGCGAGGGCAACCCGGAGGTCGCCTACGAGCTGTGGCTGGGCAGCCTGCACCGGGGCCGGGCCGCTGGCCGCGTCGGGGTGGGCCTGCCGCCCACGCCCACCGCGGACCGGCTCAGCGCCCTGGCCGACGCCGACCTCTTCGTGCTCGCCGCGCTGATCGTGCACGACGGCCTGCCCCTGACGGCTCTGACCGAGGTGCTGAACATGCCGACCAGCCAGGTGCGCACCTCGGTCCGCACGCTGCTCGCCCACGGCGTGCTCAGCGCGGTGGCCGACAACGCCCCCTGGTACGTGCGGCCGCCCTGGCGGCCCACGGTGCACCGGATGCTGCGGCAGAAGCACGTGCTGCGCGGGAGGGCCTGATGGCCGACCTCGGCAGCCACACCCTCCTGCAGTTCTTCATCCTGGAGAACCTGCCGACGGCCCTGGCGATCATCGTCGTGGCGGTGGTGACGACCCGCATCCTGACCCGGTCGATGGACGCCCTGGGCGAGCGCTTCACGGAGTGGCGGCTCGTCTTCAAGCAGATCAGCGCCGTGAGCCGCTTCCTGCTGCTGATCGGGGCCTTCCTGCTGGTGGTCACCAGCCTGCTGCAGCTCACCGACGAGGTCCTGCTGGCGACGAGCGGCTCGATCGCGGTCGCTGTGGGCTTCGGCTTCAAGGACCTCTTCGCCTCGCTGATGGCGGGCCTGATCCTGCTCTTCGACCGGCCCTTCCAGGTCGGCGACCGCATCTCCTTCGACGGCCAGTACGGCGAGGTGGTCGAGATCGGCCTGCGCAGCGTGCGCATGGTCACCCTCGACGACAACCTGGTCAGCGTGCCCAACCACCGCTTCCTCAACGACGCCGTCAGCTGCGCCAACGCGGGTGCCCTGCACCAGATGTGCGTCTGGGACTTCTGGATCGGCGCCGACCAGGACCTCGATCGGGCCAAGGAGATCGTCTACGACGCCACGGCCACCAGCAACTACGTCTACCTGGAGCTGCCCATCGCGGTGGTGGTCCGGGAGGGCCCGGTCGGCGAAGGCCGGGACCGGTTCGCGGTGAAGGTGTCGAGCAAGGCCTATGTCTTCGACGGCCGCTACGAGACCGCCTTCGGCACCGACGTGACCGAGCGGGTGCGGCGGGCGTTCAAGGACGCGGGCATCCAGACGCCGGCGCAGCAGCCGCTGCGGGTCAGCTAGGCGCGGACTTCCACCCCACGGTCACGTGGAAGGTGCCCCTCACGAAGTCCCGCCGGGTCGTCTCGGCGCCAGCGTCGTCCAGCAGGGTCCAGGTGGGCCGTCGCTGCTCCGCCGCGGCGAGCCAGTCCTCCAGCGAGGTGAGCCAGCCCCCGGCGCCGGTCCGGGGCACACCGTCCAGGATGCCCACGGCACCGCCGTCCCGGACACAGCCGTAGAGCCGCTCGAAGACGCTCTGCCAGTCCGGCACCACGGAGAGCAACAGGCAGGCGACCGCGGCGTCGACGGGGCCGTCGTGCTGGAACAGCTCCGAGAGCTGGGCGGCGCCGAGCTCCCGGGCGTCGCCAGCGGCCAGGGACACGTTGGTCAGCCCCTCGCGGTCGACCTTCCTCCGTGCCACCGCGAGCATCTTCTCGCCGCGCTCCAGGCCCAGGACCCGGCCGTCGGGACCGACGGCGGCGGACAGCAGGGACAGGTTGGCGCCGGTGCCGCAGCCCAGGTCGAGCACCACGGCGCCCGGCGGCAGGGCCAGGGTCTCGACCAGCCAGACCCGGGCGTCGGCGAAGCGCTTCTCGTTGGCGGCGTCATACCCGCTGGCGTTGAGCCGGTAGAGCGTGTCGATCCACCTCTGGGAGAAGCCCATCAGCGAGCCCTGGCGGCCGCCCCGCTGGCCAGCTGGTCCGCCCGCTCGTTCTCGGCGATGCCCACGTGGCCTGCGACCCAGCGGATCTCCACCCCGGGCCAGGCCTTCAGCCGGGCCCGCAGGCCCAGGATCAGCTCGGTGTTCTTCTTGGCCTTCCAGCCCTGGGTGAGCACGCCCAGGCTGTACTTGCTGTCGGTGTGCAGGACCACGCGGGTGGTCGGATCGACCCCGGCCTCCTCGAGCAGGTCCAGGGCCAGGCCCACGGCGGTCAGCTCGCCCACGTTGTTGGTGGCGATGCCCAGGCTCTGGGCCCGCTCGACCACCGTGCCGTCGGCCAGCTTGACCACCGCGCCGGCGCCGCAGGGGCCCGGGTTGCCCTGGCAGGCGCCGTCGGTGAAGGCGACGGGCGTGCCCGCGGGCAGCGCCGCCAGGTCGTCGAGGGCCTGCCTCTTCGCCGCCGCCGCCTGGGCCGCCGTGCGCTTGCCGGCGCTGCCGAAGCCGCTGCTGCCCTTCTTGCGGCGACCGCCGGATCCACCCCCGCCCGCGGGCCGGTCGTCGGCGCTGCGGCCCTCGGGCAGATCCTGGACCTTGGCGCCGGCGACCACCCCGATCCGGCCGACCCCGGCCCGATAGATGGTGGCCCCTGCCTTGTCCGAGTAGCGGATCGGCACCCGCCCGCCCTCGGCGATGAGGTTGCCGTCCGGGTGGGCGGCGGCCCAGACCCGCTTGCCCTTGAACTCCACGCGTACCCACTGCATGGGCCGTGGCTAACCGCGGACCTCCCACCCGACCCGGAAGGACTCGCCGGTGGAGCGCGTGAACTCGTAGAGGCTGTGGTTGAAGCAGCCGGCGCCACACCCCTCGGCGTACATCCCGTGCCGGATCGCCTGGACCCGCTCGCTCTCCCAGAGCTCGCTGAGCGGGGTCTCGAAGACGTTGCCCACCGCCAGCCCATCACCGCCCCAGACGCAGCAGGGCAGCAGCTCTCCGGAGAAGGTCACGCCGTACTGGTCCACGAGCCCCAGGCAGCGCACCGGGCCGCCTTCGCCCTGGTGGTAGGCCAGGCCCTGCTCGTAGAAGTGGCGCTGTGCGGCGATGCGGGGATCGACTCCGGCGATGTGCGCCACCGCGGCCCGGTAGGCGGCCCGGTCCTCGTCGGAGGTGAGGTAGAGGTCCTCGGCGTCGTTGACCGGCCAGAAGTCGAATGCGAGCCCCAGGGCACGGGCGCGATCGTGGACCTGGGCCAGCTCCCGCACGTTGTCCCGGGTGACGGTGTAGTAGACGCTCAGCCCGATGCGACCGTCCCGGCGCACGTGCTCCAGGGCCTTCCAGGTCAGGTCGTGGGCGCCCTGGCGGCCGCGCAGGCGGTCGTGGGTCTCGGCCAGGCCGTCGATGGACATCGAGAGCGAGTCGACGCCAGCCGCCACCAGCGCGTCGAAGTGCCGCCGCACCAGCAGGCCATTGGTCGTGATGTTCACGCCCATGCCCCGGTCCTTGGCCCGCCGCACCACCTCGAAGATCCGCTTGTGCATCAGCGGCTCGCCGCCGGTGATGACCACGGTCCTGGTGCCGATGGCGGCGGCCTCGTCGAGCAGGTGGGTGGCCTGCTCCAGCTCCATCTGCTGGGGGTCGTCCCAGAGGTCGCAGAAGCTGCAGGTCAGGTTGCAGCCCCGGTTGATGAGCAGCAGCAGGGTCAGGGGCTTGCTGGGGTCCCGCAGGGGCAGGTGGGCCTCGATGCCGCTGCGGACCGGCTCCGGGGGCACGATCGCCTCGGGGGCCGGGGTGTCCGCGGCCAGGGCGGCGGTCACCTCGTCGTTGTAGTTCCCGCCCCGGCCGCGGCCGTCGTACAGGTCCAGGTAGCGCCGGGCGATGGGGGTCCAGTCGTAGTGAGCGGCGAAGCGGCGGGCCCGGCGGCCCAGGGCCTCCCGCGCGGCGGGGTCGGCGAGCAGGGCCAGGACGGCGTCGGCGAAGGCCGGGCCCTCCTCGGCGAGGACCAGCTCCCGGCCGTCGACGAAGGTGATGCCCTCGGCGCCCTTGGCGGTGGCCACGCAGGCCTTGCCGGCGGCGAAGTACTCCAGGATCTTCATGCGGGTGCCGCCCCCCGAGGGCACGGGGCACAGGGTCAGGTCCGCCGCGGCGATGTGCCCCGGCAGGTCCGCCACCGGTCCGGTGAAGGTGATGGCCGGGTGCTGGTAGTAGGTCGGTGGGTTGAGCCCGCTGATCAGCACCCGCACGTCGGGACGGACCGCCAGGACCCGGGGCAGCAGATCTTCGGCGACGAAGCGCACGGCCTGGGTGTTGGGCCAGTAGTGCAGGGTGCCGTGGAAGAAGAGCAGGGGCGCATCGGGGGGCAGGCCGTAGGAGAAGCGCACCTCGGCGCCTCGGGGGTCCTGGTACCGGGCCGTGTCGACCCCGTGGGGGATGACCGTGACGCGGTCCTGGTCGAGGCCGCCGGCGACCATGCGGGCCCGATCGTCCTCGCTGACGGCGATGACCTCGTCGACCCGCGTGAGTGCGAAGAGCTCGCAGGCCCGGATGCGCCGGACCTCGTCGTCGCCCAGGCCCATCACGTCCTGGAGGCGGTCCCACTCCACGTTGTGCTGGACCAGGCTGGACCGGGCGCCCAGCACCTTGCCGGCGAGCCAGCAGGCCACGCCATAGCCGGGGAATTCCGCCTGGAAGACGTCGATCTGCTCGACCCGCCCGACCTGGAGCACCCGCGCCCACCACGCCGGGTCGAACTGCGGCGTGTAGAGGAAGAACTCCTCCCGGGGATAGCCGATGCGCTCGCAGAGCTTCTCCGCGAAGCGCCCCCCCTGGGCCAGACCGGGCCACTCCTGGGCGGCCCGGAAGCGGGCCGAGAAGGGCACGGACTCGACCTGGCCGCCCCGGTAGCGCAGGTAGGCCTCGCGGTCCTCGGTGACCACACAGACCGTGGCCCCGAGCAGGCTCAGGTACTCCGCGGTGCGCACGATCTTCACCGCCGCGCCGTGGTTCGTGGGGTACAGATCCCCCCTCGTGACGATGCAGATGCGCACGGGCCGAGTCTAGCGCGGCCACGCGGCTGCCGGCTATAATCCCGCCCCCGCGGATGCCCCTGGAGTCGCGATGCTGCGCCGGTCCCCCCTGCTCCTGTGCCTCACGATGCTGGTCTGCGGACCGGCCCTGTGGAGCGCGTCGGCCTGCACCGACGACACCACCACCGACACGGACACGGGCACCCCGCCGACCGACACGGACACGGGCACCCCGCCGACCGACACGGACCCGACCGACACCGAGCCCACGGACACCGACCCCTACCCGGACAAGCCCTACACCTGGTCCAACGGCCTCCTGACCCACCAGGCCAGCGAGCGGGTCGGCCCGGGCTCCACCTGGACCGGCATCTCCGCGACCGACGACTACGTCTACGTCACCGCCAAGGACCGCAACCACCTGTGGCTCTTCCAGCTGACCTTCGACCTCGAGGTCGTGCAGTCCCCGGTCCAGCTGACCTTCGACGAGGACGTGCCGACGGGCAACAAGGTCGCCGACCACAAGATCCTCATCTTCGAGGACAACCTGTACATCGGCTGGAACCCCACTGCGTCCAACGACATGTACCTGATGGGCTTCGATCTGGAAGGCAACCGCATCTTCGACCAGATCACCGTCGAGCGCATGACCGACGTGCCCACCACCGACGTCCACCTGGCCACCGACGGCGACTACCTCTACCTGGTCTACGGCGACTCCGGCCTGAGCCGTCGGGTCGCGGTCTACGACGCCGAAGGCAACACGATCACCGAGCCCTACGACATCGACTTCGACTTCAAGATCGATCAGCTCGGCACCACGGTCTGGGCCGACGAGAAGTGGAACATGTTCACGGGCGACGAGCCCACCAACAACCTGGTCGTGAGCTTCTTCAACCACGACTGGTCGCCCCAGTCCCCCTTCTCAGAGGTGCTGGTCGAGGAAGAGGACCACGACTTCAACTGGTTCCCCACCGGCGTGAAGCTCTCGGAGCAGTGGGACCTGTGGCTGGTGCTCTACCACCACATGTTCGAAGGCGAGTCCTTCGACGACAACGCCACCATCGAGATGGCGCTGTTCGACCGCAAGTACAAGCTCCAGGAAGAGCACTACATCGGTCCGCCCGAGTTCCACGCAGCGGACATCACCGCGACCGACGGCTGCGTGTTCGTGGCCACCGCCTTCGGCGACATCTACGTGGACCGCTACGTGGTGAACCCGCCCGACGGCTGGCCCGAGGGGGAGGAGCCCGGGTGCTCCGGTCCGAGCCTGGACACCGGCAGCAAGCCGGGCGGGTAGCACCACCGGCGAACGCGCCGATGTTCCTGTTCCACGAGATCCACGTCGACGACTTCGTGCTCGAGGTGCGTCGCGACCGGTCCACCTACGACGCCGCGAAGCACCTGGTGGAGCGACTGGTCCAGGTGGCCGAGGGCCGGGACCAGCGCCTGGCCCTGCGCTTCCGCCACCCCTTCGCCGAGGCCGCCCGGGCCTTCGACGGCGACCACAACCCCCTGAGGGACTGGGAGGCCCGGGGCCACGAGCTGGGCACCCACGCCCACCGGCGGCGGATCCGGCGGACCCGACGGGCCATCGACGCCTGCGGGGTCCGACAGAACACAGCCGTGGTGCCCGGTCTCATCCAGGCCCGCCGGCCCCTGGCCGCCTGGACCCTGGGGTCCTGCAGGGACCTGGGCTTCCGCTACGTGACCGACCAGGTGCAATTCGGGGCCTTCGCCTACGCGGGGCTCACTCCCTGGCGGCCGGCCCTGGACCTGACCGGGCCGGGCGACGGCCCCTTCGTCTTCGCCGACGTGTCGGTGAATCCCTTCGCCTGGGGCATGCTCGAGCACACCCCCGGGGGCATCCGCCAGGTCCACGGCCTGCGGGACGAGCACTTCGACGCGCTGCTGGCGCTGCTCGATCAGCACCTGGCCGGGCCCCGGCCCCACCCGGTCTGCTACTTCGGCTACCCCTTTCACGAGCACCAGCACCAACGGGCCGAGGACGACCTGTCCCCGGACGAGCAGAGCCTGGCCGCCTGGGATCGCTTCCTGGGGCGGGCGCTCACGCGGCCGGTCGAGCCGGCGCTGCCCCGGGAGATCGTCGCCGCCTGGGAGAGGGCGGAGGGCGCACGCAGGGCGCCGGGCAGGGGCGGGCTCCTGCAGGCCCTGGACCGCCTGGACCTCCGTCGCGACGGGCCGAGCCGGGTGCTCGAGCACGTGGACCCGGTGTCCACGGTCACCCGGGTGCTGCGGTCGCTCCGGGGGGACCCGGGCACGCCCTCGGCCCCCTGGCTGGCCGAGGGCGAGGCCCGGTCCGTGGGGATCGGAGACCGGTCGGTGAAGGCCTGGCGGTGGGGGCGTCCGCGGCCCCGCGCGGCGGTGGTGGTGAGTGTGAGCGGCCGGCACGGCGGCCGGCACACGGGCCTGCTGCCCCTGGGTCTGGACCCGCGCCAGCTGGGAGACGACCTGGCGATCTGGCTCTGGGACCGCACCCCGCCCTTCGCCCCGGGCAGCCCCCACCACGGCGACGAGGCCGCCGCGGTCTTCGCCGCCGCGGCGGCCGAGGGTGTGCCGACGGGGTGGCTGACCTGGTCCGCCGGGATCCTGCCCCCGCTGATGGCCCTGGATCGCACGGCCCCGGCCTTCCTGGTCGACGTCGAGGCGCCTGCCGACCGCCGCAGCCTGCGCCGCCCCCAGGACCTCGACCCCGCCACCGCCGAGGCCGAGCACAACCGGGACCTGGGTGATGGTGGCCCCCCGGAGCCCTACCGCTTGATCCGCGCCCTGCCCTGCCCCTACCACCGGGTCCAGGCGGCCCGCGACCACGTGCACGGGCGGAGCGTGCTGCACGCCCGGGTCCTGCTCGACGCCGCCCCCGGCACGCCGACCTTGAACGGCCGGCCCTGGGACGGGATCCTGGACGCCCTGCCGGGTCGCATCGAGACCCACGGCGCCGCCGTGCGCCGCGTGCTGCGAGGAGCCCTGCCGTGAGCCTGTTGACCGCCTGCGACCGGGTCGTCGCCGAGAGCCCGCACCTGTCCCTGGACCGGGAGGCCGCCCGCCGCGCCGTCACCGACGCCCCGCCGGAGCTGCTGCGCCTGCCCACCTGGGACGACCCGGGCTTCCTCCAGGACCGGGACGAGAAGGTCGTGGGGTGGTTGCTGGCCTACAACGCCGTCAACTACTGCTACTGGCCCGAGCCGGGGCAGCCGCGCTGGTGGACCGTCGTGGACGGCCGCGAGGTCGGCCAGGACGACGAGGCCCTGGGCGTGATGGTCGCCTTCGCCGAGCAGATCCGGCGGGGCAACGCCCTCTGGAGGGGTCGGGTCCTGCGGGGCGTGACCGAGCAGGACCTGGCGGGCTGGCTGGCCCCGGGTCCGGGCGCCGGTCCCCTGCCGATGCTGGCGGAGCGGGCCGCGGGCCTGCGGGAGCTCGGCGCGGCGCTGGCGGCCCACGGCGGTCCCCTGGGCCTGGTCGACGTGCCGGACTGCCCGGCGTTGGTCGAGCGCCTGGTGACCGCCTGCCCGAGCTGGGAGGACACCCGCGGCCCGGACCTGCCCTTCCGCAAGCGGGCCCAGCTGGTGACCGGGATGATCCTGGGGCGCCTCCAGGGCCGGGGCCCGGGTGGCCTGGCGAACCGGGAGGCCCTGACCGCCTACGCCGACTACCGGCTGCCGCAGATCCTGCGGGGTCTGGGGGTGTTGCGCCTGGCGCCGGCGCTGAGCGACCGGATCGCCGCGCGGCAGGAGCTGGCGGTCGGGTCCGACGAGGAGGTCGCCCTGCGGGCCGCGGTGGTCGTCGCCGGCGAGTGGCTGCGCCAGGCCCTCGTGCCCCTCTGGCCCCACGTGACGATGCTGGAGGTGGACCACCTGCTGTGGCGGCAGGCGGTGGCGCAGCAGGCGGAGCTGCCGGAGTTTCATCGGACGCGGTGCACGGACTACTGAGCGAGACCGTGAGACCGGTGGAGATCAGGGAAGATCAGGATCAGAGGATCAGGGGTCAGGATCAGGGGTCAGACCCCGGATCAGGGATCAGGGGTCAGACCCCTCCCCTTGACACCTTCGCAGGGATCAGGGGTCAGACCCCTCCCCTTGACACTTTCGCAGCGCTCAGGATCAGGGATCAGGGGTCAGACCCCTCCCCTTGACACTTTCGAAACGCTCAGGATCAGGGGTCAGACCCCTCCCCTTGACACCTTCGCAGCGCTCAAGCCGCCAACAGCGCGTCCACCTCCGCCACGATCCCCAGCGCTTCCGCCACCGGCCGCAGCTCCGCCGCGTACCGCTGCCACTTGCCGATGGCCCCGGTGTGGATCGGCGCCTGGACCTGGGCGTAGCTCGCGGTGTTCACCTGCCGGCGGCTCTCGTGGGGGCGCAGGCAGGCGTCGTCGAAGGGCAGGTCCAGGAACCCCAGGAGGGCGCGGATCGTGGGCTCCGGCGCCGTGACCAGCTCGGCGTAGTCCAGGGCATGCAGGTCGTCGGTGCCCTGGCCGACCCAGTGGGCCATCAAGGCGTCGTGCTCGGCGATCACGGCCGAGAGGCCCTCGAGACGGGTGCTCCAGGCGTTGGCCCGGCCGACGAAGTGCTGGCGCAGGCAGGACAGCGCGACGTCCAGGGGGTGCCGGCGCACCCAGACGATGCGGGCCTTCGGGAAGAGCTGGCGGATCCAGCCGACGTAGCGGAAGTTGACCGGCATCTTGTCCGTGACCCGGGAGGCGCCCCCCTCAGGACCGGCCACGGCCCAGAGGTACTGCCGGGCGGCCGCGTCCAGGGCCGCCGGCCGCAGGCTCGCGGCGGTGGCCGGCCAGCCGGCCCCTTGCTGGAGAGCCAGCTGGCGGAGCTCCTCCCGCTCGCCGGTCGGCATCACGGAGCCGTGACAGCCCAGGATCTGCTCCACCAGGCTGGTCCCCGAGCGGGGCATGCCCAGGAGGAACACCATGCGCTCGTCGGTCACGCTCGAGCGGGCCAGCCCTTCGGGCGCCGCCCAGGCCCGCCGGATCGCAGCCGTGCGCCGCGCGGGGGCCTCCGGGTCCCAGGGCAGACCGAGGCGGGCGTTGGCCCACACCCAGCTCTGGAACGCCCCGGCGTGATCCGAGGTGGCGTGCTGCAGGTTGCCGAGGGCGAAGCGCACCCGCGCCTCCTCCAGGGCTGGCAGGGACCGCTCCACCAGGGGCTGGAGCACCGGCAGGGCCGCGTGGGCCTGGTCCTGGCGCAGACAGATGGTCGCCCAGGTCGTCGCCACCCTCACGTCGCCAGCACTGGCGACCAGGTGCGGCTCCAGGAGCGTCCGAGCCTCCTGGAGCCTGCCCGCGGACTCGGCGAGGTGGGCCAGCCCGGCGGCCGCCGCGCCGTGTCGCGGATCGATCAGGAGCGCCTGCTCGAAGGCCTCCCGGGCCGTGGCCGGCTCGCCGCGCCCGGCGAGGAAGAAGCCGAAGTAGGCGTGTGCCCTGGCCGACTCGGGCTCGAGCTCGCAGGCCCGCTGGTAGCAGCGGCGAGGCTCCTCCACGTGCCCGAGGTGCGCCAGCACCCCGGCCAGGTTCATCCAGGCCGAGGAGCCGGCCGGGTTCAGCGCCGTCGCTCGCCTCAGCGCCTGCTCGGCCTGGGACAGGCGACCCTGACGGGCCTCCGCCACGCCCAGGTTCAGCCAGACCTCCGGGTCCCCGGGCTGCAGCTTGCTCAGGCGGGCGAAGCAGTCCCGGGCTGCGCCGTCGTCACCCACCTCCAGGCAGGCGCTGCCCAGGTTGTAGAGCGCCGCAGGTGCGTCGGGGTCCAGCTTCACCGCCCCCAGGAAGGTGGCCCGGGCCTCCCGGAAGCGCCCGGCGGCGTGGTGCACCGTGCCCAGCGCGTCGAGGAAGGCCGCATCCCCGGGACGCAGCCGAACCGCATGCTCCAGGTGGCCCAGGGCCTCGTCCAGCAGGCCCTTGTCCCGCGTCAGCATGCCCAGGATGTAGCGGCCCTCCGGGTACTCCGGGTTGTACCGCACCACCTTGCCGGCGGTGGCCAGAGCCCCGTCCAGGTCACCCTGCTGGACCTGCTGGATGGCTCGGGACAGACGACGGGCAGCCTGGCGCATGGACGCCTCCTGGCCTCCCGGGTCGGACCCGCGGGGTCAGCCTGTAGGGAAAGCCCCGGGCCGACGGCCCTCAGAGCCGGCGCTGGCGGGCCCCACAGGCCCCACAGCGCCGGGCGGTCTCCAGGATCGGGGTCGCGCACCTCACGCAGTCCACCCGATCCGTCTCCGCATAGGTCAGCGGGCTCATGGTGATCGGGGGCTCGGCCGCCAGGTCCAGGTCACAGCTGGCGCAGACCGAGGGGTCCACGACCAGGCTGAAACACGCCGGACAGACGCGCTGGCCGGGCGCCTCCTCGTCGGCTGGCGCTTCGCGCCCCGCGGCCCCGCGCATCGACTGGGCCCAGAGCTTCAGCCGGTCCCCCACCGTGTCCAGGGCGTCGGCCACGTTGGCCTTGGCCGCGCCCTCCTGGAGCTTGCCCCCCACCGACCGCAGGGTCGGCTCGAGCTTCTCCACCTCCCCCATCAGCCCTTCGCTCAGGCTGCCCAGGAAGCCGCCGACGTCCTGGGCGACCTGCTTGAAGGCCTCGTCCCGAGGCACCTCGAACTCGGCCAGGGCCTCCAGGTCCACGTCGAGCCGCTCCCCCTTCAGGTTGCGCACGACCGCGTCGCCCATGGGCAGGGCGTGCTCGGCGGGCACGCGGAAGACCCGGCCGCTCGCCACCTCGATCCATGTCACTTCGCTGGCCACTGCGGCTCCCGGGCGTGAGGGCCAGACTGTACACTTCCCGCCATGGTCCCGGTGGTGAGGGCAATGGTCGCCTGCTTCGTGGTGGCCCCCGACCAGGAGGGCGCCCTGGCCGGGGAGCTCGACGCCACCACGACCGAGCTGGTCCGGAAGGTCGGCGCGATGCCCCGGTACATGGGGCTGGGCATCCAGGTGCTGACGGTCGTGTTCGAGTGCTGGGGCCTGCTCACCGGCGGCCGCCGCTTCAGCCGCCTGGCCCGGCCCAAGCGCGAGCGGCAGATCCAGACCTGGCAGGGCAGCCCCATCGGCCTGATGCGGGACACCGTCGAGTTCTACGAGAAGATGGGCACCTTCGTGTTCTGGTCCGGCCGCGAGGAGCCCCACTGAGCCCCCAGGAGCTGTCCGCCGATGTCCTCGTGATCGGCTCGGGCCCCGGCGGGGCCACCACCGCGGCCCTGCTCGCCGAGGCCGGGCTCGACGTGATCCTGCTCGAGGAGGGCCGGGACCTGCCCCTGGACTCGGCCCCCGCCCACTCCCTGGAGGAGATGGCCCAGAAGTACCGCAACGACGGCCTGACCCCGGCCCTGGGCAAGACCAAGGTCACCTATGTCGAGGGCCGCTGCGTGGGCGGCGCCAGCGAGATCAACGCCGGGCTCTACCACCGGCCGATGCCCGAGACCCTGGACGGCTGGGCGGAGAGGTACGGACTCGAGGACTTCGGCGGAGACGCCCTGGCCCCGCACATCGACGCGGTCGAGCAGGCCGTCGGGGTGTCCACCCGGCCCGGCGGCGTGGGCCCCCACTCCCGCAAGCTCATCGAGGGTGCAGAGGCCCTGGGCTGGAAGAACACCGAGATCCACCGCTTCTGGGCCTACCCGGGCGACGACCCCATGGGCCGGCGCCGCTCGATGCGGGAGACCTTCGTGCCCCGGGCCCTGGCGGCCGGCGCCCGGCTCCAGGCCCGGACCCGGGTGCAGGGGCTGCTGCGCAAGGGCGGTCGGGTGGTCGGCGCGTCCGGCGTGCAGCGGACCGACCACGGCCCGGTGCCGGTCACGGTGCGGGCGAAGAGCACCTTCGTCTGCTGCGGCGCCATCCAGACCCCGATGCTCCTGCGCCGCTCCGGCCTCAAGGGCCGGGTGGGCGACACCCTGGCCCTGAACCCGATGATCCGCGTCGCCGCCCGCTTCCCGGAGCCGATGAACGATCCCCGGCTGGGGGTGCCGGTCCAGCAGGTCGAGGAGTTCAAGCCCGCCATGACCCTGGGCTGCAGCCACAGCTCCCTGGCCCACCTGGCGCTGTGGATGCCCGGCGGCCCGACCGGGCGGGCCCGGGCCCTCGAGGACTGGGAGCGCACGGCGATCTTCTACGTGAAGGTCATGGCGCAGCAGCGCGGGGTGGTGCGCAACCTGCCGGTCTTCAAGGAGGCCCTGGTGCGGTTCCCGGTGTCCCCGGCGGACCTGCGGCTGCTGGGGCTCGGCCTGTCCCGCCTCTGCCAGCTGCTCTTCGCCGCCGGCGCGGAGCACATCTTCAGCCCCCTGGTCGGCGGCCAGGACCTCACCTCGGTCCGCCAGGCCAGCCAGCTCGAAGGCGCGTTGACCTACGAGAACGCGTCGCTGTCCGCCATCCACCTGCACGCCACCTGCCCCATGGGCGCCGGCGGCATCACCGACAGCTGGGGCCAGGTGCGCGGCACCGAAGGCCTGTGGCTCAACGACAGCAGCCTGCTACCAGACACCCCGGGCATCAACCCCCAGGGGCTGATCCTGGCGCTGGCGCGGCGGAACGTGCTGCGGTGGCTCGAGGCCCGTCAGTAGCGGGGTCGACGCCGCCCCGGCACCCGGCGGCCCCAGCCCGACTGCCGCTGCAGGCCTCCGGGCAGCGGCGCCGGCCGCCAGCCGTCGGGCCGGCCCGGAGGTGGACGCCGACCTCGGAAGATCAGCGCCGCAGCCAGCAGGCCGGCGAAGAACCCACCCAGGTGCGCCCCGTAGGCCACCGAGTCACCCGGACCGGTGAGCAGCGGCAGCAGGTTGTCCAGGACCACGTAGGCGCCGAGCAGGACCCGCGCTGGCACGTGGATCCGGCCGAACCAGAAGGGGAAGACCACCCCCAGGACCTCGACCCGGTGGTGCTTGAACCACAGGAAGTAGATGCCGAGCACCCCGCTGATCGCCCCGCTGGCGCCGACCATCGGCACCTCGGAGCCCACGTTCAGGAGCGCGTGACCGGCCACCGCGGCGGCGCCGGTGCCCAGGTAGGCCAGCAGGTACCGCAGGCGGCCCAGCCGGTGCTCGACGTTGTCGCCGTAGATCCACAAGAAGAGCATGTTGCCTGCGAGGTGAAGCCAGCCGGCGTGCAGGAACATGCTGGTGAGCACGTCGGACCCTTCCGGTGCCACCGGTCGAAAGCCCCACTGCTGGACCCGCAGGTCGTAGGCCGTGGTGCTCCCGTAGGCGAGGCTCGCGCTCTCCGGCAGGGTCAGCAGCAGGTAGACCACGACATTCACCGCGATCAGCAGCCAGGTCACCCAGGGCCGAAAGCCCTCGGGGTTCGGGTGATCGCGCAGGGGCAGGAAGAACATCTCTCCGCCACCCTACGCGCAAGTGCCGCCGACTACTCCTCGTCCGCCAGCGCCACCAACACGGCGCCGGCGTCCACCTGGTCCCCCTCCCGGGCCTGGACCGCCGCGACCACGCCGTCCCGGGGGGCGAGCAGGCGGTGCTCGGTCTTCATCGCCTCCAGGATGGCCAGGAGCTGGCCCTCGGTGACCGCCTGGCCCGCTTCGACGGCCACCTGGAGCACCTTGCCGGGCATCGGGGCCACGCAGGCATCGCCGGCCGTCTCCACCTCAGGGGCTGGCCAGGGATCGTCGATCGAGACCGTGGCGATGCCCCCCAGGCCGTGGGCCCACCAGGTGTCCCCGGTCCGGGCCAGCCGCAGGGAGCGGCTCAGGCCATCCACCCGCAGGCGCAGGACGGGGGCGTCCCAGGTCACCACCTCGACGGCGTGGGCCGTGCCGCCGACCGTGAGGCGCCAGCCGGCCCCCGCACGCCGCCAGCGCACCTCGCCGCCGCCCAGGTGCAGGCTCGGGTCGCGCCAGCGGCTGTTGCGCCAGCCACGCTCCACGCCGGGCAGGACGGCCCGGGGCTCCGCCAGGGTGACCGCCGCCACCGCCAACAGGGCCCAGAGATCACGCTCGCTGGTGTCCGCAGGCGCGAGCTCCGCCGCGTGCACGTCCAGGAAGCCCGTGTGTTGATCGCCGGCGGCATAGGCCGGGTGTCGCAGGACCCGGAGCAGGTGGTCGACGTTGGTGCCGACCCCCAGCACGCTCAGGTCCTCCAGCCCGCGGATCAGGCGAAGGCGAGCCTCGTCCCGGTCCTGGCCGAAGGAGATGACCTTGGCCAGCATCGGGTCGTAGTGGGTGGACACCACCGACCCGACCTCGACCCCGGTGTCCATCCGCACCCCCAGGGTGTGCGGCAGGTGCAGGTCCACCACGGTCCCCGTGCGCGGCGCGTAGCCCTCGTCGGGGTCCTCGGCGTACAGCCGCGCCTCGATCGACGCGAAGCGGCGCTCCGGCAGCTCCGGCAGGGGCTCTCCTCGGGCCACCCGCAGCTGCCACTCCACCAGGTCGATGAAGCCGTAGGCGCCCTCGGTGACCCGGTGCTCCACCTGGAGCCGGGTGTTCATCTCCAGGAAGTAGAAGCCGCCGTGCTCATCGACCAGGAACTCCACGGTCCCTGCGCCCACATACCCGATGCCCTCGGCGAGCTTCACCGCCGCCGCGCCCATGCGTGCCCGGAGGTGGTCGTCGAGCGCCACCGAGGGGTGCTCCTCGATGACCTTCTGGTGCCGCCGCTGGATCGAGCACTCCCGCTCGGCCAGGTGCACGTGCCCGCCGTGGGTGTCGCTGAAGACCTGGATCTCCACGTGGCGGGGCCGCTGCAGGTACTTCTCCAGCATCAGGGTGCCGTCGCCGAAGGCCGCCGTGGCCTCTCGTGAGGCGGTCTGACAGGCGGCCTCGAAGGTGTCCGGCCCCTCGACGACGCGCATGCCGCGGCCACCACCGCCAGCCACGGCCTTCACCAGCACGGGCCAGCCGATGGCCTCGGCCGCGGCCAGCGTGACGTCGGTCGACCCTGGCAGCACCGGCACCTCCAGAGACACGGCCAGCTCCCGGGCCGCGGACTTGGAGCCCATCGTGGCGATGACCCGGGGCGGAGGACCGACCCAGGTGAGGCCGGCGTCGATCACGGCCTGGGCGAAGGCGGCGTTCTCGCTGAGGAAGCCGTAGCCCGGGTGCACCGCGTCGGCGCCGGTCCGGCGGGCGGCCTCGATCAGCGCGTCGCCGCGCAGGTAGCTCTCGGCGGGGGCGGGACCGCCGACGCGGACCGCTTCGTCGCAGGCGCGCACGTGGGGGGCGTCGTCGTCGGCGCTGGAGTGGACAGCGACCGTGCGGATGCCCCAGCACGAGGCCGTCGAGGCGATGCGGACCGCGATCTCGCCGCGGTTGGCGATGAGGAGCTTGTGCATCAGTGGCGGAACACTCCCCACGAGGTGGTGCCCTCGACCGGGGCGGAGTGGGCGGCGGACAGGGCGATGCCCAGCACGGTGCGGGTGTCCCGGGGGTCGATCAGGCCGTCGTCCCAGATGCGCGCGGTGGCGTAGTAGGGGTCGCTCTCCCGGTCGATCTGATCCGTGAGCATCTTCTTCATGAAGCCGAGCCGCTGCTCGTCGACCGTCTCGCCCTTCTTGGCGGCGGCCTGGCGGCGCACGATGTCCAGGGTGCCCGCCAGCTGCTCGCCACCCATGACGGCGATGCGGTGGGTGGGCCAGGTGAACACGAAGCGCGGGGCGTAGGCGCGACCCATCATCGCGTAGTTGCCCGCGCCGAAGCTGGCCCCGACCATCACCGTGATCGCCGGCACCGTGGAGTTCGACACCGCGTTGATCAGCTTGGCGCCGTTGCGGATGATGCCGTTGGCCTCGTACTCCTTGCCGACCATGAAGCCCGCGATGTTCTGCAGGAAGATCAACGGGATGTGGCGCTGGTTGCACAGCTGGATGAACTGGGCGCCCTTGTTGGCGGACTCGCTGAACAGCACACCGTTGTTGGCCAGCACCCCGACCCGGTAGCCATGCAGATCCGCAAAGCCGCAGACCAGGGTGCTGCCGTAGCGGGGCTTGAAGTCCAGGAAGCGAGAGCCATCGACCACGCGGGCGATGATCTCCCGGGCGTCGTAGGGCACCCGGGGGTCGGGGCTCACCACCCCGAGCAGCTCCTGGGGGTCGTACAGCGGGGCGTCGCCGGGGCCGGTGGGGCCAGGCCCCTGCTTCTGCCAGCGGATGGCCTCCATGAGCTCCCGGCCCAGGCGCAGCGCGTCGAGCTCGTCCTGGGCCAGAAAATCGCTGACACCGGAGACCGAGGAGTGCATCTCGGCCCCGCCCAGGGTCTCGTGGTCCACCACCTCGCCGGTGGCCATCTTCACCAGGGGCGGGCCCGCCAGGTAGACCCGGGCGGCGTCCTTGACGAAGACCGCGTAGTCGCTCATGCCGGGCACGTAGGCCCCGCCCGCGGTGCTGCTGCCGAACACCAGGCAGATGCTCGGCAGGCCGGCCTTGGACCGCCGGGTCAGGTCCCGGAAGATCTGCCCGCCGGGCAGGAAGATGCTGGCCTGGTTGGGCAGGTCGGCGCCCGCGGACTCGATGCAGGAGATGCCCGGCAGCCGGTTCTCCAGGGCGATGTCCGAGAGCCGCTGGCTCTTCTTCACCCCGATCTCGTTGATCGCGCCGCCCTGGACCGTGGACTCGCTGGCGGTGACCAGGCACTCCACCCCGCTCACCAGCCCGATGCCGCCCACCACGCCGGCGCCGGACTTGATCAGGTCCACGTCGCGGCCCGCCAGGGGACAGAGCTCCAGGAAGTGGCTGCCGGGGTCCAGCAGGCGCTCGATGCGCTCCCGGGGCAGCAGCTTGCCCCGGCCCAGGTGGCGCTGGTTGTAGCGCTCGCCGCCGCCCTCTCGGGACGTGGCGAGCTCGGCCTGGAGCTTGTCGCAGTCGGCCAGGTTCGCCGCGTGGTTGGCGGCGAACTCCGCGGAGCGAGCGTCGACCCGAGAGCGCAGTGGGGTCATGGGTGGGCCAGGAAGGCCCGGGCCTCGGCCGGGGTGGCGATGCTGCGGCCGGCGTCCCGCGCGGTCTGGACCAGGGCCTCGATGAGCGGGCCGTTGCCCGTCGTCTTGGTGCCGTCGGGCAGGTAGAAGGTGTCCTCGACCCCGGTGCGCATGTGGCCGCCGAGCTCGGCGGTGGCCCGGTGCACGTCCCACACGTCCTCGCGGCCGATGACGATGGCCTGCCAGTGGGCCCCGGGGGGCAGCTCCTCGAGCAGCAGCGGCAGCCAGCTGGCCTTGGCGGGCATGCCGCTGGCGACCCCCATGACCAGGCTGGCGTGCACCTCGCCCTCGAGCAGGCCGGCGTGCTGGAGCATGGCCAGGGAGCGCACGATGCCGGTGTCGAAGCACTCGCACTCCGGCGTGATGCCCAGGCGGTCCATCGCCCCCAGGAACGCCTCGATCTTGGAGACCGGGTTGTCGAACAGCATCGGCGGCCAGGCCCAGCCGCCGCTGCGGCGGGTCTTGAGGTAGTTCAAGGAGCCGGCGTTCATGGCCGCGACCTCGGGCCGGGCGGCCTCGAGGCAGCTCACCGGACCGGAGATGTCGTCGCCGAAGACGCCGGTGGAGAAGTTCATGATCGCCCCCGGGCACCGCTGTCGGATGGCGTCGGTGATCGCCGTGGCCACCGCGGGATCCCAGGTGGGCAGGTGGCCCAGCCCGTCGGTCTGGTTGCGGAAGTGCACGTGGAACACGGTGGCGCCGGCGTTCCAGGCGTCGAGCGCCTCGGCGGCCATCTGCTCCGGGGTCACGGGGACCGGGTGCTGCTGGGGGTTGGTGAGCACGCCGGTCAGCGCACAGGTGATGACGACCTTGTCCGAGGGCAGGGCTCCCATGGGGGGCTCCGGGGCAATTGTAGTCACTGACTACAAGGGTGACTCGACCCCGTCAAGCTCCGCGGCGAGCATCCGGGCCAGGATGCGGGCGACGCCGGCCCGTCGGGCGTCCGGGTCCACGGCGCCGAGGCCCGTGCCGCGGGCGACCAGGGGCTCGAACAGCAGCCAGCCCAGGGTGGCGGCCTCGGCGGTCGCCACCGCCATCGCCAGATCTTCGCTGGCCCGGTCCCCCAGCCGCGCCCGCAGGACCGGCATCATCGTGGCGCCGGGCAGGCCGTCGGCGCTGCGGGTCCGCAGCATCACGTGAGCCACCACGTCCACCACCCAGCGCTCCCGGGCCAGGACATCGAGGCCACGGGCCAGGGCGCTGGCGAGATCCGCGTCCAGCCCCTGCTCGATCGCCACGCCGGTCTCCCGGAAGACCTCGCGCAGCACCGCCCGCACCAGGGCGTCCTTGCCGCCGAAGAGCCGGTGCACGAGCCCGTGGTTCACCCCGGCGGCCGCGGCGATCTCCCGCACGCCGACCCGGTCCGGCGGCCGCTCGCGGAACAGGGCCAGGGCCGCCGCCACCAGGGCCTGGCGGCTCTCGTCGGCGCTGCGACGGGTCTTCGGGGGTGCGCTCACCGCGGCACCGTAGCAGGGCGTCCCGGGTTAGCTGGCGGCGCCATGGCCGACGACAGCCCCCAGCTGGAAGACCTGGTCGAGTTCCCGACCTGGTGGACCTTTCGCGCCGTGGGCGCCACCACCCCGGCGCTCGAGGGCCGCTGCCGCCAGGCGGTGGAGCACAGCGTCGGCCGCGAGGTCCTGGACCTGGACACCAAGCCGTCGAGCAAGGGCAAGTGGACCGCCGTGCGCCTGAAGGTCGTGGTCCAGAGCGCCGACGAGGTCCGCGCCGCCTACCAGGCCCTGCGCGCCGTCGACGGCGTGATCAAGTGTCTCTGAGCGGGTGAAGCTCGGGGTCCTGGTCTCGGCCCACGGCTTCGGCCACCTCACCCGCCAGCTGGCCATCGGCGCGGCGCTGCGGGAGCACGGGCTCGAGCCGGTCTTCTTCACCACGGCGCCGGCGACGGTGCTCAGGGAGTCCCTGCCGGACCCGGCGATCGTGCCCTGGGCCTGCGACGTGGGGCTGGCCCAGCCCGACAGCCTGCGCGTCGACTTCGCCCGCACCCACGCCCTGCTGGCCGAGCGGTGCTCCGACGCCGCCGTCGACCGCCTGGCAGCGGCCCTGGCGGCGCAGAGGGTCAGCGCCGTGGTGGCGGATCTACCCCCCACTGGCCTGGAGGCGGCGCGGCGGGCTGGCCTGCCCGCCCTGGGCATCGGCAACTTCGACTGGGCCTGGATCTACGACCACTTCCCGGACCTGCGGGGCTGGGCGGGGCGCTTCCGGGCCTGGCAGGCCCCCCACCCGGCCCTGCACCTGTGGCCGGGCCCCGCCCTGACCGGCTTCGCCCGGGTCGACCGGGGCCCCCAGGTGGGCCGCCGCGCTCCGGCCCACGCCTTCGACGCCCCAGACCACCACGTGCTGGTGAGCTTCGGGGGCTTCGGCCTGGCCGATCTCGACGCCTGGCTGCCCGCCCTGCCCGGGGTGCGCTGGGTGCTCTCGCCGCCGATGGCCCGACTCGACCGGCCCGATGTCACCTGGGTCGAGGGCGTGCCCTACCCGGCCCTGGTCGCCGGGGTCGACGCCGTGCTCACCAAGCCCGGCTACGGCATCCTGGCCGAAGCCTGCCTGGCGGGCACGCCCCTGGCCTGGGTGCCCCGGGGAGACTGGCCGGAGACCCCGCACCTGGCGTCTGCCATGGCCGCGCGGGGCGACGTCTGTGTCGCCGACGGCGACCTGGCCGGTGCCCTCGCGACTCTCAGGGACCGCCCCCGGCCCACCGCCGCGGACCCGTCAGGGGCGCAGCTGGCTGCGGCCTGGATCCTCGACCAGCTGTGCGAGGCAGGCGTCGTCGAAGCCCCAGTCCCGGCGGGGTCGGGGGTCGAGGACCCGCTCTCGTAGCAGGTCCAGGTAGTCCTCACGGGGGATGTCCCGAGCCCCGAAGCGGGCCAGGTGGTCGGTGTGGACCTGGGAGTCCACCACGTCGTGGCCCCAGCGCTCCAGCTGTCGGAACAGCGCCACGAAGGCGACCTTGGAGGCGTCGTCGACGGTGGTGAACATGGACTCGCCGAAGAACATGCGGCCCACACACACGCCGTAGAGCCCACCGACCAGCTCGTCACCGTCCCAGGCCTCGGCGGAGTGCGCGAAGCCCAGCCGGTGGAGCTCGGTGTAGGCCCGTCCCATGTCGCTGGTGATCCAGGTGCCCTGCTGGTGGGGCCGCTCCGCCGCGGCGCAAGCGGCGATGACCTGGTGGAACGCCCGGTCCAGCGTGAGCCGGAAGGGCTGGCGACGGATGACCTTGCGCAGGCTCCGGGGGACCTTGAAGTCCTCGTTGAAGAGCACGAACCGGGGGTCCGGCGAGTGCCACAGGATCGGCTGGCCCTCGGAGTACCAGGGGAAGATGCCCAGGGTGTAGGCGAGCAGGACCCGCGCCGGGTGCAGGTCCCCGCCGACCGCGAGCAGGCCGTCGGGCCGGGACAGCGCCGGATCGGGGAAGACGTGCTCGGGGGGCAAGGCGAAGACCGGCACGGGGGCTTGGCTCCGGTTCTCGGGGGAAGGTAGGACACGCATTCTCCCCTGGCCTGGTCCCATGCCCGAGTCCCGCAGCCCCCTGAGACACCTGCTGGGCGCCTTCGTGTTGTTCCACCTGGTGGCGATCACACTGATGGCAGCTCCGGCGCCGAGCGGGGGCATGAACCGCGGCGCGTGGAAGGACGGCACGGTGCAGGCGGAGTTTCGGGCCTGGACGGAGCGGCTCAACGCCATGGGCTGGGACATCTCCACCGCCGAGCTGGAAGAGGCGCTCTGGCAGCTCGCCACCGTGGTGATGGAGCGGCGCAAGGCGGTGCTCGACCCGCTGATGCCCTACTACGAGCACTGCGGCACCTGGCAGTCGTGGCGCATGTTCGTGGCGCCCCACCGCTTCCCCAGCCGGCTGCACATCGACTCCTCCACCAGCTCCGACCGCCGGGGGGCCACCTGGGAGCCCCTCTACGTCGCCCGTGACGAAGCGCTGGACTGGCACGCCCACCAGCTCGATCACGACCGGATGCGGGCCGCCGTCTTCCGCTACGGCTGGCGCCACTACCGCACGGCCTACAAGGAGTTCGGCACCTGGGTCGCCCGAGAGGTGGCCGCGGAGCAGCCCGACGCCCGCTGGGTGCGCCTGCGCCTGCACAAGTACGAGACCCCCTCGCCGGAGCAGGTCCGCAGCGGCGACGAGCCCGATGGCCGCTGGCACTCGACCGTGTATTTCGAGCTGGCGAAGCACCGGTGAGGCGACTCTGGTCCCGCTGGCTCGACTGGCTCGCCCGCACCGAGCCGGGCACCGCCTTCGCCCTGTTCCGCATCGCGGTGGGCCTGTGCGTGCTGCTGACCATCGGCAGCGTGGTGGTCTACGAGCTGGTGGACGTGCTCTGGGTCGGCAGCGACCACGGCGGCGTGCGCAAGCTGGCCAGGCCAGGCTGGCTCATCGGTGCCCTCGGCGGTGCCACCCCCACCGTCACCTGGGGGGTCACGGCGGCCTCGCTGGTGGGCGGGGTGCTGCTGACCCTCGGCGTCGGCGGCCGGGTGGCGACCCTGGTCACCCTGCAGCTGGTCAACGCCCTGGTGGACCTCAATGGCCACGCCGGCGGCTCCTACGACGAGCTCCTGAGCAATGCCCTGTGGCTGCTCTTCCTGGGTGGCGGCGACCAGACCCTGTCCGTGCGCTGCAGGCGGCGGACCGGCGCCTGGCACGACCCCACCCCAATGGCGGCCTGGCCTCGGAGCCTGGTCGTCTACCAGCTCGTCCTGGCCTATGGCAGCACCGGCCTGCAGAAGCTCTCGGCCCACTGGACGCCGGTCGGCGGCTACTCGGCGCTCTACTACATCCTCCAGCAGCCCAGCTGGCACCGGCGCGACATGCGGTGGATCGCCGAGCTCTACCCGCTCACCCAGGTCGCCACCGCCGTGACCTGGTTCTGGGAGGTCGGCGCCCCGCTGCTGCTGCTCGCCCTCTACTTCCGCCGCACCGCGGACCGGCCCGGGCGGGTGCGGGCGGTCTTCAACCGGGTGCCCGTGCGCACGGTCTTCGTGGGGATTGGCGTGCCGCTGCACCTCGGCGTCTTCCTGTTGATGGACGTCGGGCCGTTCACCTGGGTGACGCTGGCTTTCTATGTGTGCCTGTTCTCGTCGGAGGAGTGGGAAGGGGCGTTGAGGAGGGTGAGGGGGGGGCGTTGAACCCCCCTCCCCCAGGCCCCCTGTCCCCCCCCCCCCC
>CAYFPX010000038.1:31020-37997 GCA_964344945.1 uncultured Enterobacterales bacterium
TACGAGCCCGTCGAGGACAACGAGTACCTGGCGGACTTCTACCGAGACACGCCCCGGTACGCCTTCGCGACCCAGATCTACCTGCTGAATCGCCGCTTCCAGCAGCACCAGGAGATCATCTGGCGCGGTGGCGGCGGGGTCCAGGACCGCACGATCTACGAAGACGCCGTCTTCGCCAAGATGCTCGCCGACGAGGGCATCATGGAGGAGCGGGACTACCGCACCTACCTGAACCTCTTCCGGCACATGTCCAACTTCATGCGCCGGCCGAACGTGATCGTCTTCCTGGACCTGTCGCCGGAGACGAGCATGGCGCGGATCCAGGAGCGCTCCCGCGACGTCGAGAGCGGCATCTCCATGGACTACCTGCAGGCGCTGCACCGCGAGTACCACGCCTTCATCCAGAACATCAGCCGCACCGTGCCGGTGATCCGGGTCGACTACGAGCGCTACCGGGACGCCGAGGAGATGGCGACGGTGATCGAGCGGGAGTACCTGAACTCGAGCTTCATTCGCGACGCAGGCTGGAAGCCCACCCAGGGCTGACCGCGCTCAGCGCTGCCGCCCGATCCCGACCCCCACGGTCGGCAGCACCCGCCAGTGGTCGTAGCGGAGGTTGCCCCAGCCCGCCCCGCTGATCACGCTCAGGGACGCCCCGACCCGCACCTGGCGCCAACGCCCGGCGAAGCCGAAGTGCCAGCCGCTGGGCACCCCCAGCCGGGTCTGCACACCCGCGTGCCACCAGCTGGACAGGTCCCCGCGGCGCCCGAGCAGGCCCTCGTAGTCCAGGGACTGCGCCGCCAGGCTGGTCTGCACGGTCAGCCCCTCGATCGGCGTGGTCCAGACCACCGTGAGCTGCTCGACGAAGCGCACCGCGGGGGTGGTCGGGGTGACCGTCACCCCCGGCGTCGTCATCGACGACATCGGCACGATCGAGGAGGGCAAGCTGGCCGACCTCGTCGTGCAGCCAGGTGCCGGGGGCCTCGCTCAGCAGGTCCACCCGGCCGAAGCCGACCGGCGCCGCCAGGGCCGCCGAGGTCAGAGCGGTCAACCACACGGGGCCTGATCCGGGATGTCGGTGATCACGCCCTTGAGGGGCCAGTCGCAGTAGGTCTCGAGCAGCTCCGGGGTGTTCAGGGTCCAGACCCTCACGTCGAGGCCGGCGTCCCAGGCCTCGACCGCACCGCCCCGATCGACCAGCGCATAGGGCACTGCGAGGCCGTCGACCCCCGCGCTCCGGGCGACCCCGGTGAGGGAGTCCAGGCCGAAGGTCTTGCGCAGCTCGTGCTTCAGGCCGACCACGGTGTTGCTGGTGTCCGGGGTGAAGCGGGGCCAGATCAGCGAGGTGCGGAGGGGCTCCCCGGCCGCGTCGGCGTGGGCCCGGAAGGCATCGAGGGCCTCGACCAGGTTCGCGGACACGAACATCGGGTTGTCCAGGTCCGTGAGCCACCAGGGGTCCAGGATCGCAGCGGCGAAGTCGGCGGCCGGCGGGGTCTGGCCCGGCTCGAACTTCACGTCGATGTGGATCTCCATGCCCTCCGCCGCCGGGTCCGACAGCGCGACCAGGAGCTCCGACCAGGTCATGTGGGACTCGGGCACCAGGGCCACGTCCGGGAAGAGCGGGTCCGGCAGGGCGCCACACAGGAACTGCCCCTGGAGCTCGGCGAGGGTGTAGTCCTGGATCAGCAGGCCCTCGTCGAGGTGCTCGCCGTCCAGGGTCGTGCAGGTGTGGTGGCTGACGGTGGGGTCGTGGGACAGCACCGGCACCAGGTCCGCGGTGAGGACCACGTCGAATTCCAGCCCCTCGAAGCCCGCCGCGATGCTCGCCAGCATCGCGGTGCGGGAGTTCTCGGGCCACAGGGCAGCCGCCCCCCGGTGGGCCTCGACCACCGGGTCCCCGGCGCGCTCCTCGGCGCAGGCCAGCACCAGCCAGAGGGCGATCACGTGTAGTGCCCCCGACCCATGCGCAGGTCCTGCTCCCACAGCTCCCAGCGAGCCCGCAGCTTGGGATCGTCCACGCCGTCCTCCAGGCGGCGCAGCAGCTCCTGGTGGACCCAGAGGTTCTCGAGCTCCTGGGAGAGTGGAGCGCCACCGCCGGCCCGATAGCCGGCCAGGAAGCCCGCTCGGGTGCCCTCCGCCTGGCGGAAGACGGACAGTGCCATCTCGACGAGATCCGCCTCACGGGGTCCCCAGCGACAGAGCACCCAGTCCACCAGACCGAGCACCCGCCAGCCGGCCAGCCCGTCCCTGCGCACCATCACGTTGCCGAAGTGGAAGTCCAGGTGGAGCAGCCGGGCGTCGTCGGTGAGGGCGCCCGGCAGGTCGGGGATCGCCCCCGGGTCCTCGGGCCGCCGGATCCGGTGGATCTGGGCCATCGCCTGGCCCATGGCGAAGCAGAGCTTCTGGAGGTGGCCGGGAGAGACCCGGCCCTTCTCCCACATCTTCGAGGCGGAGTCCCCGGGCAGGAACCCCATCAGGGCAGCCGGCTCGTGCCCCCCGAGCACCTGGTAGGGCGTCGGCACGGGGATGTGCCGCAGCAGGTAGCCGAGGGCCTGGCTCTCGGCCCGGAGCCCTTCCCAGTGGGTTCGCTGGGGCTCCCAGGCGTCGCCGAACGGCGTGTCGGTGCGGCCCACCTTGAGCGCCACCAGGCCGCCGTCGGGCCGCACGACCCGGAACAAGCGGTGCTGCAGGCCCCCCGGAATCGGCGTGCAGGACTCGAACTCGACGCCCGCGCTGCGCAGGATCAGCTCCGGCTCCAGCTCCATGGCCGGACCGTAGCACGCCCCTGGACCCGGGCCGCCATCGTGCGCAGGCTTGGCCTGTGAGCGCGCCCCCCCGGGAATTCGGCTTCCTGCATCCCCAGGCCTTCCAGGCCACTCTGTCCGTGCCGGGCTGGAGCGGCCAGCGTCGGATCGCGCACCTGACCGATCTTCACTTCGGCCTCGTGACCCCCCTGGGTCTCCAGCAGGCCGCGGTGGCCCTGACCAACGCCGCCGGACCCGACCTGGTGGTGCTCACGGGAGACTTCGTCTGCCGCTCCCTGGCCCACCTGGTCCGGCTGACCGAGGTGCTGGCGGGCCTGGAGGCCCCAGCGGTCGCGGTGCTCGGCAACCACGACTACTGGCTCGACGGGGTGGCCGTCTACCAGGCCCTGGAGGCCGCTGGGGTGGCGGTGCTGAGCAACCAGTGGACCCGGCTGTGGAGCGGCGAGGAGGCTCTGGCGCTGGTCGGCCTGGACGACGCCATCACCGGCCAGCACGACCCCCGGGGCGCGACCCGCGGCCTCCACGGCACCCCCACCCTGGCCCTGTCCCACGCCCCCGACGCGGCACCGCACCTGTGGGCCCGCGGCGCGCCCGTGGTGCTCTCCGGCCACACCCACGGCGGCCAGCTCCACGTGCCCCGGTGGACCCGGGCCTTCTGGCAGGGCGTGCTCAAGGTCCGCTACGTCGATGGCTGCTCCCTCGAGGACGGCGGCCTGGTCTACGTGAACCCCGGGGTCGGCAGCTCGGTGGTGCCCTGGCGGGCCGGGCGGCCGTCACGCCGGACCGTGGCCATCCTGGACCTGGTGGGCGGCGACCCCAGCCTGCCCCTGTTCACGGCCTGGCAGGGGGACCGACCCGCACCCCACCCCGCCGCCCGGTCGCGCGAACCCTGAGGGCCAGCAGCAGCGCCGCCACCGCGAGGGCGCCGATCAGCCCCCACCAGACCCCCTCTGGCCCGAAGCCCCGCTGGAAGGCCAGCACCCAGGCCAGCGGCAGGCCGAACCCCCAGAAGGCGATCAGGGGCACGAACATCGGCACCCGCACGTCGCCGGCCCCCCGCAGCACGCCGAAGCTGACGACCTGGAAGCCGTCGAAGAGCTGGAACAGCCCCGCCAGCGGGATGAGCAACACCGCGACCGCCAGGATCTCCGGGTCGGCGGAGTAGAGCCGCGCCAGGGGCTCCGGCAGGGTGAGGAAGAGCACCGCCGAGACGCCCATCACCGCGACCCCCAGCCCCAGGGCGACCCGGCCGCTGCGCTGCCAGGGCAGCCCTGCACCCAGCAGGTTGCCCACCCGCGTGGCCGAGGCCGCCGCGATGCCGAGGGGCACCATGAACGTGACCGACGCCAGGTTCAGGGCGACGGTGTGGCCCGCCAGGAAGCGCGGTCCGAGCCAGCCCATCATGAGGTTCGTCACGTTTAAGGCCCAGACCTCGACCGACACCTGGAGCCCGATGGGCAGCCCCAGGCCGAGCAGGTGGGCCATGCTGCCCAGGCTGACCACCCCGACCAGGGGGATGCGGTAGCGGGTGCGCAGGGGCCAGATCCGCCAGCCGATCCAGCCGAGCATCACCCCCTGGCACACCACGGTGGACCAGGCGCAGCCCACCGCCCCGAGCTCCGGCAGGCCCCAGGCGCCGGTCATGAGCCCGTGGTTCAGCACCAGGTTCGCCACGTTGGCGAGCAGGATCGCCTCGGTCGCCGGACGCATGCGCTCCAGGCCCTGGAGGAACTGCCGGAAGGTGAAGAACCACAGCGCCGGCAGCACGCCCAGACCGAGCACCCTGCACCACTCCCCGGCCATGGGAAGCAGCTCCTCCGGCTGGCCCAGCAGCCCCAAGCCCTGGGCCGCGACCAGGTGTAGCGCCGTCACCGGCACGGCGAGCACGGTGGCCAGCACCAGGCCCCGGACCAGGGCGCGGCTGGCCGCCGGTGCGTCCCCGGCCCCGTGGGCCTGGGCCACCAGCGGGTCCAGGCCGTGGGTGGCCCCGCGGGCGAAGATCAAGCTCGAGAAGCCCCAGGTGTGGGCGAGGGCCATGGCCGCCAGGGGCCCGGTGCCCAGACGGCCGACCATCGCCACGTCCACCACGCCCATCAGCATGGTGCCGACCTGGCCCACGACCACCGGCCACGCGAGCTGGAGCAGCCGCCGCAGCTCGCCAGCGGCGCTCTCGGGCAGCGCGATCCCGCCGGACGCGGACCCCGTCTCCATGTGTCTCCTGAGGGGCGGACGCCCTTGTCCGGGAACCGGACGTGGGCACCTCACGTCTATCGGGACTGACTCCCGGGAGGACTCGCGTGACCCTGTTCACCTGGCACGACACCCCCATCCGGCTCCACGGCTCCTTCCTGCTGCTGGCTGCCCTCTACGTCTTCTCCCAGCTCGTCAGCGGCGGGCCGGTGGCCGCAGCGGGCGCGGCGCTCCTGGGCGCGGCGGTCTTCGGCTCCGTCCTGCTCCACGAGATGGGCCACGCCTGGATGGCACGCCGCTTCGGCATCCGGACCCACAGCATCACGCTCTACCCCTTCGGGGGCCTGGCGGCCCTGGACCGGGAGCCCGAGACCCCGCGGGCCGAGGCCCTGGTCGCCATCGCCGGCCCGGCCGTGAACTTCGCCCTGGCGGCGGCCGCGCTGCCCCTGGCGAGCCTCGGGATGCCCGGCGTGGACCTGTTCCTGGCGGTCAACCTCGGCCTGGGCCTGTTCAACCTGCTGCCGGCCTTTCCCATGGACGGCGGCCGGGTGCTGCGGGCCTGGTGGACCACCCGCCTCGGCCGCACGGCAGCGACCCTGAAGGCCCTCCGGGTGGCGCGGGTGTTCAGCGGGGTGTTCATCGCCCTCGGCCTGCTGGGCCCGACCTCGCTGCTGCTGGTGGGTGGCTTCCTGTGGCTGGTGGTCCGCTCCGAGCTGGCCCGCTGGCGCACGGCGGCCGCGTACCAGGCCCACACGGGTCGCGAGGCCCCCTGGATGCGGCCGGACTTCGGCGCCGGCCCGCCCCGCCGCGACCGCCGGGCGCACCCGGCGGCCTGACCGACTGATAGCCTCCGCCCGTGAGCGGGCTGGCGCGAGCGTGGGTAGCCGTCGCAGCGGCCACCTACGGGCTGGCGGCCGGCGCAGCGGTGCTGGACCGCTACCGGCACCTGCACCTGCCGAACGGCCTGGACCAGGGCTACTTCCTCCAGCGGGCCTGGCAGGCCGGCGAGCTCGCCGAGCCGGTGCGGACCCTGCTCAACACCGAGCAGGGCCACGGCCTGGTGGCGACCCGACACTTCGAGCCGATCCTGTCGCTGTTCGTGCCGGCGGTCGCGGTGTGGCCCGACCACCGGGTGCTGCTGCTCGGGCAGCTCCTGCTGCTCGCGGCGACCCTGCCGCTGGCCTGGCGTCTCGCCCGGCTGCACCTGCGGCCTCACCAGGCGGCGCTCTGCACCTGGGCGCTCCTGGGCACCCCGCTGCTGTGGCAGCTGGAGGCCCACGGCTTCCGCACGATGGCCCTGGCCACGCCCCTGGTCGCCGGGACCCTGTGGGCGGCTTCGACCGGCCGCCTGGGGTGGACCGCGCTGTTCGGGCTGGGCGCCCTCGCCTGCCGGGAGGAGGTGGTGTGGGCCCTGGGTGCCGCCCTGCCCTGGCTCTGGTGGTGGCGCGGTCGCCGCTGGCGTGACACCACCTGGCTCCTGGGTGCGCTGTGTGTGGGGTGGCTGGCCCTGCTGGCGGCGGTCCAGGGCGGGCCCTCCACGTTCTGGAAGCTGGGGGAGCTGCCCCGGGCCCTGGCCGATCGGATGGGCCAGGCGGGTGGGGCCGACCACACCTCGGCGGTGGGTGCAGCGCTCTTCCTCGGGCGGTGGCTCGGCCCGTCCCTGGGGGCGGTGGTGCTGGCCCCGCTGGCCGCGCTGCCTCTGGTGGTGTGGTGGGTTGGCATCCAGGCCAGCTCGGGGCTCGCCGGGCCCGAGGCGGTGCACCTGCTGGGCCCGGCCCTGGGCACCCTCTGCCTGGTGCTGCCCCTGGGCCTGGCACGGCTGCCCCGGCGGCTGGTCACACCGGTGCTGGTGGTCCTGGTCGGCTGGGGAGCCTGGAGCCAGGGACCGGGAGTGCGCGGGGCCCTGGGGACCCTGGCACCGGCGGACCCTCACCCCGCGGGGGATGTCTGGGACCTGGTGGCCGCGGTGCCGCGGGACGCTGCCCTGCTCACCGAGGCGCGGCTGCTGCCCGCAGTCGCCGC
>CAYFPX010000038.1:38007-41963 GCA_964344945.1 uncultured Enterobacterales bacterium
GAGACGCTGAGCACCTTCGCGTCGATCATGCACACCGACCACCTGATCACCGACTTCTCGGGCACGGCGCTCGAGTTCGCGTTCTCCAGGACCCGGCCGGTGCTGTACGTGGACGGCCCCCGCAAGATCTTCAACCCCAACTGGGCGAAGCTCGAGCTTCCGCCGGTGGAGGTCGGGTTGCGGGAGCAGGTGGGCGTCGTCTGCCCGCAGTCGCCGCCCGAGAGCGGATCTACGCCACCGAGGACTGGCGAGACCCGAGCCGGCTGGACGGGCACTACACCCACGCCCTGGTGCGGGAGGATCACCCGTGGCGAGGGCACCTGGAGGCCCACGGGCTGCGGGTCGCGCGGGTGGTGCCGGGGCTGGCCCTGTGGCAGACCGCGTCCCCTGCGGCGCTCAGCGGTCCACCCCTGACCCCGGAGTAGCTGCCGGCAGGTAGCGGTCCAGGGTGCGCAGAGGCGAGGTGTTGTACCGGGCGAAGTCGTCGGCCGCGCGGGCCATGGCCCCTCGGTCGCCCTCGGCGCGGGCGAGGTACCAGCGGGCGGCCGCCAGGTCCGAGCCCGGGACCTGGTCCCGGGCATCGTCGAGGACCCGACGGGCCCGAGCGAGGTCCCCCAGGTCCACCAGGGTGCGGACCGCGACCGCCACCAGCTCCCGGCCCTCCCGCAGCGTGTCGTCGCCCGCGGAGAGGATGCGGAGGGCGAGCTCCGGGTGTCCCGAGCGCCGCTCGGCTTCGGCGGTCGCAGCCCCCAGGGAGGGGGACTGGGGTGCCCGCGCGAGGCCCGACCGGGCGACCACCGCGGCTTCCTGGGGCTGACCCAGGTCCATCAGGGCGGTGGCGTAGAGGTACCGCGCCATCGGGTGGGGCAGCACGGCGTCCTGCTCCAGGGCCTCGACCACGTCCAGGACCCGGCTGATCTCGCCCCCTTCGAGGGCGAACACCCCCCGGGCGATGGCCAGGTTCGGGTGGTCCGGCTCCAGCGCATCGGCCTCGGCGAAGGCGAGCCCCGCCCCCACGGTGTCTCCCAGGCGCCTCCGGTACACCCCCAACATCGTCCACAGCTGGGCCGACTCCGGGTCCAGCAGGGTGGCCTCCTCCTGGAAGTAGACAGCGTGGGCGTGGTCGCCCTGCCGGGCCAGGCACGACGCCGCCAGGGCCGAGGTGCGCGGGATCCAGGGGAGCGCGGCGCGGTGGGGTTCCGCCAGGGCCAGCCCGCCGGCGCAGTCGCCCTGGGCGAGCCGGGCCATGCCCAGCCGGACCTCCAGGTCGGGGTTCGTGCCCACCCGCGCGATGGCCGCCCGGAACTGGGCTTCGGCCAGGTCCCCCCGCCCCTGGGCGAGCATCGCGTCCCCCCGCAGGACCTCGTGAGGCACGTTGTCCAGGACCTCCCGGGGGATCGTGTCCAGGGGGTTCTGGGCCAGCGCCGACGGGGAGGCCGCGAAGCCCCAGGACAACAGGACGGTGAACACCGCCGTGGTTTAGCCCGACCCGGGGGCTCGGGCCCTCCCGCGGGGTTATGCGGCGCCGGCTGTAGGAGCCCCTGATGGACGTCCTCGACCACCTGCCCTCCGGGCCCCGGGCCGACTCGGCCCGGGACCTCGCCCTCACCGACCTCGCCAACGGCATGCAGGGGTCTCGCATCCTCGCCATCGCCGCCGAGGTCCGCGCGGCGATCGCCCGGGGCGAGACCATCTGCAACCTGACCGTGGGGGACTTCTCCCCCGCCCACTTCGCCGTGCCGCCGGCTCTGCAGCAGCGCATCGCAGACGAGGTGGCCGCGGGCAACACCAACTACCCGCCCGCGGACGGCCTGCCCGAGCTGCGCCAGGCCATCGTCGACTTCTACGCCGAGCACCTCGGCGTGCGCTTCCCCAAGGAGGCGGTCTGCGTGGGCTCTGGCGCCCGGCCGCCGATCTACGCCGCCTTCGACCTGGTGCTGGAGCCCGGCGACCAGGTGGTCTACGGCCTGCCCAGCTGGAACGTCGAGTACTACGTCTACCTGAACCGGGCCCGGGGCACGGCCCTGGTCACCGAGCCCTCCGACGGCTTCCACCTGACCCTCGACAGGCTGGCCCCGCACCTGGGCACGGCCCGGCTCCTGCTCATCAACAGCCCCCTCAACCCCACCGGCACCTGCATCTCCGAGACCGCGCTGCGGGAGATCTGCGAGGCCGTGGTCGCCGAGAACAGGCGTCGAGAGGCCGCCGGCGCGAGGCCGCTGATGGTCGTCTACGACCAGGTCTACTGGCTGCTGACCTTTGGCGAGGCCCGGCACCACCACCCCCTGTCGGTCTGCCCCGACATGGCCCCCTACACCTTCTATGTCGACGCCATCTCCAAGTGGTTCGCCGGCACGGGTCTGCGCCTCGGCTGGGGCGTGGTCCCCCCCTACCTGCAGCCCCGGTTCAAGGCGCTGGTCGGCCACATGGGCGCCTGGGCGCCGCGCCCCGTGCAGGCCGCGACCACGTGGTATCTGGGCCAGGGCAGCGCGATCACCGACTGGCTCGCGGGCTTCAAGTCCCAGATCCAGGCCCGCCTGGACTGCATCCACGACGCCTTCACCGCCCTGGCCGCCAGCGGCCACCCGGTCGAGGCCATCGCGCCCCAGGGGGCGATCTACCTGACCCTCCGCCTCGACCTGGTCGGCCGCCCCGGTCCCGGCGGCGAGCCCTTCTCGTCCAACGAGGACATCCGTCGCTTCCTGCTCCAGTTCGCGGGCCTGGCGCTGGTGCCCTTCCGGGCCTTCGGCATGGAGGGCGAGACCGGCTGGTTCCGCGCCAGCGTGGGCGCGACGGGGCTCCAGGAGCTCCAGGACGCCATGGGCCGGGTCGCGGCCGCGCTGGACGCCCTGCCGGGCTGATCACCCGACCCCCGGAAACTCCACCTGGCGCACCTGTCCGGCGTCGACGTCGACCAGGAGCACGCCGTCCGGCTCGAAGACCAGGGCGTACTCCAGCAGCTGTCGCCGGGTCGCCGGGAAGCGGGGGTCCGTGACCTGGCGGCCGGTCTTGACCTCGGCGATGAACGTGCGGCCACGGCGCCGCACGAGCAGGTCCGCTCGCACGCCGGCCTCGACCGGCTCCCCGTCGACCTGGAGGGTCCAGGCCCCGGCGACCTGTCGATCCACGACCTCGTAGCCCAGGTCGGCGAGCAGGCGCTCGGCCCGCGCCTCGCCCCGCCGGGCATGGCTCGACCGGACCCGGTTGGCCCGACGGGTGGCGGTGCTTGCGCGGGACCAGGCGACGGCGAGGATCGCGCTGAGGACAGCGAGCAGCAGCAACAGCAGGTGCAGCGGTTCCATGGGCAGGTTTTCCCCGACTGGACAACCAGAAGGTGTCCGGCGATACCCTGACAGGGAACCAGGTCACACTGACCTTCGAGGCTCCAATGTCGCGCGGCGAGCGGGATGTGCAGCGCAAGATGCGCCGGACCCTCCAGCTCACCATCCAGGGCGAATTCGGCCTGACGGAGGGTGAGGCCTGGTGGCTCGACCGGACCGAGATCACGTTCTGGTGCCCCGAAGAGCTGGTGCCGGGGCACCTCCACGCCGTGCGGGTGGACATGCTTCAGCAGGGCGGCACGGTGGACGTGAAGGCCCGGATCAGCGAGGTCTACACCCGCAAGCAGGCCCGGATCCGCCACGGCTGCCTCCACGTCGCCATCTACGAGACCGCCCGGCCCCAGGACCGGAAGTCACTGGATGCCTTGATCAGCCGTCTCAACCCGGAGGCGGCGGAGGCCGCGGCCTCGGAGAGCAGCGGCGTGTCCGCACCCGGGACCTCGAGCACCTCGCGGGCCACCAAGGCCAAGAAGCGCATCGCAGCCAACCGTGCCCGCCGCCGCAAGGCCGCCAGCCACATGCCGGAGACCGGGGACCGCCTCGGGGTCAGCCACCAGGGCGCGGCGACCACCGCGGACGAGCCGGCAGCGGAGAGCCCGGTCTCCGAGGCCTCGG
>CAYFPX010000038.1:41973-45811 GCA_964344945.1 uncultured Enterobacterales bacterium
AGCTCCTCGTCCAGGAGCCGGAGCCGCAGCGGCGTCCGAAGCCGGAGCGAGGCACGGTCCCGCAGCGAGTCCCGGAGCCGAGCCGCGCCCGAGCCTCCGGCTCCGCCGGCCGCTGCCGCCGAGCCACCCGAGCCACCGCCGCCCCCGGATCCCCCGGCAGCGCCCGCCGAGCTGGCCCAGGCCTCGGAGGAGGGCGAGAGACCCCCGCCGAGCGAGGCCTCCGCAGGGCCGGAGCCGGTCGGCGCTCCGAGCGAGGCCTCCGCCCCACCCAAGGACCGCAGCCGCGGTCGTCGCAAGAAGCAGCGGCGAGACGACCGGGTGAGCCGGGAGGAGCGGCAGGCCCGCCACCGGGCCCGCATGGCGGCCATGGGGGGCAACAGCGCCTCGAGCTCCCGCTCCCGCCGAAGTCGCCAGGACCGGCGCACGAGCAGCGGCCGCCGCAGGGAGGACCCGCCGTCCCCGCCGAGCCAGGCCCCTCCCTCCGCGCCGCCGTCCGAGGCGCCTGCGACCGGCAAGCCGCGCAGCACGAGCGAGTTCATGCGCCATCGGCGGCGGCCCACGGACAGCGTGTCCGAGCTGAGCGAGGGCCCGGTGGCCCGCACGGAGCCCGCGCGCATGCCCGAGCCCCAGCCGGCCCCCGCCGGCGGTGCGGCGATGGTGCCGGTGAACGCCATGCTCTCTCCCGGGGATCCGCCGTCGGTGTTCGTGCAGTTCAGCTCGCCGGACCAGGTCCGGGGCGCGATCCACGGCGAGGCGCCCCGCCCCCGCTGCCTGCTCCAGGGGGTCGGTGAGCTCTCCAGCGGCGATCGGGTCGCCGCGGCCTTCCAGCTCCCGACCATGGCCTTCGTCCAGATCGCGGGCCGGGTGCTGGCCGTCGACGGCGACCGCGCGACCCTCGAGCTCAGCTCGAACAATCCCCAGGACATCGCGAGCCTGCTGGCGGCGCGGAGGTGAGCGCGGCGCCTACAGCTCGTCCAGCGCGGCCTGGATCGCGTCGCGCACCAGGTCCGGCTGGTTGTCCTTCGACAGATACGTGATCACGCCGTCGCCATCGACCACCACGTGCACGGGGTACGGCGAGCTGCTGTTGCCCGCCTCGTTGAGCGCGTAGCTGTCGTAGAGCTGCTTGGACTCGTCCATCAGCACCGGCGAGGTGACGCCGGCCTGACCGACCCAGGTGTAGAGCTGCTCGAATTCGTCCTGCACGTCGACCAGCCAGAGGTCGAAGGGCTCGCCGGCGAAGGGCTCGGCGATGGTGCTCTCCAGGTCCGGAACCTCCAGACTGCAGACCGGTCAGTACAGGGCGAAGTACGCCAGGAACGTGACCCGGCCGGTCTGCTCGCTGATGCTGTACGGCGTGAGGTTGGTGTCCGGGTACACGAAGCCCTCGACGGTGAAGTCCTCGTGGGGCTGGCCGATGGACTGCTCGGCCGTGCGCACCTCGACGCTGCTGTGCAGCTCGTCCGGGTCGTTGGACTCCAAGAAGACCTCGGTGGAGAGCGGGCGGCCCTCCTGCCCGGTGATGGTGAAGCGGGCGCTGTCCCCGGGCTCCAGGCTCCAGGAGTCCTCGGACAGCGAAGCGGTCTCGTCCTGGGCCTCGGCGGTGAGCGCGAGGGTCATGGCGCCGTAGTTGGTGACCTCGATGGTCGCCTCGGCGGGCGCGTCGCCTTCACCGACCGCGAAGATCTGGGGTGGGGCGTAGAGCTCGGGGCCCATGAAGCCCTCGACGTGCTCGAAGGCCGCCACCCCGAACCAGTCCGCGGCGATGGCCCGGCCGTTGGCGGCGCCGATGCCCAGGGTGTTGTAGGTGATGGCCTCGGTGCCGAGCACCACCGGGCCGCCGGCCCCGAGCCAGACGAGGGCGACCTCGGACCAGGCCGAGGCCCACAACAGGTCGCCGTCCAGGGCGACCCCGTAGGAGGTGCCCGGCAGGGGCAGCTCGGCGTCGACCCGCAGGGCGTCCTCCTCGACCCGCACGACCCCGACCCCGTGCCCGCCCAGGGAGACCCCGATGGTCTCGCCGTCGAACGCGATGTCGCGCACGGTCGCAGTCAGGGCGGCCCGGTCGAGCTCCACTGGGTCGGTCTCGTCGGTGAGGTCGTAGAGCACCACCTCGTTGGCGTCGGCGACCACCGCGCGGTCCTCGTGCAGCCCCACCGCATAGGCCCAGTCGGCCTCGATGGTGGCGAGCACCCCGCGGGTCTCGCCGTCCACCAGGACCGCGCCCTCCCCCGGCGCGGCGACCAGCAGCCGCCCGGCCGAGGCGGCCAGGTCCTCGTGCTGGCCGTACCAGTCGTAGATGTAGCCGCTCTCGGTGGGGGCCTCCCGGTTGGAGAGGTCCAGCACGTAGACCCCCTCGAGCCGGGTGCCTGCGTAGGCCTGCTGGAGCTCCGGGTCCCAGGCCAGGTCGTAGGTCCGGATGAAGTCCTCGCGGTAGTCGAACCCGCCGTCGTCGAGGTCGATGAGCGCGTAGCCCCCCTGCCCGGAGCCCAGGGCGGTCTCGTCGTCCAGCGCCACGACGTCGACGAACTCCCAGACGTGCTTCCCGCCGTCGGTCACGTCGCCGCCCCAGGCCAGGATCGGGTCTCCCCACTCCAGGGTGATGGGAGCGGTGGTGCCGGTGGGGTCCGTGGTCGGGTCGGTGCCGGGCACCACGTAGGGCCGGCACTCGCCTTCGGAGTTCAGCCCCTCCCCCTCGGGGCAGTCGGGGGCACAGGCGATCCACAGCAGGGGAAGGAGGGTCACGCGGGCTCGGATGCCCCACGCCGGGGGGCGGTTTCAGTGGGTGCGGCGCCAGGATACCGGCCCCCGGTGCAACCGCGCATCCTGGCCGAGGACCCTCGGACCTGCTGGCTCGCCAAGCCGGCCGGACTGCCGGTGTTCCCGCCCCACCAGGACCCGGGCGGCCCGAGCCTGCTCGCCTGGCTCCTGGCCGAGCGACCGGCCTGGCCCCGGGGCTTTCCCAGGGGCTTCGAAGGCGGCCTCGCCCACCGGCTGGACACCGGGACCTCGGGGGTGGTGCTCGCCGCTCGCAGCCCCGAGGTCCTCGCCGAGGTCCGGGCCGCCTTCGCCGCCGGCGCCCTGCGCAAGACCTACCGCTTCCTCACGCGCAAGCAGGTGCCCTGGCGGGACCACCACGTCACGACCCAGCTCGCCCACCACCCTCGCCGCCGGGACCGCATGGTGCCGCGGCGCGGCTCGGGCACGAAGAAGCGAGGCCGGTGGTACGACGCCGACACCCGGCTGCACCACCTGGGCGGCCCGATCTGGCAGGCGGTGATCACCACCGGCGTGATGCACCAGGTGCGGCTGCATGCGGCCAGCGTCGGGCTGGCTCTGGCCGGCGACCGACTCTACGGCGGTGGCACCGAGCCCCCCGCGGGGGCGCCCGACGGCGTGCCCTTCGCCCTGCACCACCTCGGGCTGGAGGGGGCGGGCCTGCGCTCCCCCACCCTGGACCCGCCGCAGTGGTGGTCGGCGGATCCCTGAAGACCCTCGGACCTACTCCTGCCGGCTGGCCACGAACTGGGCCAGGGACCGGGCGACGATCATCGCGGCCTCGAGGTGCCAGTCCCGGAAGCGGCTCGGCGGGTTGAGCAGCTCGATACAGCCGAAGCTGCTGCCCTCGTCGTCGCGGACGGACACGGCCAGGATGGAGTCGGTGACGTACCCGCTGGCCTGGTCGACGCTCTTGTCGTGGCGCTCGTCGGCGTGCACGTCGTTCACGACCAGGTTGATGCCGCGCTGGTGCACGAAGCCGGCGATGCCGCTGTCCAGCGGCAGGGTGCGGCCCCGCAGGGCCCCGGCGGCCGGACCGTAGGCGGCGGCGAAGGAGAGC
>CAYFPX010000038.1:45821-47871 GCA_964344945.1 uncultured Enterobacterales bacterium
CCTCGCTGCGGCAGACGAGCACGTGGCGCGCGCGCCCCGTCTCCTCGTGGCTCGCGATGATACGCACGGCGCCGGCCTCGGCCGGCACGACCGCGCTGAGGATCTCCAGGGCCTTGGCGCAGACTCCACCGATGTGCGGGGCAAAGGAGAGATCGAAGCAGCGATCGAAGAGATCCTCGACCAGGTCGGCGGGGCGATCATCCTCGATGAAGCTGGCCTTCGGGATGATCGGCGGCGGCGGGCGAGGCGGCGGCGCAGGGGGCTCGGGCTCCGGGTCGATGGCAGCCAGGTCCGGACGGGCATCCGGGTTCATCGACAGCGGCGGGGGCGGCGCCACGCTGACCGGTAGCTCCAGCGTGTGCGCTTCGATCAGCGGGGGCGGGGGCGGGCGATCGGGCGCGGGCGCAGGAGGGGGGCCCGCCAGCACCGGCGGCGGCGCCACGCCCGGGGTCAGGGTGGGCCCGGCTGGCTCGGGCGCCGGCACCGGAGTCGGGTAGGTGGGGGTCGGTTCAGGGGTCGGGGTCGCGACGGCTGGGGGCGGGGCCACGGCCGGCCGCGGAGCCACCGCCGGCACCGACAGCGGCACGCCGAAGCTCATCGGCGGCAGGATCGGCACCGGCGCGGCCCCCTCCGGCTTGCGCGGCGCCGGGGGTGCCTTGGGGTCCAGGGCGATGCGCAGGTGCGCCTTCTCCGGCCGGGCTGCGGGCAGGGGCAGCAGCTCGAACTGCCGGCCCGTGACCGGGTCCCGCACCGTCACCTCGCCGCTCGGCGCGACGTCGACCGACAGGCGGCTCAGGCTGCTGCTGTCCAGGCCGAAGTGGGGGAGGCTCGCGCCCAGCGCGACCAGCCAGTTGTCGCCTTCGACGCGGACACTCGCCGCGCCACCCTTCACCTCGAACCGACCCATCTCGTCTCCTTCAGGCCGGGTGACCGTACCACCCTCGCGGGGGTCGACAGCCCGGGGCCCGTGCCCCCCTCGAACCTGTGCGAACCTCGGTGTCATCCCCGAGTCCGAGACTTCGTCATGAGTCGTCGCCGCATCATCGAAGGCCGCTGGACGTGCTCCAGCTGCGAGACCGCAGACATTCCCGGCCGGCACAAGACCTGTCCGGCCTGCGGCAATCCGCGGGAGGACGCCGACGGCGAGACGGACTTCGACTTCGGCGGCACCACCGCCAGCGGCGGCAGCACCGCCGAGACCGTGACCGACGGCCAGGCGCTGCGCGACGCGGGAGCTGGCGCCGACTGGCACTGCTCGGCCTGCGGCTCGGCGAACCGGGGCGACGCCGCGAACTGCCGGAGCTGCGGCGCCGAGCCCGGTGCCGCGCCGCCGGTCGAGGAGGCGCTCCCGGTCCAGGCTCCGAAGTCCCCCTGGGGCAAGCGCCTGCTCATCGCCGCCGCGGTGGCCGGCGCGGTCATCTTCTGGGCCACGCGCACCCAGGAGCTGACCGGCGATCCGCTCCGTTCCTGGACCCACACCGCCACTCTCCAGCGCTTCACGCCCGCGGTGGCCGGTGGCTGGAAGGACAAGCTGCGGGAGCGCCCGGCGGTCATGCCGGTGGACGGCTCCGGCGAGGACGGTGGGGTGATGGACGTGCGGGACTGCCAGCGGAAGCAGAACGGGACCCGCAGGGTCGCCGACGGCACCGAGAGGGTCTGTCGGGACAAGACCCGACAGGTCCAGACCGGCACCCGGGAGGAGTGCACCGTCAAGGACCTGGGCAACGGCTTCGCCGAGGAGGTCTGCACCGACGTCCCGGTCCACGAGACCGAGCGGTACGAGGAGTGTACCGACGAGACGAAGTACCGGGAGGAGCCGGTCTACGGCACCTGGTGCGCCTACGACACCTACGCGTGGAAGACCGTCGACGAACAGGTCGCCGAGGGGAGCTGGGAGGCGCCGGTGTGGCCGGAGCTGGAGCAGGGCCCTCTGGACCGGGTCCAGCAGTCGGCGGCCTACGAGGTGGTCATCGCCTACGACCGGGGCACCGGCCGCGAGACCCACAGCATCGCGATCGAGACCCTGGACGAGCTGAAGTCCTGGACCGAG
>CAYFPX010000039.1:0-40725 GCA_964344945.1 uncultured Enterobacterales bacterium
ATGGGCTCGGCCAGTGAGGTCGAGGACCACCTGCTCCTGGCGCGCGACCTCGGCTGACCGCTGATGGCCCATCGATCTGGACCGTCTTCGAGGGATCGCGCCCGTCTTCAGGTCCTCCCGTCGCTGGACTTGCTCTCGCAATCCCAGGCATGTCCCGTTCTCAGCCGCGGGCTCCAGCCCGCTCCCTCGTCCGCGACGCGCCGAGAGCGACGCTAACTGCCTGGAATCGCGATAGCTGCGCCCAGCTCGGTCCCGATTCGAGAACACCCGGTGATCGACCGGATCACCTGGGTTGACCCGCCCTCACTTGGCCTCCGGGGCACCCCGGTTAGCTTCTGCGCCCCCTCGAGGAGCCCCTGGGCATGGCCGGCTGGCAATTCGACTCCTTCAAGCGCTGGGACCCCGGGGCCTACCCGGCTTTCTCCGACGCCGGTCCGCCAGAGGCCCTGACCCACCTCACCCAGGCCATCTGGGAGGAGCCCGAGCTCCGCAACACCGAGCCGGTGTTGCTGCTGATCGCCGAGTCCACCGTCGCCTTGCTCGACGTACAGTTCGTGGTCGGGGTCGACGCCACCTTCCGCCGGGACCCGGTGGTCCGGATCCGCTGGCGCACCGAGTCCGACCCCACCGCCCTGGGCGACGCCTTCGGCGAGGCCTTCCACGCCTGGCTCGAGCGCGACGCGCTGGAGGGCGGGCTGTACCGCAACGCCACGGCGGAGTGGGCGGCCCGAGAGCGCGACACCCACCTGGCCCGCGCCCTGGACCTGGTCCGGCTCCTGGATGGTCCCGCCCAGCTGGTGCCCATCCCCGTGGGAGACGCGCGGGCCCGCATGGAGTCTGCGATGGCCGCCCGCATGGCCCTGCGCCTGAGCGGGGACCAGCTCCAGCCGGCCCTCGTGTGGGCCAAGCGCGGCCTGGGCGAGTGGATGGACCAGGGCTTCCACGTGCTCGAAGCCGCTCCGCAGCAGCCGCTGGGCTCGCACCCGGGGGTGGCCGAGCTGGCGCAGGACCTGCTCGGGGACCTGGAGAGCCTGGCCCGCGGCGCCCGGGAGAATGGCGGCGGCAGCCTCTACGTGGGCCTCCAGCGCCAGGTGGTCTTCGAGCAGGTGCTCGCCGCGGCGCTCCCCGCCATCGACGTGGTCGACCCCCCTGCCGCCCTGGACCTGCTGCGGGACCTCGACGAGTCCGAGCGGGACCGCCTCCTCATGCGCCTGGCCCCGGCCTTCCGTGAGCGGCTCGGCACCCTGGGGGAGCCCTGTGTAGCCGAGGGTCGCGAGGTCCGCGGACCGGGCGGGGTCCTGCGCTTCCGCAGCCCCGACCTGGCGAGCTTCCAGGAGCTCGAGGGCCTGCACCTGCCGGTCGCCGTCCGACTGGCCTTCGCCACCCAGCTTCCCCCCGCCGAGGCCGTCCAGGTCCTGCCCGAGGACCTCTCCCGGTGGCCGGGGCCCACCCTGGCCTGGCTCGCCACCCACCGCCTCGACCACTTCCTCGCCCGCTGGCGCCCCATGGCCGCGACCGCTGCCGGAGCCGCGGTCGCCCGGGAGCTGGCCTGGCTGGTGCCCGAGCCGGACGCCCTGCCCCTGGACCTGCTCTGGCGGGCCGACCCGGACGGCGTCGCCGAGCGCCACGGCCCCACCCTTGCGGCCTACTGCCAGGCCCTGGCCGCCGCGGACCTGCCCCAGGTCCCGCCCACCGCGGTCGACGCGGACTGGTGGCTCGACCAGGCTCCTCGGGTGATCGAGGTCCTGCCCGAAGGCCTGGCGCTGCTCATCCCGCTGATCGAGCAAGCCGAGGCGCCCCTGAGCCAGGAGACCTGCCGGGAACTGTGGGAGGCCGCGACCCCCCACCAGCAGGCCCAGCTCCACCCCCTGATGGCCGGCGTCGCCCGGCTGGCGGGGGTCGTGCAGCGCACCTTCCACACCTGGCTGGAGACCGGGGTCGATGCCTGGCTGGAGTGTCTGCCCGAGCCCGACACCCAGACCCTGTGGTGGGTGCTCGGAAGCCCCCTGGACGCACCGCCCGAGGCGCCCTTGCTGGAGCGGGACCCCCGCGCCCTCTACTGGCGCTACGTCGCCTACCGGATGGACCTCCAGGAGCGCTTCACGCCCCTGCCGGTGGGCCAGCGGCTCAGCAGCCGGCTGCCCCCGGAGTGGTGGCGCGTGCTGACCTCCTGGCCCGCCGAGCGCCACCTGGGGCCCGTGCTCTTCGACCTCTGGGTCCACGGCCCCGACGGCATCCTCGGCGACGTCCGGCCGCCTCCCGACGTCGAGTCCCTCACCGCCCAGCTGGTGAGGTCCGGGGCCCTCGCCCGGCCCCAGCACCACGCGGCCTGGGACGGCCTGAGCGCCCACGCCGAGGCCTGGATCGGCGCGTGGGAGTGGGCCCACCTCTTCCTGCGGGATCCCGGAGAGGCCCTGCGGCGCCTGCAGGCCGACGCCGACCTCCAGACCCTCGCCCGCAAGCACGGCTGGAACCTGGTGGACAGCCTCGATCCGCGCCGCGGCTGGGCCACCACCCTCTGGTCCGAGATCGTCGACCTGGTGCCCGGCGATGCCCGCCGTGAGCGCCTGCTGGCCAGCCTGCCGGACCACCTGCGGCTGCACCTGGTCCAGGTCTCGGCGGGCCTGGTCAGGCCGACCTGGGTAGAACAAGGAGCGTGACTCCGCAGCAACCCCAGGTCGTCGTCCTGAGCTTTCATGGTGGCGACCTGGCCGGGGGAGGCCAGGTCTTCCGCCTCTCCACCCCGGGCGGCACGCGCTTCGTCGTCACCGCTCCCCGGGGCCGGGTGCCAGACCTGGACGGCGCCTTCGTCGACCCGTCGCCCGCGGGCATCGAGCAGGTGCTGCGGCGCAACGACCAGCTCCAGTGGCTGCGGGTCGAGCGCGACGGCCAGCCCACCTGGCACCCCCTGGAGAGCGAGGCCCGGCTGGCCCTGAGCGACTCGGCCTGGGTGGTCTGCTACGGCACCCGCCAGGTCCCGGCCTGGCTCCGCGAGCTCGCGGGCCACACCCACGCCGAGCTCTTGCTGCGCATGGGGGCCGCCGCCGGCCTCGACGTCTCGGCGGTCGCCTTCACCCAGGAGTCCATCCTGCAGGCCGGCCCGTCCGACGGCAGCGCCTGGACCCCGGGCCGACACCTCGGCACCGGTCTGCAGGGGCTCTGGAGCTGGAGCACGGCCAGCTGGTCCCGGGCCGCGTGGGCGACCGCGCTCTTCGCCGTGGCGCTGTGGCTCTTCGGCGCCACCGTGACCGCGTTCAGCCCCGACCCCCTGGTCGAGGCGCCGCACGTCGAGGGCGGGGTCGGGCTGCCTGGGAGCGGCCTGCCGCCGCTGGAGCTCGACCCGTGCCAGGTGCTGGCCGGCAGCGGTCGACCCTCGACGGCGGCGTTCTGCGCACAGGTGGTGGCGGTCGGCAGCGTGGACCCGGACCTCTGGTACATCGCGGGCAACACGACCCGGGAGATCCGCGCCGATGCCCAGGCGCTGCACGCGCTGAGCGATCGCACCGAGGAAGACGTCCACAACGCCTGGTCGCCGGTCCTGGCGGCGCTCTTCGGCAAGCTCCTGCTGGTCGAGTTCATGCCGCCGGAGTGGGGGGTGGACCTGGTCCAGCCCGACTCGCCCTACCTGGGTCCGACCCGCCCGATGGACCTCGAGGCCGAGGTGTTCGCCGAGCGCTTCCCGGCCTTGCTCGCCGAGGGACCCCGCTGGCAGGCCCTCTGGACCGACGTGGCGGACCCCCCAGACCCGGCGAGCCTGCACGCCGAGCTCTTCGGCCGCAGCCGCACCCTGGCCGCCCACGGCGAGCTGATGGTGGCCGCGCGACGCTGAGCGTGGACCCGGTTGTCCGGCTGGTAGACTGGCCCGGGACGAAAGCCCGAGCACACCAGAGGACATGAAGTCTTCCATGCGATCCGTGACAGACTCGCGCCGTGAGTGAGCAGGACAGGGGAGGCGGAGTGCACCAGACCGAGATCTCGGCGTTCGTTGCGGAGCATGCGCTCCCCGACGAGGTGAGCGCCGCGCTCTCGGAGCTGATCAGCGGGATCGTGAGCCGTCCGTCGACGGGTGCCGAGACCTTCTTCTTCGACGAGGAAGAGGTCCAGGTGGTCGGCCCCACCTCCCAGGCCAACCAGCGCTACGCCGACGAAGACGTCATCGGCATGGGCGGCATGGCCCAGGTGCGGCGGGTCCGGGACAAGGAGCTGGACCGCTCGGTGGCGATGAAGATCATCAAGACCGACCTGCTCACCTCGCCGGGAGCGGTCGCTCGCTTCATGGCCGAAGCCCGCACCACCGCGATGCTCCAGCACCCGAGCATCGTGCCGGTCTACGACATCGGTCAGCTGCCGGACGGCCGCCTCTTCTTCACGATGAAGGAGGTCAAGGGCCGGACCTTCGGCAGCGTGATCCGCGAGGTGCACGGCGCGAGCGAACCCGACAGCTGGGGGGTCTCGTCCAACGGCTGGACCTTCCGCCGCCTCATCGACGCCGTGCACAAGTGCGCCAGCGCCATCGGCTACGCCCACCAGCAGGAGGTCGTCCACCGGGACCTGAAGCCCGAGAACGTGATGGTGGGTGAGTTCGGCGAGGTCCTGGTCGTGGACTGGGGCCTCGCCCGGCGGCTGGAGAAGCACGGGCGCACCGCGGCCCAGATCGCCGGCACCCCCGCCTACATGCCCCCCGAGCAGGCGCGGGGCGAGGGCGTCGACGCCCGCTCCGATGTCTACAGCCTCGGCGCGATCCTGTTCGAGGTGCTCTCGGGTGTCCCGCCCTACGAGGGCGGCGACCACACCACGGTGATGAAGAAGGTCATCCAGGGGCCCCCCCGGGAGCTGCCGCGTGTCCGCCCCCTGCCGGACGACCTGGTCTCGATCTGGCAGCGGGCGATGGCCCGGGAGCCCGAGGATCGCTACGAGCACGCCGGCGAGATGGCCGAGGCCCTGTTGGACTGGCTCGACGGCGCTCGCAAGCGGGCCCTGGCCCTGGAGATCGTCGAGCAGGCGACCGCGCTCTCGCCCGAGATCGAGGAGCTGCGGGAGCAGGCGGGCTTCATGCGCGAAGAGGCCCAGGAGACGCTGGCCCTGGTCGAGCCCTGGGAGGGTGAGGAGCAGAAGGCCCCCGGCTGGGAGCTCCAGGACGAGGCCGCCAAGCTCGAGCACATGGCCTCGGTCAAGGAGCTCGAGGCCGGCCGGCTCTTCCACGCCGCCTTCACCCACTGTCCGGAGCTGCCCGAAGCCCACGCCGCTCTGGCCGAGCGCTACCGCCTGCAGCACGTGCGGGCCGAGCAGCACCGGGCCCACGAGCGGGCGGTGGCCATGGAGCAGCTGCTGCGCCAGCACGCCGAGGCCCTGCCGGATGCCCACCCGTCCAAGGTCGCGCACTTCGCCTACCTGCGTGGCCACGGGGCCCTGACCCTGGTGACCGAGCCCCCGGGCGCCGACGTGCTCGTCCACCGGTACCAGACCCACCACCGGCGCCTGGTGCCGGTGTTCGTGCGCAAGCTGGGGCCCACACCAGTGGAGCGGGTGACGCTGCCGATGGGCAGCTACCTGATGGTCATCCGCAAGGAGGGCCACAGCGAGGTCCGCTACCCGGTGCACATCGGGCGCCAGGAACACTGGGACGGCGCCCCGCCCGAGCAGCGCGAGCCCTTCGTCGTCAAGCTCCCCAAGGAGGGCGAGCTCGGGGTGCGCGACTGCTACGTGCCCGGCGGCTGGTTCATCACCGGCGGAGACCCCGACGCCTCGGAGAGCCTGCCCCGCCAGCGCCTGTGGTGCGATCCCTTCGTCATCCGCCGCTACCCGGTCACCGTGAAGAGCTACCTGGCCTTCCTCAACGACCTGGTGCGCAGCGGCCGCCCCGACGAAGCCAAGCACTGGGCCCTGAGGGGCCGAGCCCACACCAAGGGCAAGGCTGGGGACCTGTTGCTCGCCACCAACGAGAAGGGCCGCTACGCTCTGCGGCCCGGCGCCGACGGCGCCATCTGGGGCCAGGCCTGGCCGGCGCTGATGGCCGACCGCAACTCCGCCGCGGCCTACTGCCGCTGGTATGCCGCCCGCAAGGAACAACCCTGGCGGCTGCCCCTGGAGCTCGAGTGGGAGAAAGCCGCCCGCGGCGTCGACGGGCGCTTCTACCCCTGGGGCGACGTCCTGGACCCGGCGTGGTGCCTCATGCGCGACAGTCACCAGGGGCGACCGACCCCATCGCCGGTCGACTCCTGGCCGGTCGACGAGAGCGTCTACGGTGTGCGGGGCATGGGCGGGAACACCCGGGACTGGTGCGAGGACATCTTCCTCAAGGAGCGCGAGGACCTGAGCGATACCCGGGTCCGGGTGGCGACCCGCGCCCTCGGTCGCGCTGGCAAGGGCCAGCACGTGACCCGCGGCGGCCACTTCCTCGGCGGGGACCGCCAGGCCCGCTCATCCGGTCGCTACGCCACCGCCACCGGTCTGCGCAGCAACCAGGTCAGCTTCCGCATGGTGCGCGACATGGGCTGATGCGGGGCAATCCCCGTCTCGTGTAGGCTGACCGGGCATGAGCACCAGAACGCAGCGCCGAGGACTGGCCGAGCACGCCATCGTGGCCCTGTTGGACGACCGACCCGGTGCCCACATGGCCGAGCTGGGCCGCGTCGCCGAGATCCCGCTGCCCGGGCGGGACCCCGTGCGGCTCCAGGATGGCGCCGATCCGGCGGGCATCGTGCCCGGCTTCGACGAGGCCGACAAGCGCCTGCAGCGGCTGCTCGACACCACCGTGCACTGTCCGGAGCCGCTCAGGGCGTGGGCCCTGGAGGAGGTCCTGCTGCGCCGGGGCGAGCTCGAGCTCCACGTGGCCCTGTACGCACAGCCGAGCCCCGCCAACGAGAACGACGCCATGGCCCGGCTGACCCTGCGCTTCCAGACCTCGAGCGGCCACGTGGAGGGGCGGGTCGAGGACCTGAGCGTGCGCAGGCACGCGGCGAGTCGATCGGACCGGCTGGCCCAGGCCAGGGCCCGAGCGGCGAGCAAGCCTCAGGCGACGCCACGACCGGCGCCAGCCCCGGTGGTCCGACCCGAGCGCGGCTACGTCCTGGACATCGACGACGACGACGACGACGACCTTCCGCCGCCCTTCGACCCGGGCCGGATGTTCGAGGACGGCCAGCCCGTCGGCCCTCCCCGGGCAAGGACCATCGTCTACCGCAACTCCCGGCTCATCGGGCTCTTCGGGCTCTTCCTCGCTGCGGTCGGGACCTGGTGGGTGAAGTCCACGAACGAAGAGGCCATCGCCCACGAGCGCTTCAACCAGCGCCTGGCCAAGCGCGAGGCCGCCGCCCGCAAGGCCCAGGCCGCCACTGCGCCTTCCGCGGCCGGCACCACCGTGCGGCTCGCCGGCTCGCCGGCCCTGACCGGCGAGCTCGACGAGCACGAGGTCACCGAGGCGTTGCTGCCGATCATCGAGGCCGTCGGTCGCTGCTACCAGGAGCTCGAAGGCTGGGCGACCCTACCCCCCGAGGGCACGGTCGCGTTCCTGGTCAGCCTGGGCCAGGACCGGGTCGTGGGCGACGTCACGGTGGGCGAGGCGAGCCTGGACGCCGAGGAGGTCATCGACTGCGCGGCCCAGGCCTTCGAGCACCTGTCCGGGCTCGAGCCCGGGGACGGTGCGGCCGCGGTCGGCCTGACCCTGCGGTTCTCCGGGTGATCGCCCTGTAGACCGACCTGGACCTGCCGTGACTCCCCATGACCGCTGGGGCGCCCACACTGGGTGCAAGGAGGTCTCGATGTCTCGACGTCGCACGAACAAGGCCCGGAATCAGACGGGCAAGGTCAAGGGACTCACGGTCGATCGCAAGCGCCGGAGCGGCCACTACCAGGGCACCCTGTACAGCGAGGTCTACCGGAACGGGAAGGTCTACGTGTACACGGCCTGGGACGACAACAGCGAGGAGGTCGGCAAGGCGATGCCCTTCGAGAGCTGGGTGCGCTCCTTCGGGTAGCCTGGGTCCGTGCTGTGGCTGGTGCCGACGCTGTGGGGGTGCAACGGGGACCCGGCCCCCCCCGGTGTCGGCACGACCGAAGACACCCCCACGACCGTCGCGGACAGCGGTGACACCGGCGACCCGGCCGACACCGGAGAGCTGCCCGAGGTCTGGCCCGACGACCCCTACCTGATGGCCTTCCACACCTGCGACCCGGACCAGGACGCGTGCGGCGACCCGATGAGCCACCAGGTCCACGTGGCCGGCTCGGACGACGGCTTCCACTGGACCGAGCTGGCCGAGGTCGATCCCTTCCCCAGCTCCGTGCCGGACCTGATCGTCCGGGACTCGGTGCTCTATGTCTACGGCCTGCCCCAGCTGCGGCGCTTCGACCTGAGGACCTGGGACGTGCAGCCCCTGCTGGCCCTGGAGATCCTGGACCAGGACGGCGAGGAGGTGTTCCACGCCGACCCGTCGATGGTGCTCGGCGACGACGGCCTGTTCGTGATGTTCTTCCTGGAGGGGCTCCAGGGAGAGGACCCTTCGGGCTGTCCCGGCGACGACTATCCCTGCACCAAGCGCATCCTCAGCGCCACCGAGGTCGCGGGCTCGGACGGCCACGAATTCCGGGTCGACGATGGGGCGCGGCTCGAAGTGCCGGTCGAGGACACCTCGGGCCGGGTGAGTGACCCGGACCTCGTGGAAGGGCCGGAGGGCTGGCGCATGCTGCTGTCGCGGGGGCAGAACGTCCAGGTCTACGGGGCCGACACCCTGCGGGGGACCTACGCGGCGGTGAGCGAGCTGGAGCTCAATCGCGGCAGCGGCGGAGTGCCGGCCGGCCAGTACATCGCCGAGTCCGACCTCTGGTGGCTGTACGTCACCTCCCACGTGGGCGAGGACCTCTCGGAGATCCGCTTCGCCGAGCTCGACACCCTCGACGAGAAGATGGACGACGACCTGCTCGAGGCGGTCGCGATCACGCCCGAGGGCTACCAGGGGGTGCTCCAGGTGGCGAGTCCCGGAATCTGGGCGCGGCCGTAGGCCCTAAGAGCGTGCCTCCGGTCACGTGGCTTCAGCAGCGCGCGGTGGGGGGTCAATCCGCCTCGGGACAGCCCGGCCCGATCAGCGGCACCGGCTCGCCGGCCGCCACCCAGATCGTGCCGGTCACCCCGCGGACCTCCTCCAGGGTGAGGTTGTCGCCGTCGCAGCGGGTCCGGAAGGTCAGGGTCGGCGCATCGAGGCGCCAGGCCTGCAGGGTCTCGGTCATGCCCTGGCCCGGGGGCACCTGGAGCTGGATCCAGCGGACCTCGACCGTGTCCAGGCGCTCGCCGGTGGGCAGCGCGCCGGGGTCGTAGGGCGAGAACAGGCCGGCCGGCGCCTGCCAGGCGCCGAAGCCGAGGGCCACGACCACGGCGAACAGGGGAACCAGCCGCTTCACGGTCCCACCCCATGGCTCACCCGGTCGAGCAGGGTCCGGCCCGGGTCGGTGCCCAACAGCCCCGCCGCCTCGGCGCCGCTGTCGAGGTCGCTCACGCCGTCGATCCACAGGTGCACGACCATGCCCTCGACCGGCTCTCCGAGCGGCGGCAGCCGGTTGCACCCGAGGGGATGCTGCCGGCGGCTGTCCAGGCCCTCCTCGCAGCGCACCAGCGCCAGCACGAAGTTCGCCACCGGGACCTCGGTCTCGCGCTCGCGGACCGGCTCCAGGGCGTCGTCGACCCGCGTCACCAGCGTGGCCGGGCGCACCGAGGAGCCGGTCTTGGCGTAGGCCCCCCACCGGGCCCCGGTGGCCTCCTCCAGGTCCGCCAGGGTCTGCTCGACCGGGCTGCGCAGGCGGCGGGCGGTGCCGCTGCCGTCGCTCAGGGCGCGGGTCATGCCCGCCAGGACCTCGCGGCGGACCCGCTCGTAGCGGTCGGGATCGCCGCAGGCGACGCTCTGACCGCAGTCCGAGGGGGAGAAGGCCCCCGACGCGGGGGCGCCTTCGACCAGCAGGTGGCCCGTGAGCGCACGGCCGGTGACCAGGCGGGTGTAGGCCACGCTCAGATCGGCGTTGCTCCAGCGGTTCGTGGCGCCGCCCTTGAGGAAGCTGGAGTAGTGCGGCGTGCAGCGATCCAGGCTGCCGACGTCCAGGTTCACACGCAGGGGGGAGACCGGCCCCAGGCTGCGGGCGAAGTCCAGGCCACAGCCCAGGTCGCGCTCCACCGCGGTCTCGATCTCCCGGTCCAGGGGTGCCCACCAGGCCGTGTTCCAGCGGTGCACCCCGGTGGTCTCCGGATCGCGCAGGACCGCCCCGGTCAGCCAGGCATAGGTCGCCAGCGGCGACAGGCCCTGGGCCTCGGCGGGGGTCGCGGGGGTCGAGGCCCGGCCCTGCTCCAGGCGCGATCCCAGGCCCCCGTCGCACAGGGCCGGCGACACGCCGTCGGTGCTCTCCAGGGCCAGGGCGCCCAGCCGGAACTGGAAGGCGTGGCAGGAGCGGGCCAGGTACTCCTGGAAGTCGATCACGCCCTGGCAGTGGTCCTTGTAGAGGGCCACCGGCCAGTCCTCCCGGGCGCCCTTCAGGCTCGGGACCTCGCCCGCCTCGGTCAGCACGCTGTCGCCACTGGCCCGGACTTCGAGGGTCAGTGGGTCCAGGGGGGTGTCGGCCAGGGCCACCGCGGCGGCGAACAGCGGCTTCACCGTGCTGCCCACCTGGTGGTCGTCGAAGGCGTGGTTGCGCACCAGGGCGTGTCGGCGCCGCCCCGCCTGGAGGGTCACCCAGTCCACCAGCGCCCGGTCGGCGGAGCCCCCCCGCAGGGCCTCGAGGTGCGCGTCCAGGGCGTCGGCGTCCGGGTAGCTGGCCGCGGCGAGCAGGGCGGCGCTGTCCAGATCCGTGACCACCAGGGCCGCCCGGGGCGGCAGGCGCGGCACCCCCTCCAGGGACCAGCCCCCTGGGGGCATGCGCCCGCCCAGCTGCTCGTCCAGCAGGCCCTGGGCGGCGGCCTGGACCACCGGGTCCAGGGTCAGCACCAGGTCCCGGTCCCTCAGGGTGTCCCGCTGCTCCGCCACCGGACCGCCGCCGCGGTGCACCTGGCGCCGGCTGGTGTTCCGGGCGTTGGCTTCGCTGAGCCAGGAGATGAGCCGGTCCAGGCTGCCAGCGGTGCCTCGGGCCAGGTCCTCCAGGCCCCAGGCGTCTTCGAAGGTGCGCTCCCAGCCGTGGCGACCGCGGCGATAGTCCGAGACCACCCCCGAGCGGCCCGCCTGGAGATGGAAGACGTCGCTCACGCCCCCGTGGCGGTAGACGAGCCAGTCCCCGGGTGCCAGGGCCCGCAGCGCACCCGCCGCCGCGGTGTGGGTGCCGTTCTGCTGCAGGCTGCCGACGGCGCCCCGAGGCCGGCTCAGCACCACCGAGACCCCCCCGTCGGCCGCGGGCACGGCGTAGATGCGGAACGCCACCTCGCCGCCGGTCTGCCAGCTGAAGTGGGGCCCGGCGAGCACGGTCTCCTCGCCCTCGGTGGGGGCCCGGAGTGGCACCGCGGTCGCGGTGGGCAGGGCCTCGCCCACGGTCTTGAGCTGCAGGACCCGGCCGCTCCTGGAGACCAGCACCGGCGCCTCGGCGCTCTCGGCGAACGCCAGGCGGCCTCGCCAGACCGCCGTCTCGGAGAAGGGCAGGGGACGGCGCCGGAAGCCCGGCAGCAGCCGCGCGGTGCCGTCGCTGCGCGGCTCGAAGCGCTCGGGGTGCTCCAGGTCCTCGAGCAGGAAGCTGCTGGCCAGGAACTGGCGGTCCGCTTCGGTCAACCTCTCCGGCAGGGTCTCGATGATCAGCCGGCCGGTCTCGTCGGAGGCGTCCAGGTCCTCGATCCGCTCGTAGCTGAGCTTGTCCCGCAGGGCGCGGTTGACGATCTCCCGGTACCCGGTGGGCTCCACGCCCAGGTCCTGGACGGATCGGGCCAGGTTGCGGTGCTGGCCGGCGATCGCCAGGGTGAGCACACCGGCGAGCACGAGCACGGCACGAGCCAGGGGCGAGAGGCCGCGGATCACGAGGCCTCCGGGGCGGCGGCTTCCGCCTCGGCGAGCCGGGTGAGCACCAGCGCCAGGCACCAGAGGGTCGGCGCCAGGACCAGGTCGGTGCCGGAGATCACCGCCAGCAGGGGTGTGGACTGCCCCGTGAACGGCAGGAGGCCGTAGTTCCCGCCCAGCATCAGCATCGTGGTCCAGGCCGGCACGGTGACGCAGGCCACCGCGCCATAGGCGAGGGTGGGGGAGGCGCCCCGGTCCTGCAGGTCCTCGTGGACCTTGACCACCGCGACCAGGGCCAGCAGGTGCAGCAGGAGCAGGCCCACCACGGCTGCGGTGCCGCCCTCGCTGCTCAGCAGCACGCTGGGCACGCCGTCGAAGAGCTGGGCGTCGACCTCGGCCCGGCCGTAGGGGCGCACGTCGACGGTGCCGAAGCCGTCGCCGACCCAGCGGCCCTCGGGTCCGGCGGCGTAGCGGCGCATGACCGCCAGGGACTCGTGGACCTGGGCGCCGGTGCGGCTGCCCGACCGGTTGGCGGCACCGGGGAGCAGGTAGTCGTGGATCCGGATGGCGACGTTGTCCCGCTCGAGCGCCCCGGTGTAGGGCGTGAGCTCGAAGGGCCCGCCTTCGGCCCGGGCGTCCGGGGGGCAGACCTGGCCGTGGCCGCCGGCCTCGACCGGGACCTCCTCCCAGCCGGCGGCCCGGGGGGCGACCGGGGCGTACCGCCCGTCGAGGGCCCGCTCGGCGGCCCAGGAGCCTCCGACGGCCAGCAGCACCGTGCCGATCACCACCAGCCGCAGGTTGCGCTGGCGCCGGGCCGGCTCGGCCAGGTCTCCCCGACCCCAGCTGGCCGCCAGGCCCAGCAGCAGGGCGGGGGCCAGGACCATCGCGGCGCCCTTGTCCCCGCCCGGCAGGACCTGGGGCAGCAGCACCGCACCCACCACCGCCAGTGCGCCGAGCCAGCGGCCCCCCGGCAGACCCAGCAGCCGACCCAGGGGGGCCCGGGCACCGGCCAGCTCCTGGGCGTCCAGGCCCATCCAGCGGTGCAGGACCAGGGCGCTCAGGCCGATGGCGGCGGGCCAGTACCAGAGGATCACCGGCACCCCGAAGAGCCGCTCCCAGCCCATCAGCGCCAGGCCGCTCCGAAACAGCGCCAGCGCCACCAGGCTCGCCAGGGGGACCCAGTTCGCCGCCGTGTTGCGGGCGGCGACGCGACGCCAGCCAGCCTCACCCCAAGCGGCGGCCAGGCCCACGACCACGGCGAGCAGACCGAGCACGATGCCGGCGTCCAGCAGCTCGGGGCTGGCGAGCGGGAGGGTGCCGGCCTGGCCCAGGCCGGCCAGCAGCCCAGCGCCGACGGCTGCGGCGACGAGCAGACCGGTGGCCTCCCGCCAGCGGCTTCGGTCCAGCCCCGCGGCCCGCAGGAGCAGCGGCACCAACGCCGCCCCGAGCAGGCCGGTGAGCAGGCCCTCGGCGTCGTGGGGGAAGCGGGCCATCACCTTGAAGCCGAACAAGGCGCGGGCCATCAGCAGGGCCCCGGCCAGGGTCAGCAGCGCGGCGGCCAGGGGCCGACGGCGCACCGGCGCCACCACCGCGCCCAGGCCCAGGAGCCCGGCGACCAGCGCGACGAGCCAGGTCGCTCGGCCCAGCGGCACCACCCGCAGCAGGTGCTGCTCGCCGGCCCGGTCCCCCAGGGCGATGACCTCGCCCGCGGGCAGGACCGTCGAGCCCCCGCGGGTCCGCACCACCAGGCAGGGCTCGCCCTGGGCGCCGCAGGTGCGGTCGTCGCTGCTCAGGCGCAGCTCGGCCGCCAGGGGCTCACCGCCGCTGAGGGACAGTGGGAAGCCCAGCACCGGGGTCTCCGGGCCCAGGGGCAGCTCGGCGTCGGCGACGTAGGCTGCGGCCAGGTGCTCGGGGCCGCAGCGGCCGCGCTGGGGACAGACCGGCGAGACCGTGATGGTCGGCGGCTCCTCGGGGGTGATGCGGAGCCGGCTGCTCGGATCCAGGTGCAGGCGCTCCCGGGAGTAGCGGATGCGCACGCGCTTGCAGAGGGGCTCCCCCGACAGGTCCCGCCCCGACGGGCCGTAGCCGTCCGCGCACACCAGCTTGCCGTCCAGCGCCTCCAGGGTCAGGGCTTCGAAGCGGACCTCGTGTCGGGGCACCAGGGCCTCGACCGTGGCGGCGCCGGCCGCTGGCGCCACGAGCCGCCCGTCCGAGGGGCCCAGGCCCTCGGCCTGCAGCAGGGTCGGGGGGTCCTGGACGATCAGCCAGGCCTGGTCGCCTCGCAGGAGCAGGAAGCTCTCCAGGGGCAGGGTCGTGCCGCCGGCGCCATCCTGGTGGGCCCAGAACGGGGTGTCCGGGCCGACCGGGCGCGGGGTGCAGCGGTCGGCCTCGTAGTGGTAGAGGTCGAGCAGGCTCACGGCCCGGATCACGGGCTCCCGGGCTCGCCAGGAGCGGGTCTCCCCGCTCAGGTCGCAGGGCCCGACCTGCACCTTGCCCTCGACCACCGCCACGGGCAGCACCCGCCGCTCGCAGCCCGGTCCGCCCTCGGGGCACAGGACCAGCCGCTCGCCCCCGCGCAGGGGGAAGGCCCCGTGGAAGGGGAAGGGGGTGTCGGGCGTGGCGAAGCCCACCAGGCTCGTGGCGTCGGCGGGCACGTCCAGGACCAGCCGACCGGTCTCGATCCGCACCCCGACCGGGTCCTCGACGCCCTCGACGGCGACCACGGGCGCGGTCGGGGGACCGCCCGCCCCCAGGTGCACCAGGGTCTGCTCGCCCAGGGGCAGGCTGAAGCCCTCCAGGGTGATCCGGGCCAGCTGGGGCTCGGCGCTCGTGCAGCGCACGGCCAGCACCCCGAGCAGCACCGCCGCCAGCCACGTCCAGTCCCGCTGGCGATGGACCAGCGCCCAGGCGGCCAGCGCCGCAGCGAGCCAGGCGACTCCCAAGAGCTACGCCCGAGTCACAGGGTCTTGCCGCCCCGGTTCATCTTGTCCAGGGTCCGGCGGGCCTTCTCGCCGTCCGGGTGGGTGTCGTCCTCGGCGGCCTGCTCGAAGAACTGCACGGCCTCCCGGCGCCGGCCCGTGACCCGCAGCAGGACGGCCAGGTTGTACAGGGTCGCGGTGTCGCCGGGGCGCATCTTCAGCGCCTTGCGGTAGGCGTCTTCGGCCTCCTCGACCTCGCCCTCCAGGAAGAGCTCCTGGCCACGGCGGAGCACCTCGTCGGCGTCGTGCACCAGCTCGACGTCGATCAGGCTGCCGATGCCCAGGTTCACCAGGATCACCCGCAGGGGTCCCGCCCACCACAGGCTCGCCGCCTCGCCCGCCAGGAACAGGCCCAGGGGGATGTCGGCGATGAGCGGCTTGCCCTTGTAGGACAGCCGGACCTTGGAGTAGCGGGTGGTGTCGACGGTCTGCTTGAGCTTGCCGCGGACCTCCCGGATGCTCTCGTCGAGCTTCTCCGGGTCCAAGGTCAGGGCCAGCCTGCCCAGCAGGTCCTTGGGATCGGACTCGGACATGTCGCCTCCAGGGGCAAGCTACGCCCCCGGAGGGACGATGTTTCCCGTCTAACGTCCGGCGTGGGGCGCGCGTTCCGCACCCCACTGCACCCCGGTGCACGGTGGGGTGCCTGCACCCCGGATCGGGATCCCCACCCCCCGGCAGCCATGCCCCGGTCTCCCACCACAGGCCGATCCGGGTCTGGCACGATCGCTGCAAGAAGTTTTTTTGCGCGGCGGACCAGGAGGGTCCGGCGGCGTGCAGAGGGGCGCGAGTTGATGCCTGGAGACCGGAACCCCACCACGTTCAGCATCTCGGAGGACTGGTCCGGGGCGATTCCGCTGAACGAGCTGATGGAGCCGGTGCGCCAGCTCGCGGTGCCCTTCGAGCGGCCCGAGTCACCGGGCCTGGACCGGGGGCCGTTCACCGAGGAGATCGTGTCGGACGGTGATCCCGTCGCGACCCAGGAGGTGATCGTCGACCTGGGCCCGCCTCCCGACACCCAGGAAGCGGCCTACAGCGACGACGACTCCCTGGTGAGCGAGGGCCGGGTCTACGGCTGGGACGACCTGGACGACCCCGCCAGCTTCACCGCCACCGTCGCCAGCGAGGAGCGCTCGGACGGCGCGGTGCTGCGGGACCTGCTCCAGCCCAGCCAGTCCCTGCCGATGGCCCAGCTGGTCACCGTGAAGGGCCACCCGGTGAGCCGCTTCAAGGTCAACCGCGGCGGGGTGACCTTCGGTCGCAGCGAGGACCGGGACGTGGTGCTGCTCCAGCGGACCGCGTCGCGCAACCACGCGGAGATCCGGTGGGAGTCCAGCGGCTTCGTGATCGTGGACCTGGGCTCCAGCAACGGCGTGTTCGTGAACGAGCGCCGGGTCCAGGAGGCGCTCCTGGAGCACGGCGACACCGTCGAGGTGGGCGACGCGGTCTTCACCTGGGTCCAGTCGATGACCCTGCCGATGCTGTCCGAGGCGACGGCCACCGCCGCCGAGCTGACCGAGCCCTGGGAGGGCCAGCTGCTCGTCGCTGCTCCCCGGCGCCAGCTGGTCGCAGCGGTCTCCACGCCGCCGACCCCGAACGCCCACCAGGCGCCGGTGGCCCCGGACTGGCCCGAGGCCCCGGCGGTCGCCCAGCGGGCTGCTGGACCGGCCGGCGCCCCCGATGGCGGCGCGTCGCCGGCCCCGGCCGCGGACCCGTGGGCCCACGCCCCCCTCGTCGGCCAGGTGCCCGATGGCGCCACCCACGTCTACCGCCGACCGCAGCCGCTGCCTGCCTCCCCCCAGCCCACCTTCCAGTCCGAATTCCAGCTCTCGGGGCCCCGGGAGACCCCGATCTGGCTCCTCCGGCTGGCCCTGGGCGCGGTCGGTGTGGCTCTGCTGGCCGTGGCGGGCCTGGGCTACGCCGTCGCCGGCAGCCTGCTGGGCGGGCCGGACATCCCCGTCGGCGATCCCGTCGCCTACGCCCGGTACATGGACCTGGGCACCCGCTCCCTGGCCCGGGGTGACCACGTCCAGGCCGCCATGGACTTCGGCCTCGCGAACCAGGCGCAGCCCGGGCAGGAGGTCGCCGAGCGCATGGAGCGCTACGCCAATGAGTTCGTCGTGGTCGGCCAGCTCGAAGGCGCGACCGCCGGCCTGGCGCTGGAGTCCGCCGAGGCTGCCGCGGACCGCGAGGACCTGCTGGATCGGGCGGCGGTCGCGGCCGAGGGCCGAAGTCGCACGGCCCTGCGCGAGGTCCTGGGCGAGGTCGAGGCCTACCTCGCAGAGGCGGGCAGCGACCAGGACGTGCTCGCCGCCCAGGACGCCCTGCGCGCCCGGCTGGCTTGGCTGGGGCCGGCCCCCAGGCGCCTCACCCAGGCGGAGAAGGACGCCAGGGCCGGGCTGGAGCGCTGTGAGCAGTCCGTGGCGAACCGGGACCACCGCACGGCGTACGAGTGCCTCGGTGCCATCGTGGCCCGAGACCGGAGCGCCCGGCTGCCCGGTGGCCAGAGGGCCGCCGCGGCCCTGGCCGTCACGGTGACGGCCCTCGAGGAGAAGGCCAAGCCCCACTACCAGCGGGGCGTGGCGGATCTGGCGGCGCACAAGCCGGTCCAGGCCCGGGACGCCTTCCAGGCCGCCCTGCGCATCTACCCGGAGCACGCCCCGGCCGAGCGGGGCCTGTCGGACGCCATGGACGGGGTCGAGAAGATCGCCAGCGAGCACATGACCCGGGCCCGCGTGTACCAGCAGGCCCACCGCGTCGACAAGGCGGTCTCCGAGTACGACAAGGCGATCAAGCTGGTGGGGAAGAACAGCCGCCAGGGCCGGCTGGCCCAGGAGCAGATCGACGCGATGATGAGCGAGTAGCTCTTGTCCTGGTCCACGAACTTCTAGGGGCCGCGGTCTTCCGGGATCTTGTCGTCGGGCACCAGGGGGATGACCCGATCGATCTCCTGCTCCAGGTCCTGCCACAGGGCGATGATCTGGGGGTCGGTGCCGTCGTACAGGTCGTCCTGCTCCCAGGGGTCGTCGTCCCGGAGGTAGAACTCCTTCTCCCCGTACTTCCAGCGGTACTGGAGCTTGGCGTCGGCGACGTGGATCGACTGCATGATGCCGAGCCGGGCGTCGCTCACGGTCTGGATGATGCGGGTGTCCGCGGCTCGGCCCACGGGCTCGCCGGTGATGACCTGGGGGAGCTGTTGGCCCAGGGCCTCGAGCAGGGTCGGGGCCAGGTCGATGTGGGTGGTCGGACCGCTCCAGACCCCGCTCGCCAGCTGCTTCGACCAGAAGAACGCCAGGGCGTCGTTCTCGGCGAAGTGCATGGTGTAGGCGTGGGTGTAGAGGTCGTGCTCGAAGAACTGCTCCCCGTGGTCGCTCCACACCACCACCAGGGTGTCGTCGAGCCAGCCCTCGGCGTCCAGGGCGTCCCAGAAGGCGCGGAAGGTGTCGTCGGTGTAGCGGACCGTGCCCTGGTAGCGGATGTTCACGTGGGCCATGAGGAGCTCCTGCTCCTCGGCGGTCAGCTCGGGCCAGTCGGCGAAGACGTCGTAGGTCGGGTCGCGCTTGGTCAGGTCCCAGGGTGCCGGCTCCAGCTCGTCGAGGCCTTCGAGGTACTCGTCCGGCGGGGTGTAGGGGACGTGGACGTCGCGGGTGTGGACGTGCAGGTACCAGGGCTCGGTGGGGTCGAAGCCGCGCAGCATGTCCAGCCCCCGCTGGGCCATGTCCTCGGCGGGCTCGAAGCCCTGGTCCACGATGTCGTACCCGATGGCGGAGTTGTACTTCTCGCCGATGTAGCTGTTGGAGCTCACCAGGCCGGTCTGCCAGCCGTTGTTGCGCAGCCAGACCGGCAGCTGCATGTGGTCTTCCGGGATCAGCGGACGCCGGTCCTTGGCCAGGGCGGGGATGATGCCCTGGTCGACGTTGGTCCGGCCGCCGGCCACGCACATCCAGCTGGGAAAGGTCCAGTTGGAGCAGGAGACGTGGTTGTCCAGCGGCACGCCTTCGCCCATCAGCTGGTCCATGAACGGGGTCAGGTCCAGGTCGCCGTAGCGGCCGACGTGGTCCTTGCGCAGGGTGTCGATGCTGAGCATCAGCAGGTTGCGCGGGCCGCTCTCGGGGAAGTCCAGGTACGAGGTGGCGGGAGGCGGCGTGTCGGGCGTGCCGTCGTTGCAGGCCACGGCCATCAGCAGCGAGAACATGGGCAGCGCGTCTCCTCGACCCTGCGGGCAGCATAGCCGGCTGTCGCCTCCTCGGGCACCCTACCGGCCGAGGCTTCCGATCACCGCCCCAGGCGCCGCAGGACGGCACCGGTCACGGTCTTCACCTCGTTGACCCTGAGCAGCCAGGCGACGCCCAGGGTGACCGCGCAGGCCAGCCCGCCGCTCAGCCCGCCGGTGATCAGCGGGGGCCAGGCCGGCAAGGCCCCCTGCAGCACCCGGCCGCAGGCGACCCCGAGGAACACGGCCACCGCCATCCGGACCAGGGTGGACAGCACGGTCTCGCCGGAGTCCGGCGCCATGGTCCGGCGCAGCATCACCGCCAGGGCCGCCACGTAGACCGACAGCGAGAGACTCGATGCCCACGCCAGGCCCAGGCCGCCGTGGGCCTGGGCGAGTCCCTGGTACAGGGGCCAGGCCGCCAGGGTCACCGCGGTGCCCAGGGCGGTCGGGAGCCAGGTCTTCTCCATGGCGTAGAAGCCCCGGCCGTAGACGGAGGCGGTGGCCCAGGCCCACAGGCCCAGGCACAGGACCGCGGTGTAGACGCCCACGTTGTGGAGCTCCGCCGCCGAGAAGCGCTGGGTGCCCCAGATGACCGTGGCGACCTCGGTGCCGGCGACGATGAGCCCCGCGCCGGCGGTGAGGGCCAGGACCAGGACCGCGCGGACCGCGCGGATCAGGGTGGCGTAGGCCTCGGCGGTCTCGCCCCGGGCGATGAGCCGGGTGACCGTGGGGTAGAGGCCCGCGCCGGTGGCCACCCCGAACACGCCCATCGGCACCTTCATCAGGGTCTTGGCGTACTGGAGCTGGGCCACGGTGCCGGTGGCGACCAGGGAGCCGAAGCGCTTGATGAACCAGTCGTCGACCACCACGATCGACTGGCCGATCATCAGCGGCAGGGAGAGCCACAGGTACTTGCGGAAGTCCGGGTGGCTGAGGGACAGCACCGGCTTCCACCGCAGGCCGCCGTGCCGCCAGGCGTCGAACAGCGGGACGCCGAAGGGCCCCAGGACGCCCCCGAGCAGCACGCCCCAGGCGAAGCCCTCGGGCCCCAGGGTGGGTCCCAGCAACAATCCGCAGACGACGATCGACCCCGTGTAGAGCAGCGGGGCCATCGCCGGCGCCAGGTGTCGGTCCCGAGCCTGCAGGGTCGCGGAGATCAGCCCGCCCACGAAGAGGAAGATCTGGGCCGGCAGCACGATGCGCGTCAGCCGGGCCAGCACGGCGGTGGCCTCGGGGGAGAAGCCCGGTGCGATGACGTGCTCGACCAGAGGTGGCGCGAGCCACATCAGGACCGCGACGAGGGCGGTCAGGGCGATCAGCAGGAAATTCGCGATCGCGCTGAAGGCCCGCCACCCGGCGTCCTCGTCGCCCCGCGCCAGGTGTCCGCCGAAGATGGGGATGAAGACGATGCTCAGGAACCCGCCGGCCAGCAGGTAGTTGAGGAAGTCCGGCAGGACGAAGGCCGCCCAGTAGACGTCGGCGTCCTCGCCGGCCCCGAGCACCCGGCCGATCACGGCCTCGCGCACGATCCCGATGAACCGGGACAGCAGGATGCTGACGGCCCAGATGGCAGCGGCGATCTTGACCTGGCGGCTGGTGGCGCTCATCGGGCGCCATTCTGAAGCAAGCGGTGTGCCGCCGTGGCTCGACGGCCTGCTACCCGGCGCAGCTCCGCTGGATCAGGGCCAGGGTCGCCGTGTCCATCTCGCGGGCTTCCAGCAGCATGCGGAAGGGCCCGCACCGCAGCACGACGGCCCGGCACTGGACGGTCACGCCGTCGGGCAGGGCGAGCACCAGGGTCAGGTCTCCGGTGACCCCGACCGGCCAGCAGCGGGCGAGCACGAGCTGGAACCCGGTGCCACCCAGAGTGAGCGAGGCCGCCAGGGAGCGCGGTCGCTGGTACGCCGCGTAGAGGCTCTGGGACTCGCCCGGCAGGATGCGCGGCGTGGCCAGGTCGGCTGCGGTGAGCGGACGCCTGGCGCCCTGGTCGACGTCGGCTGCCCGGCGCTCGTCTCGGTGCTGTTCGGTCATGACACCCCCCCGAGTGGTCACTTCTCCAATTCCCACAACATGCCCGACCTTTCAACCCCCATCGTGTTCATCGGACCGATGGCCGCGGGCAAGCCCACGCTGTCCAAGGCGTCGAGCCGCGAGCCGGGGCTCCGCTGCATCCCTCTCGATGTGCTCCGCCTCCAAGACAACGTGCACCGGGGCATGGACTTCCTGGACAGCGTGACCCGGGACCGGAGCGTGGAGGACTGCGTGGCGGAGATCCTGGCCGCACTGCGATGACCCTGGGACGTCCCCCCGCGGTGCGGGGTTGAGTCACGCGAGGCAACCGGGTTGCATTAGAATCCCGGACGACCTCTCGGAGCGGCATGGAACGCGACTTCGGACGAGACCTGCGCGTCGGCCTCTTCCTGGTCATGTCCGTGATCCTGTTCTCGGTGTTCGTCTTCATGCTGGGCGGCCAGGACAGCATGTTCAAGGAGCGGTACACGCTCCACAGCTCCTTCACCGAGACCTCGGGCCTGCGCGACGGCGCCGTGGTCCGGCTGGCGGGCATCGACGTGGGCGAGGTGAGCGTGATCACCTTCCCCGCGGACACCAGCGTGAAGGCCATCCAGGTCGAGATGGCCCTGATGGCCGACTACCAGGAGCGCATCCGGGCGGACTCGATCGCGACCATCGAGACCGAGGGCATGCTCGGCGACAAGTACATCGCCATCACCGTGGGCACGCCGAGCGAGCCCCGACTCGAGAGCGGGGCCACCATCACGGTGGAGGAGGGCACGAGCCTCGAGGAGTACGAGCGCCAGGCCCGGGACGTCCTGCGCGACGTCAACAGCATCACCGGCAAGGTCGATGCCATGCTCACCGAGGCCGAGGGCGAAGAGCCGATCTCCCTGGTGCCGACGATCAAGGCCATCGAAGCGATGCTGGTCCAGGCCGAGACCGGCGAGGGCCTGGTCCACGAGCTGTTCTACGACGAAGCCCTCCCCAAGAAGATCAACAAGACCTTCGACGAGCTCGACACCACGGTCGCTCGGCTGGAGTCCACCCTGGCCGAGGTCGAGAAGGGCATGGCCGACCTGGCCCGGATCGTCGACGAGGTCGAGAGCGGCGACGGCCTGGCCCACCAGCTGGTGTACGGCGAGGAGGGCACGACCCTGGCCCAGGACCTGGCGGAGCTCTCGAGCACGCTGCAGGGGGTGGTCGCGGACATCGAGTCCGGCGAGGGCATGCTGACCGCGCTCATCTACGACGAGGAGCTCGCCGGCACCCTGGACGACCTGGCCTCGGCGGCCGACGACCTCCAGATCCTGGCCGACGGCCTCGAGGGCGGCGAGGGCACCCTGGGTCTGTTGATGACCGACCCGACCCTGTACGAGGACATGCGTGTGCTCGTGGGTGGGGCCCAGCGCAACAAGCTGCTCCGCACCGCGGTCCGCACCTCGATCAAGAAGGCCGAGGAAGAAGACGTGGGCGCCTTCGGCCATCAGAGCGCTCCTTGACGGCTGCCGTCCGCGGCGTCGGCACACGCTACCTGTTCCGCCCGCGCTGGCAGGGCCTGCACAACCAGTGGAAGACCGCGACGCCGCGGGAGAAGGCCGCCTATGGCTTCTTCGCGCTCCTGGGGGTCGCCTTCTGGATGGGGCTGCTCGCCGGGCTGATCATGCTGGTCGGGGCCTTCTGGGAGGTCGAGGTCTTCGGGCCGCTGTTGACCAGCAAGCTGCTGGAGATCCTGCTGCTGTCGCTGTTCGGGATGCTCTGCTTCTCGAACATCGTCACTGCGCTGTCCAGCTTCTACCTGTCCGACGACCTGGAGCTGCTGCTGAGCCTGCCGATCAGCCGGCCGGTGTTCTTCTACGCCCGCTTCCTGGACACCGTGGCGCAGTCCAGCTGGATGATGGGCTTCTTCGGCCTGCCGGTGTTCCTGGCCTACGGCGTCGTGCACGGCGCGGAGCCGATCTTCTACGTGCTCCTGCTCTGGGTGGTCCCGGCCTTCGTGGCCCTGCCCGCGACCTTCGGCGTGCTCGTGGCGACGCTGCTGGTGAACGTCTTCCCGGCCCGCAGGACCCGGGAAGCCCTGGCGCTGATGGGGGTGCTGTTCATCATCGGGATCTTCCTGCTGCTGCGGCTGCTCAAGCCCGAGCGCCTGGTGAACGCCCAGGACTTCGAGTCCCTGGCCGCCTATGTCGCGGAGCTCCAGGCGCCGGTGCCCGAGCTCTTCCCGCCGCGCTGGGCGGCCGACGTGCTGCTGGCGGGCCTGAACAACCGCACGGTGCCGTGGGTCGAGCTGGGCCTGCTGCTCAGCGGCGCGGTCGCCGCGGTGGGGGTGACCCGCTGGATCTGCCGGCGCTGGTACGACAGCGGCTGGACCCGCTCCCAGGAGGCCGCCCCGGCCCGCTTCGCCAAGTCGGTGCTGCTGGACCGCACCCTGGCCATCACCACTCGGCTGCTGCCCCGGGACATGGTGCCGATCGTGGTCAAGGACGTGAAGGCCTTCTTCCGCGACCCGGCCCAGTGGAGCCAGCTGTTCCTGCTGGCGTCGCTGATCGTCATCTACCTCTTCAGCGTGCAGGCCCTGCCGACGGACATGATCTCCAGTCGCTACCTGCGGGTCTGGAAGAACGCGCTGGCCTTCCTGAACCTGGGCATGGCGGGGTTCGTGATGGCCGGCATCGCCGTGCGCTTCCAGTTCACCGCGGTGAGCGGAGAGGGCCGGGCCTTCTGGATGATCCGCACCGCGCCGGTGGACCCGGTCCGGTACCTCTGGGCCAAGGCCATCCCCGGGCTCCTGCCGATGCTCTTCGTCGGCGTGACCATCATCGTGGCGAGCAACGTCATCCTGGACACGCCACCGGCGATCATGGCCATCGGGGCGTACACGGCGGTGCTCCTGGCCTTCGGCATCTCGGGCATCGCGATGGGCATGGGCGCGACCTGGCCGGACTTCAAGGCCGACAACGCCGCGCGGGCCGCGTCGGGGCCGGCGGGCATCCTGTTCATGGTGGCGTCGCTGAGCCTGGTGGCCGTGGTGCTGGTCCTGCTGGCGGCGCCGGTGGTGTTCATCCTGGGCAGCCAGCTCTCTCAGATCCCGTTCACGAGCCTGCAGAAGCTCGTGTCGGTGGCGTGCATCCTGGGGGCCGGGGTGGTCTGCGCCTTTGCGACGGCGTGGCCGATCAAGCGAGCGGCGCCGCGGCTGTGGGAGCACATGGGGTGATGCTCTCGCTGCTCGGGCTGTGGGCCTGCCTGCCGCGGTCGGTGCCCCCCGAGGGCCTGGGCGCCGGGACGGCCGGGGGGGCCGACGTGGAGCACGTGGCGCGCGGGCACTACCTGGCAGCGGTCTACGCCCTCGAGAGCGGGGACTGCGAGCTCGCCCTGGAGCGCTTCCGCCAGGCGCTGCTCTTCGACGGGGACTCGGGGGCGATCTGGCGCGATCGGGGGCGGGCCCAGCAGGCTTGCGACCAGCCGGCAGAGGGCCTGGAGAGCCTGCGGCGGGCCGCGGCCCTCGGGGACAGCGCGGCCCACGGGCACCTGCTGGACACCGATGGTCCGGACCGGGCGGCCGACGAGGTCCTGCTGGCCCGGTGGGTGGCGCTGTCGATCCCGCCGGAGCACCTTCTCTGGCGGGGGCACTGGCGGGTGGCGCTGGGGGACCTGCCGGGCGGTGTGGCCGACCTGGTCGCGGGGCTGTCGATCGACCCCGACGACCTGGCGTCCATCGAGCAGGTGCTGCTGGCCACGGAGCGGCTGCGGTGGCGGCGCACAGCCCTGGACACCCTGGCGGCGGTGCACGCGGTGCGGCCGACGGAGACCACGGTGCTCCAGTGGTGGGGGGACCTGGCTGCCCAGGTCGGGGACGATGTCACCGCCCGGCGGGCCTATGAGCAGCTGGATCGGCTGACCGGTCGGGCGGAGCCGCGGGTGGCCCACGACCTGGGGTTGCTGGCGGTGCGGACCGAGGACCCCGAGCTCGCGGCCCGGGTGCTGCCCCGGCTGCACCAGCAGTTCGGCCTGGCGGCGGCGCTGGTGGCCCTGATCGACGGACCGGAGCCGGCCCTGGCCCTGCTCGACGCTGCCCAGGCCCGGGCGCCGCTGGACCGGGAGCTGGCGCTGCGGCGGGTCCGGGTGCTGGCGGGGGCGGGCGAGGTCGACGCGGCCCTGGCCGCGGTGACGGCGGTGCCCGGGCTGCGGCCGGTGGACGTGGCCCGGCTGCAGGCGACCACGCTGGCCCAGGCCGGGCGGCACGCAGACGGGCTGGCTCGCCTCGCGGATCACCGGGGCGACCAGGTGGCGTCCCGGCTGCGGGTGCGGCTGCTGCTGGACCTGGGGCGCTTCGAGCAGGCCCTGGCCGAGTCCGACGAGGCCCGGCGAGCCTGGCCCGACGACCCCTTCCTGCCGGAGCGGCGAGTGCTGGCTGTGGAGGGGCTGGGCCGGCTGGAGGAGGCCGAGGAGCTGGCCGCTCAGGTCGCGGCACGGGACCCGGGCCGTGTCGATGCGGCGCTGGTCCTGGCGCGGCTCTCCGAGGGGTCCTCGGACCTGGAGGCGGTCCTCGAGGCCGCCCTGGAGCGGGAGCCCGGTGAGCCCGAGCTGTGGCTGGAGCTCGCAAGGTTCCACTGGGCGTCGGGGTCACAGGAAGCGGCGGTGCTCTCGGCGCGACGGGCGGCGCGGCTGTGGGGACGGGACAGCCCGCCTCCGCAGCGCTACACGCGGATGTGCGCAGAGATCCCCTGTGCTGCTGAGGCCCTCGAGGACACGCGATGACCCGGACCCCGCTGCTGCTGACCCTGGGCGCTGCCCTGACCCTGGCCGCCTGCGGCCCCAAGAGGGACCCGCCCACCCTGGCGGGCGACGAAGCGCCCGCCGAGCAGATCCTGAAGAGCGCCCAGGAGCGCTCCGTGCCCGTCGGCGTGACCGGCCAGTTCGGCTTCGCCGCGGAGCTGCCCGACAGCGTGATCCCCGGGGTGCTGACCGGCAAGCTGGTGGTCCAGCAGCCCGGTCGATTCCGGCTCGACGTGTTGCCGCCGGTGGGTGGCCAGGTGCTGATCGGCGCCAGCAACGGCGAGCACCTGCACGTGCTGTTGCCCCTGGAGTACGAGTGGTGGGGGGCCGACGACGTCGAGACCGTGCTGCGCGAAGCCACCGCCGATGCGGTCGGCATCGAGGACTTCACCGAGCTGCTCGTGGGCCAGCTGCCCCAGCTCGACGGCATGGAGCCCGAGGTCCTGAGCGAGGGCACGGTGGGTCCCATCGTGCGGTACTCCGGCCCCGAGGGCGTCCAGGTCGACGTCGAGCTGGACCGGGCCGGGTACCTGTGGCGGACCATCGAGGCCCGGGACGGCGAGGGCACGGTGCTGCTGCGCACCACCAGCGAGGGCGTCATCCACACCGACGACGCCTGGTACCCGAACAAGATGGAGATCACGCTGCCCACCCTGGACATCGTGATGAAGCTCCGGTACCGCTCCTGGGAGACCCTGCCCGAGCCGGGCGATGTGTTCCACATCCCCGTGCCCGAGGGCTACACCCAGATCGACATGATGGCCGAGCTGGAGCAGGCGGTCGAGGAGCGGAACGCCGCCGAGGAGGCGCCGGAGGAGCCGCCGGTCCCCGAGGGCCACTCGCCGGTGGACGAGACCGGCGAGCCGTAGTTCTTCCGGGCGCGAGGCCGCTACGCCGGGGGTGCCGAGTCCTTCCTCCTCACTCCAGTCGCTGCGCTCCTTACGCTCGAGCGTGCAGGCCTCGGCGGCTCTCGGCGCGAGCGCAGCGAGACGTGGTTGGGCCCCGGGAGGCCCTGGCGGGCCTCCTGATCCCGGGTCCGAATTGCCGATGGATGGGACGCGATGAGGGAGGCGATGCGAGCGTCCGTCGGCTGCGCCCGGAAGAGACGCGCTAGCTAGTCGGTCGTCGCCAGCGTGAAGAACCAGCACATCTCCTCGTCCGTCCGCTCGCCGTAGCCCGTCTCCTTGGGCTCCCCGAGCAGGTTCGGGTTGGACTCGCTGTTGTTGAACACGCAGGTGTAGTCCACCGTGGACTTGGCGGGCGCCTCGTAGGGCTCCTTGAAGTAGTACGGGACCTGGTTGTTGAAGTTGTAGCGCCCGGACACCAGGCAGTCCTCGTCCTCGCTGCCGGTCGGCGTGATGGTCATGTGGGCCTCCCAGCCGAGCAGGTGCATGTGAGGCCACACCGCGTAGATGGTGATGTCCCGGCTGCGGTGGGACTGGGTGGAGCCGCTGACCTCGTAGGCCTCCTCGCCGGGGGGGATGTCGAAGCGGGTGGTGCCCCAGGTCTCGAAGCGGGCGATCTTCTCCGCGCTGTCGACCAGCTTGAAGGCGTAGCCCGGGTGGTCGCTGGTGTCGGGCTCCAGGGTGCCCGGGTCGAAGTAGTGCATCTGGATGATCAGGGGCTGGCCGCCGTTGAACTTCATGGCCACGCCCTCGGGCAGCTCGACCGGCAGGTCGCCGGGGGCCCAGCCGCCCGCGAAGCTGGTGATGACCGAGAACTCCTCGCCGTCGATGCAGTCGAAGCCCGCCGGGTCCTTGTGGGCGTCGGTCAGGCCGCTCTCCCGGGCGGTGTAGAGCACCACGTGGTGGGACATCGCCCGGTTGTCGATGATCGGGTGGAAGCTGCTGACGTAGTAGTCCTCCTCCGGCACGTCCTCGATCACGAAGCAGCGGTACTCGTTGCCCGGGTTGGACGGGTCCGAGAAGGTCGGCGTGTAGGGCTCGGGGAGCATCAGGACCAGGTCCGGGTCCTCCAGCTCCTCCTTCAGCGGGTCGACCTCGACGGCGTCGGCCGGGTCGCCCTCGGGGGCACCGGCGTCGATCCAGGTCTGCAGCAGGTCGCGGTCGCTGTCGTCGACGTGCATGGCGTCGGAGCCGTGGTAGTCGCGGCACTCGGGGTCCGAGGTCGGCGGGGGCATCCAGCCGGCGTCGATCTGCGCGACCATCACCTCGGCCATGGCCTTGGCGGTGTCGTAGTCGGTGAAGTCGCCGGTCCCCAGGCCGCCGTCGTAGTGGCAGCGGGAGCACTTGGTCTGCAGCAGCGGGTCGATGTCGGCGTGCCAGGTGACGGTGTCGCTGGTGGTACCGGAGTCGGTCGTGGTGGCGCCGCTGTCGGTGGCACCGGTCGTGCTCGAGTCCGTGGTGCCGGTGGTGGTGTCGTCGCCGCAGGCCACGAGCAGCAGGGCGAGAGTGGGCAGGGTCAGCGAGCGCAGCATGGGGACTCCGGGGGCGCAGAGGTCGGGAGCGGAAAGATAGAGTCGCCTTGACTCACCAGCAAGGCGGATGGGTGCTGATTGCGCTGACCTTGCAGCTCGCTTGCACGAGCGGCACTCCGAGCGACTCCTCGGCCGAGACGGGCACACCGCCCGACAGCCCGCCCCCCGAGGGCCGGGAGGACCTCACGGACCCGGCGCTGTGGGTGCCCCTGGAGGCCGCCGAAGACCCCTTCGCTGACCACCGTCCCGACCAGGTGGAGTGTGACCCGGATCAGGGCATCTCTGTCGAGACCGGGCTGCTGGAGGTGGACACGACCTTCTGTGCCTACGTCACCGCCGCCCAGCCGTCGCTGGCCGAGGTCGTCGCGGGCGACACCCTCCAGGTGCTCGTCTACCACGGCTCCCTGAACAGCTCGGTCGAGGGCGAGGCCCACGTGGCCCTGATGCTCGGCGAGGTGCTGGTCTGGGAGCAGCACATCGCCATCCCGGGCGGATCGGATGTCTACTCCACCGAGCTCCCCGCCGAGGTCGACGCCCCGACCGGCACCCAGGCGGTCTTCCACCTGCACAACCACGGCAACAACAGCTGGAACCTGGGGCACTACCGGCGGGACCGGTGAGAGTTCATAGCCCGCAGGACTCCAGGGCCGAGGGTTCGGCCTCGGGGGTCAACGACTGGTTCAGAACAGCGGGTAGACGAAGGGGGAGAGCTGCGGGGCGAAGGCCAGGAAGGCGAACACCACGGCGAGCCCGAGCAGCGCGAAGGCGACGATCAGCGCCGGCGTCACCCGCTGCCGGCGGAAGACCTTCGTGAGCCGCCGGGCGTTGTCGGCCATGGCCGGCAGCAACACCCCGGGACGGCGCTTCATCGGATCTTCCGGACCCAGAGGGGGCCGATCAGCACGGCGTCGAGATCGGTGCGGGCGAAGGCCAGGAGCGCGTCGACGCCGCCGCCGACCATGGGCGAGCCCGACTCGTTGAAGCTGGTGTTGAGCAGCGCCTCGGTGCCCCAGGCGGCGCCGCAGGCGACCAGGAGCTGGTGGTAGAGGGGGGCTTCGTCGGCCCGGACCACCTGGGGTCGGGTCGTGCCGTCCACGTGCAGGGTGGCGGCCAGCCGAGACCGGCCCTCGTCGGTGACCGGCACCGCCAGCTGCATCCACCGGGCGGTGTCCGGCAGGCCCTCGAGGGCGAGGCACCGGGCGGCCTCGGTCTCGGTCAGGCTGGGGGCGTAGGGCCGGAAGCCCGCTCGGCGCTTGATGCGGGTCGACAGGCGCTCGGCCAGGGCCGGTCGGTCGGCGCGACACAGCAGCGAGCGCGCCCCCAGCGCCCGGGGCCCGTTCTCGAAGCGACCCTGACACCAGCCGACGACCTGGTCCGCCGCCAGCGCTCCCACCACCGCCGCGACCCGGTCCGCCGGCGCATCCAGCACCTCCACCACGACCTGGTCCGGCCCGAGCCGGTCCAGGCCGTGACGGCTGAAGCGGTGCCAGCGCTCGGGCTCCAGGTGCGCCAGCAGCGTCGCCAGGTCGTCGGCGTCGCCCTCGGCGCCTCCCAGGAAGGGGTGGATGCGGGTGGGCGCCGGCGAGCCGCCGGCCCGGTCGTGGACCAGCAGGGCCGCGCCCATGGCTCCGCCGCCGTCGCCGGGATCCGGCGGCACGTAGACCGACGAGAACACGCCGGCCTCGAGCAGCTCGCGGTTCGCCACGCAGTTCAGGGCCACCCCGCCCGCGTAGCAGAGCTGGTCCCGGTCGGTCAGCCTCGCGGCCCGGCGGGCATAGGCCACCACGGCCTCCTCACAGACCTGCTGCACGCTCGCGGCGATGTCGGCGAAGCGCTGATCGTCGTCGGTCGGCGGGTCGGCTGGCTCCCCGCTGCAGCGCCAGGGCAGGTCCGCACGGAAGTGCCGGGGTGGCCCCAGAGCCCGGACCAGCTGCGCCGTCACCGGCAGGTCCTTGTCTCCCCGGAAGTCGAACCAGCCGTCGGTGAGGGTGTGGCGGCCGTCGTCGTGGATCTGCAGGACGCGGCGGATGATGTCCACGTGTCGCGGCTCGCCGAAGGCCGCCAGGGCCATCGTGGAGCACTCCCCGTCGTTGACCCGGAAGCCCAGGTACGACGTGAAGGCCGAGTAGAACAGCCCGACGGAGTGGGGAAAGGGCGAGACGTCCACGGGCAGCAGGCGCGCCCGCCCGCCCACGTGGGTGGCGTCGAAGATGGCGGAGCAGGTCCACTCGCCCACCGCGTCGATGGTCATGACCGCAGCCTCGGCGAAGGGCGAGGTGAGGAAGGCGTGGGCCGCGTGGCTGGCGTGGTGGGGGGCGTAGACGACCTGGTCCGGAGTGACTCCCAGGGCCTGGGCCAGGTCGGCCTTGACCCACAGCCCGCTGGTGATCGCCTCCTTGGCGCTGCGCCAGAAGGTCCCGAAGGACAGGGGCCAGCGGGCCAGGCTGGTGGCCAGGGCCCGGGAGAGCTTGGTCGGCGGGTCCTCGTGGTAGGCGACGAAGCTCAGGTCCTCGGGGGCGATGCCCGCTTGCTGCAGGCAGGCCCGGGCCGCCGCCAGGGGCAGGGTCGGGTCGTGCTTGATCCGGGAGAAGCGCTCCTCGGCGGCGGAGAAGACCACCTCGCCGTCCACGACCAGGGCGGCCGAGGCGTCGTGGTAGTTCGCCGAGACCCCAAGGACCTTCACGCCAGCTCGCGGTCGAAGTCTTCGAGCTGGTCCTGGAGCAGGGCCAGGGAGCGGTCCGCCGGCAGCCGCAGGCGAGCCCGCAGGGCCGGGACCGCCAGCCACCCCAGGCCCAGGTAGACCAGCCCCAGCAGGGCGGTGAGGGGGAGCAACCCGACCCGGTGCATGGCGTCGACGTAGAGGGTCCACCAGCGGCGGCGCCAGGCCTGTCGGGCCTCGCTGCGGGCCTCCTCGGGGGTGCCGCAGAGCTGCTGCAGGACCCGGTCCGTGTCGGCCTCGTGCCGGCCCTCGTCCTCGCCTGCCACCCGGAAGATGCCCCTGGTGGCCGGGTCGTCGACCGCCTCGGCGTAGACCCGGAAGTCCGCGTTCACCGCGGCCTCGCCCACGTGCACCGTGGAGAAGAACGCCCGGATCTCGTCGGGGGGGCTGTCCGGCTGGATCAGCTCTTCCCGCGGCAGGACCGGGCGGATCGGGTGCCTGTCGGCGCCTGTGCGGGCCAGGTCCTCGAACAGCTCCCCGTGGAAGGTCTCCTCGAGCACGTGCTGGAAGAGGTAGCCCCGCAGCGCCGGATCTCCGGTCAGGTCCATGCACTGCCGCAGCTGCAGACCGCTGTCCCGCTCGATCGCGCTGAATTCCATCAGCGCTGCCTGGCGCCGGGCCGGCCACCATCGCCAGATGCGCGGGGTGAGGTGGCGGATGACCCAGTGGCGGGGGTTCACAGCAGCTCCCGCTTGGCCATCGCCCGGGCGACCGAGCCGGTCCAGCGCTTGATGCCCTTCGGACCGTAGTAGGGCGAGTCTCCCAAGAACAGGTCGGTCTCGCTGTCCTGGGGCAGGCGGCCTGGCGTGAGCAGTGGGATCCTCTGGGCCCTGAGCGCCGCGGTCATGACCTCGGAGGAGACGGCGAGCTGGGGCGTGAGCTCGCTCAGCGCCCGCGCCGGTCCTGCGGCCTCCCGGACGCGCAGGATGCGCTGGTTGGCGACCGGGCTGCCGTCCCAGACCATCACCACGGTCACGCCGCGCTTGCGAGCCAGGGCCAGGGCCCCGTCGAGCAGGGCGTGCTGCCACTCCGCCAGGACCCGGGCCACCCCGGCCTCGTCGAGGTCCTCGACCTGTCGAGCCGCCGCCAGGGACCAGCTGGAGGTCACCCAGGTCCTGGCCCAGGCCTTGAGACCCTGGGGCATCCAGCGGTTGACGGTCGGGCCCCATGCACTGCTGGGTGAGCGCAGGCGGCGCGGCAGGCCCTCGTCGTTGCGGATCAGGGCCGGCTGAAGGACCAGGTCCAGGAACATCTTGTGGCGGGACAGGGTGTCGACCACCACGACCTTGGGCCGGTACTTGTCCAGGTAGGCCTTGAAGCGGATCGCGTGCTGGGTGGTGGTGTAGCCCTCGACGCTCAGGTTGAGGACGTCGAAGTCGTGGCCCTGCTCGGCCAGGGACTGCTCCAGGAGCCCGCCGGGCTCCTGCTTGTTCCCCAGGCCCGGAGCGAAGAGCGTCGAGCCGCCCAGCAGCAGCAGCTTGCGGGCACCGTGCTGCGGCGGCTCCCCTCGGAACCCCGCCTGGTTGATGCCGATCGCCACCTCGCCCTGACCGACGTCGCGGGTGCCCTTGCAGCCCGGTTCATAGGTGTTGACGCCGGTCTCGGGGTCCTTGGTGCGACAGCTCCAGTCGGTGTTCAGGGCGGCCACGACCTCCTGGGAGGGCCCGAGGGCCGCCACGCCGAAGCCCGCGATGACCAGGGCCAGCAGCGTGACGACGGCGACGGCGCGCCAGCCCCTGTTGGAGGACATCATGGCGCATCATACGACCCTGACTACCGCTCAGGCGGGATCCCTCACGTCGCTCACCGTCACCTGCAGGGTCTCGCGGCCGCGCCAGACATTGACCCCCAGCGTGCCGAGCACCTCGAGCTCGGCGCCGCGCCGCCAGCGCTCGCCGTGGTCCGCGGCTGCGCTCCACCAGAGCAGGTCCACCGGCTGCAGGGGGCCCTGGAGGCGGGCCTTGAGGTGCGTGTCCTTGAGCACCCGGGTCTCGCCCAGTCGGGCCCGGATGGCCAGTCGCGGCGCGGGGTTGCCCTTGCCGTGGGGCGCCAGCTCGGCGAGCTCCCGGTAGAGCTGGTGGTCCAGGTCCGTCGCTCGGACCTCGGCGTCGACGCGCCGAGTGGGGTGGGGGATGACCCCACCGGTCAGGGTCAGGGCCTGCTCGGCGAGGCGCTCGCCCAGGGCCTCCAGGTTCGCGGCGGGCAGGGTGAAGCCGGCCGCGGCCGGGTGTCCCCCGAAGCGTGTCAGCAGGTCCGCCGCCCCTTCGAGGGCCCGGACCGCGTGCACCTGGGGGGTGCTGCGCACGGATCCCCGGGCGGTGTCTCCAGCGATGGACAGGACGGCGGTGGGCCGATGCAGGCGGTCCCGGAGTCGGGCTGCCACGATGCCGACCACGCCCCGGTGCCAGCCGTCCTGCTCGGGGCCGCCGACCACGATGAAGGCGGGCGGGGGCTCGGCGATCTCGGCGCCCGCCAGGCGCACCAGCCGGTCCTGGACCCCGCGCCGCTCCTGGTTCAGCGCCTCCAGGCGCTGGGCGAGCTCCTGGGCCCGCTGGCCGTCGCGGGTGGTCATGAGCTCGACCACGTCGGTGGCCGTGGACATGCGCCCGGCGGCGTTGATGCGGGGCCCCAGGCGGAAGCCCAGGTCGCTGCTGCGGATGCCACCCGGCTCCAGACCGGCGCACTGGATGAGTGCGGCCAGCCCTGGTGCGTGCCGGCCCGTGTTCAGGCTCTGCAGGCCCACCGCCACGATGGCCCGGTTCTCGGGGGTGGAGAGGTCCACCACGTCGGCCACCGTGCCGACCGCGGCCAGCTTGAGCTGGGAGCGCAGGATGGCGTCGCGCTTGGGGTGCTCGGTGAGCAGGGCCTGGGCCAGCTTGAGGGACACGCCGCAGGCGGCGAGGGCCTTGTTCGGGTACGGGCAGCCGACCTTGGGCGGACAGAGCACGGCCACCGCGTCGGCGGGCACGTCGTCGCCGGGCGGCAGGTGGTGGTCACAGACGATCACGTCGACGCCGAGCTCCCGGGCCCGCGACACGCTGTCGTGGTCCTTCACCCCGATGTCCGCGGTCACGATCAGGGAGACCCCAGCGGTGGCGGCCTGCTCGGCGGCCCGGAGCGAGAAGCCGTAGCCCTCGTCCATGCGATCGGGGATGTGGTAGCTGAGCTGGTCCAGACCCAGCAGGCGCAGGGTGCTCTGCAGGATCAGGGAGCTGGTGGTGCCGTCGACGTCGTAGTCGGTGACGACCCTCACGTGCTCCTGGTCGGTCACGGCGCGGTGCAGCCGCTGCACGGCCACGTCCATCTGGTCGATCAGGGCGGGATCGTGCAGATCGCCCACGGCTGGACGGAACAGGCGCTGCGCTCGCTCGGGATCGGTGCCGCCGCGCAGCCAGGCGCAGCGCGCCGCGGTCGGGCCCAGTCGAAGGGCGCGTGCCAGGGCCTCGACCGCCGCCGGATCGACGGTGGCCAGCTCCCAGGCAGCGCCGGTCCAGCTCAGAGGGTCCACTTTCGCTCCAGTGTGACCGGTCGTAGCCGATTCACCTTCCGTGGAAGACCCACTCGTCCGAGATCGCCGCCCCGCGTCCTCCGCCACCGACCTGGGGGATCCGCGGCTGGCGCTGCGAGCCAGGCTCCGCGCCGCGCTCTCGACCATCGAGGATGGACACGCCCCGGACCGGGACCTCGTGGCCAGCTTCCGCGAGTGGCCCTTCGCCGTGGACGCCTTCCTGGAGGAGGAACGGGTCCGCCGGCCCCACGCCGTCGAGGCGCTGCGCCGTCACCTGGGCCTGGACCCCGATCCCTGGGTGGACCTGGTCAGCGGCGCGATCTCGGTCCACCAGCAGGCGGAGACGCCCGAGGAGCGCATCCTGGTGGCCGGGTCGGTCCTGGCCCAGGACGGCGACGAGCTCTCGGGCGCGGTGATCGCCCTGTGTCACCACCCCCTCGCCCTGGCCCTGATGGTGGCGATGCACAGCGTGGCCCGCGGGGGTCCCTGCCGGCGGTTGCTGGCGGGTCACCTGGTCCGACGGGGTCGCTCCGAGGAGCTCCCGGCCCCCGACTTCCGCCTGAACCGCGAGTCTCCGGCGTTCCACGACGGCTTCGTGGTCGGCTCGCTGCTCGTGATGGTCTTCCGGGAGTACCCGGGCGTCTACGCCCTGTTCTACTGCCGCCTCGGCGAGGGGGTCGAGGACCTGCTGGTCGTGCCGGTGCCCGGCGAGGCGGCCCTGATGGAGGCACTCTCCCAGCACGAGCGCGAGGATCGGGAGCGCATCGGCCTGGACGAGTGCCGGGCGCGCCTGGCGGCCTCGATCGCCCGACTCGAGGATCAGCTCCCGAGCCCTTCGTGGCTCGCCCTGGGGCACCTGGTCGAGGAGCGCCTGTTCCGCGACGACGCCCACGAAGGCTTCGTGGTCGGCGAGCGCGGGGCTCGGCTGGTGCTCGATCGCCTGGCGGCGGTGGCCCTGGGCCACGACGCTCGGGCCCTGCTCGACCTGGTGCGGCCCGCGAGTCCGGCCGAGGTGGCCCTGGAGCTCTTCGGCGCGCCGTTCCTGCGGCACCTGTTCGGTGTGGAGCACGGGGTGGGCCGGCTGGAGATCCGGATCGAGCAGGAAGGTGAGCTCGGCGGCATGGCGATCGCCGTGGGCCGAAGCGGCACCGGGCACCCCCTCACCCGCACTCGACTGCACCTGAGCCGCGCTGGCGAGGACTGGTGGGTCGATCGCTTCGAGCTGATGGGGGTCGGTGAGGAGGACCAGGTCCTGCGGCCGATCTTCGAGGGGCTCTTCGGGCGACACGCCATGCCGGTCCTGGACTTCGACGCGCTCCCCCAGGCCGAGCAGGAGCTGATCGCCGCGCTGCTGGACCTGGGCTACGGCCTCGAGGACCTGGCCCAGGCGGTCTCGATGGGCCGGGAGCTCCAGCTCACCGGCACCGCGGGCTCGGTGGCGGCGGCCACCCACTACCTGTTCGCCACCAGCACCGGGGGTCGTGCGGTCGTGCAGGAGCTGATCGATCGCTACGAGGGCGACGGCGTCGAGGTCGAGAGCCTGCTCGAGCGGGCCTGGCGAGCGCTCGGGGTGGTCGAGCTGTCCTGACCGGGGACGTGACGATTCGGTCACGCGACTTGTGCCTCTGCGGTCAAGGCGAGTAGCTTCTCCCTCGTCGGACGACGACCGTCCGCCGCCACCGAGAGCGACACCATGCGCCAGCATCCCCAGCGCCTACGACCAGGAAGTCGTCGCGCGGGGCTTCGCCCGCGCTCGTAGACGACTCGACCTGAGCGTCCGCCCTGAAGAAGCCCGCGACCCGCGGGCCCCCTGTTGCTCTGGACTGAACCATGTTGACCTCCGAGATGGAGGAGGTCCTCGCTTGCCTGCGCGGCGAGTCCTGGACCCTGACCTACGCCCGCGATCACTACGCGGTGCGCCTGCTGTCCTGGATCTGCACCGAGCCCGTCTCGGTGCGGGACCTGCGGGCGTCGCCCTGGCGTCCGCTGCTCTCCCGACCGCCGATCCGTCGGCTCCTGGGGTCGGCGGGAGGCTCTGTCCTGACCCCGGCAGCCCTCGCGGCGGCCTGGCCCGCTCGGGGCCAGCACTATCGCGTGACCCTGGGCCGCTGGGGAGAGGGGGAGTCCTGGCAGCAGACCACGCGCCCCCAGCCGAACCTGGTGCTGAACCTGACCCTGCCCCGGTCTCACGACCGGGCCTTCGACGCGGCCTATGGCCGGGATCGGTGGCGGTGGTTCACCTCGTCCCATCACCCCCACGACCCGCGCCGGAGCACCCTGGCGTGGGCGCGGCTGGACCTCGATCTGGACCGTGGGGAGGTGCTGATCGAGGAGCTGCAGTCCGACTGGATCCGCTCGGCTCGCCGGGCGTTGGAGCACCAGCTTCGGATCGCCGCTCGGCCCCGCCCGGCGGTGGCGAGCCGCGAGGTGCCGGTGGCCGAGCAGCATCGCCGGAGCCGCTACCTGGAGGCCTTCCTCGCCGCCCACGAGGCGATCTGGGCAGAGGCGCTGATGCTGGCGACGCTGCGGTTCTGCCGCGAGGTGCTGGGCGTCGAGGACATCTGGCTGCACAGCTGGCAGGGCGGTACGAAGCTCAAGGGCATCGATCCCCGGTACGCGCCCCCGCGCTCGATCTACACGCGCCTGCCGCGACGCTTCGGCTTCCAGCGGACCCAGGACGCCCCCCAGCTCCTGCTGGCGGGTCTGCGGGTCAAGGGCCGCAAGCGGATGCGGAAGAAGCTGGAGGGCGTGTCGTTCCAGCGGTTGCCGGCGCTTCGGTGCTCGTAGGGAGGGGTCAGGCCGTGGTCGAACGCAACAGCGCATCGGCAGGTCGACCCTGGACGCAACAAACACGGCTGGAAGTGGCGTCCAGGGGGCCCTCGGGGGCCTCCAGGAGGCTGATCTCGGGCTGTCGGCGGGTCGGTTGTTGCGTCCAGGCCGGACCTGGCCGCCCCGTGTTGCGTTCAGGCCGGACCTGAGGCCGTCAGGAGGCCCGCGGCCCGCTTCAGCGCCCCCCGGGTCTCTCCACTCCGCGCCGCCCACGCGCCCCCGGCCGCCCCCAGCTCGGCGAAGCACCGGTCCAGGCCGTCCAGCACCGATCCCACCTGGTCGAACCGCCCGGCGCTGCGCAGCAGGTTCGCCAGCGTCTGCTCCCGATCCCCGAAGCCCGCCGGGAGCCGATCCGCGCGACCGAGCTCGGCGAGGGCCGACCGGGTCAGCAAGCCGCCCGCCAGCGCGGGCGTGCACAGGACCCGGGCCACGTCGCGCAGGCCGACCTCCGGGCCGGTCAGGTCGGGCAGCGGCGGCAGGGCGAATCTCGGCGGCTCCGCGAGCTGTCGGGCCAGGGTCAGCGCCAGCTCCAGCACCCGGGACCAGAAGGGGTCCAGGCCCCGCACCGCCACCTCCAGGGCCGGTAGCCAGGTCAACAGGTCCCGGGCCACCAGGCCCTCTCGGGACGTGCCCGTCACCCAGGCCAGGTGCGCGAGCTGCACTGCCAGGTGGTCGGCGCTGACGTCCCCCAGCTTCGGCGCGAACTCGCTCACCCGGCACGAAGCCAGCACCGCGTCCGCCGCCGGGCCGCCGACCAGCCGGTCCTCCGACAGCCAGAAGCCGGCCAGGGGCGGCGCCTCGAGCTGGAACACCCGGTGGTGCGACGCCGCCAGCGCCTCCAGAGTCGCGCCGTCGGGCAACACCTCGGCCAGGGGCGGCACGGCCCGGACCGTCGCCAGGTCCCGCACGCCGTGTCGCACGAGACCCGCGAGCAGCAGCGCCGCGCGCTCCCGTGCGGCCCCAGCGTCGCCCGACATCACCCGCGCCCGAAGGGCTTCGAGGGCAGCCGGTAGGCCTCCGACACCGGCTTGAGCGGGCGCTTGAGCCACATGGGGCGCCGGGTGCCGTCGGGGCTGTGGTCCACCGCGGAGCGCGCCAGGGCGTGCCAGCGCCGGTAGAGCTCGCGGCTCTTCTGGGTGTCCACGTGGACCATGCCGTGCTCCTCGCTGGGCTGGGCCCGCCGCACGCTCAGCGCCTTCACCAGCCAGCAGTGGTGCCCGCTGACCGGGTCGGGCTGGACCGGATGGGTGAGGTTCTGGTGCACGCCCACGTCGTTCCACCAGATGCGCTCGGTGTCCGGGTCGGAGCTCTTGTAGGGGCCGGCGCCCTTGAGCAGCTGCAGGTCGTGCCCGCCGGCGCCGTCCTCGTCCAGGCGGGCCAGGGCGGTCGTGCCCTTGTTGCCGCCGGCGTCGTCCTGGAGCCGCCAGCGACCCAGGTGGTGGCTCATGGCGATGATGCCGGGCTTGATGCCCTCGGTGACCCAGACCTTGTCCACGAACCAGCCGATCTCGGTCTCGACCCGCACCAGGTCCCCGGTGTCGACCCCGAGCCGGCGAGCGTCGAGGGGGTTCATCCAGACCGGGTTGGCGTGGCTGATCTCGTAGAGCCACTTGCAGTTGGCGGACCGGGTGTGGATGAGGGTCGGCAGCCGGAAGTTCGGCAGCAGGATCATCTCGCCGGCGTCGCGGTCGATCTCGGTCGGGTGCACGTGCGACGGCAGCCACCAGGGCACCACCCGCTCCAGCTCCGGCCAGCCCCAGTCCCGCAGGGTGCGGCTCAAGAGCTCCAGCTTGCCGCTCGGGGTCTTGAAGCCCTCCCGCAGCACGCCGTCCACGAGCACGCCGAGGCGCTGGCCGTCTGAAGAGGTGACCAGACCCTCCTCGCCGACGGTCGCCCCCACCGGGACCGGACCCTGGTCGGCCTCGTAGGGCAGGTAGTTCTCGGCCTTCACCTCGAAGCAGCCGTACTTGCGCATGTAGGCGAGGGGACTCAGGTCCTCCGCCGCCGCGGCCTCGGGCAGGCCAGGGACCGAGTGGTCGAAGATCCAGCCCCAGTACTCGGCCTGGGTGATCAGCTCGCCCGGGCGGTTCGGGCTCTCGACGTAGTGGCGGATGCCCAGGGAACCGTCGGGGTCCATCCGGCCCGTCAGCTCGACCCAGAACTCGTTCTCCTCCCAGACCTCGCCGGGGTTGGCCTCGTGGGTGAAGCGGACGGTCTGGCCGAGCCGCGCCATCGCCACCCGCCGCACCGGCTGGCGGAAGCCGATCCACATGCCCGAGTGGGTCTCCTGGCTCATCAGGTCATGCCGCTCGGCGGCGTGGCCCATGGGCAGCACGTAGTCGGCGAACCAGGCGGACTCGTTCCAGGTGGGGGTGAGCGCCACGTGGCACTTGAGCTTGTCGGTGTCCCGCAGGGCCTCGAGCCACATGAAGCCGTCGGGGTTGATCCACATCGGGTTGTAGACCCGGGTGAAGTACACGTCGACGTCGCCGCGGCCCTCGTCGAGGAAGTGGGGCAGCAGGAAGCTCATCTCGTAGAAGGCGAAGGGCCACTCGTGGGGCAGGTGCAGCTCGTTCCAGGCGTCGAAGGCCGGGGGCACCCGGTAGGGCTTGGGCACGAACTTGTTCCAGGAGTTGAGCGACGTGCCGCCCCTGGTGCCCACCGAGCCGGTCAGCACGTTGAGGAAGAAGAGGCAGCGGCTGACCTGCCAGCCCCCGCGGTTGCCCATCGACGCCGAGCGCCACACGTGTGCCGCGATGCGGTCGCCGGCGTTGGCGACCAGCTCGGCGGTCTCGCGGATCCGCTCGATGGGGACCTGGGACTCACTTGCGGCCCGGTCCAGCGTGAAGCCTGCGTAGAGCGCACACAGAGCGGCCTCGAAGGCCTCGAAGTTGGGCTCCCCCTGGGTCGCCGCGGTGATGGCCGCCTGCTGCTCAGGCGTGAGCTGATCCGTGGCCGCCACCGTCTCTGCGATGTCCGCCAGGAACTGCTTCCACGCCACCCACCGCCGGACGAACTCCCGGTTCCACTGCCCGGTCTGCAGCAGGTGGTTCGCGACCGCCAGCAGGATGGTCGTCTCGGACCCCGGCCAGGTCGGCAGCCAGACGTCGCTCTTGGCCGCGGTGTTCGAGAGCCGCGGGTCGAAGGTGACGATCTTCGCCCCCTTCATCTTGGCCTCGATGATGCGCTGGGCGTGGGGGTTGAAGTAGTGGCCGGTCTCCAGGTGGCTCGAGACCAGCAGGATCACCCGGGCGTTGGCGTGGTCCGGGCTCGGCCGGTCGCCGGCGGCCCACAGGAA
>CAYFPX010000039.1:40735-41350 GCA_964344945.1 uncultured Enterobacterales bacterium
CGCGGCGCTGCAGATGTTGGTGGGGGAGTTGTGGCCGTCCACCCCCCACGCGGTGATGCAGCGGTTGGTGTAGTGGTCCTCTCCGGGCCGACCCACGTGGTACATGATGCCGTCGCGGCGGCGAGCGCGGGAGGCGCGCATCTTCTCGGAGATCTCGCTGAGCGCCTGCTCCCAGCTGATGCGCTGCCACTCGCCGGCGCCGCGCTCCCCGACCCGCTTCAGGGGGTACAGGATCCGCTCGGCGTCGTAGACCTGGTTGATGGTCGCCGGGCCCTTGGCGCAGTTGCGGCCCCGGCTGCCGGGGTGGGCCGGGTTGCCCTCGAACTTGCGGATCTCCAGGGTCTCCCGGTCCACGTAGGCCAAGAGCCCGCAGCCGCTCTCGCAGTTGAAGCAGATGGTCGGGACCAGGGTGTAGCGGCGGGCGACCCGGCGGGGCCAGGCGGCGCCGTCGTACTCGACCCAGTCGTCCCAGTGCTCCGGGGGCGGGTATTGGCTGAGGCGGCCGTCGGGGTGCTCGACCGTCTTGAGGTCGACCGGCTCGCGGTCGGTCTCTCCGAACTCGGGCTGGGCGGTGCCGGCGACGTTGGTGACCTTGGCGCCCGCGGGCTCGGGGCG
>CAYFPX010000039.1:41360-46583 GCA_964344945.1 uncultured Enterobacterales bacterium
ACCCTGGCGCAGGACGGCCTGGAACAAGGCAGCGAGGCGGGCAGTGGCGGTGGTCATCAGCTGTTCGGGATGTCCTGGGGGGCCATGACGAAGGCGTGCTCGTAGGCGTAGAGGCCGGCGACGATGCAGAGGGCGGCGACCGGAGCGGCTACGCCGACTCCGAGCAGCACGAGGGGGACCAGGTGGCCGAGGCCGATGGCCCCGCCCCAGAACCACCAACGGTAGCGGCCGTGGGTGATGTCGTGGGCGGCCCGGGCGGCCACCTCGCTGGCGTGAGGCATGCCGAATTCGCCCAGGCCGAGCAGGAGCAGGTCGGTGATCAGCAGGCCGACGCCGAGGGGCCGGGCCAGCTCCGCCAGCTCGGGAGCGACCAGGCCGAAGCCGCCCAGGAGCAGCAGGCCCGCGGCCCCGGAGCGCCATGTGGATGGGCAGCAGCGGGCTCTGCCACAGGTCGCGGCCCTCGGCCTGGGCGAAGAGGAACGCCGTGTAGACCGCGGCCAGGCCGGCCAGGGGCAGGGTGAGCAGCGCCAGGACGGTGCGCAGTCCCTGCCAGTCGAGCAGCTCGGCGAGCCACCAGAGACCGGCCACGTTCGACAGCCCGATGAGCACGAACGCCCCCCGGGCAATCCAGCTTCGCCACTGGGGTCGGAGCACGATGGTCAGGAACCGCTCGGGCCGCTCCAGGTCGATGACCAGGAACACCGTGGTCAGGCCGAGCATCACCAGGCCCAGCAGCAGGCCGGCGGTCAGGGTGGTGCCCGCCACCGTGAAGCCCAGCAGCACCGCGGCCGCGAGCAGGCCGATCACCCCGGAGCCCACCGCCTTGGTCACCAGGTACGCCGGCACCTGCCAGTGCCAGGGCACCTTGTGCTGGGCGTTGTAGGCGACCTGGACCATCTGGCCGGCCTGGCGCTGGCCCACGTGGATCGGGGTCTCGGGCAGGCCCTGGGGCCTCACCTTGAGCGCCGGGCCGTCGCCCAGGTCGAGCACGACCGGGTGATGGCCGCCGTCGTCGTGCAGGGGCACCACGTCGGTGAAGGCCATGCCCTTGGGCTGGCGGGGGAGGGCGGTCGGGTGCATCGCGACGTCGTGGCCGTCGACGTAGAAGAGGTTTGGGGCCGTGCCCTGGTCGGGCTTGCGCACGGTCACGTTGTTCTCGGCGACCACCCGGCTGACCTCGCTCTTGGGGTCGTCCAGGTCCCCGGCGATGATCGCGTGTTCCGGGCAGACCACCACGCAGGCGGGCTCGAGCCCGCCCTCGATGCGGTGGGCGCAGAAGTGGCACTTGGCCGCGGTGCCCGTGGCCGGGTCGATGTGGATGGCGTCGTAGGGACAGGCCTGGAGGCAGCCCTTGCAGCCGATGCACAGCGCCGGGTCGAACTCCACGATGCCGTCGACCCGCTGGACCATCGCCGTGACCGGGCAGATGCGCACGCAGGGCGGGTTCGCGCAGTGGTTGCACCGGGTGACCTGGAAGGAGCGCCGTGCGTCCGGGTAGGTGCCGGTCTCCGTGACCTTGACCCAGGTGCGGCTCACGCCGAGGGGCACCTGGTTCTCGGACTTGCACGCGGTCGAGCAGGCGTGACAGCCGATGCACTTCCGGTTGTCGATGGCGAAGCCGTAGTTCATGTCGCAGCGCTGGCCCTCTGGCTGCTGCCCTGGCGGGCCCACAGCACGCCCTTCCATACCCCCATGCCGACGACCATGGCCCCGAGGAAGACCAGGGCCTCGATCGCCCCGGACGCCGAGGTCACCAGGGCGGGGCCCGGGCAGAAGCCACCGATGCCCCAGCCGACCCCGAAGAGCGCTGCGCCTCCGAGGAGTCGGGCGTCGATGTCGGTGCGGGTGGGCAGCCGGAAGGCGCTGGCGAACCGGGGTCGGCCCTCGGCCAGGCCCAGCCGCATGCCGGTGGCGTAGACCCCGACCGCGCCGGCCATCACCAGGGCCAGGGCCGGGTCCCAGGCGCCGAAGACGTCGAGGAAGCCGATGACCTTGCGGGGCAGGGTCATGCCGCTCAGGCCCAGGCCCAGGGCGAAGAGCACGCCGATGCCGACCATGTGGGGACGCATCAGATCCCTCCCAGGGTGCGGCCGACCCAGACCGTGATCACGCCGGTGGCGATGAAGGTGCAGGTCGCGACCAGGGAGCGGGTGGAGAGGCGGCCGATGCCGCAGACCCCGTGGCCGCTGGTGCAGCCGTTGCCCATGCGGGTGCCGAAGCCGACCAGGAAGCCGGCGGCGGCCAGCGCCGGCAGGGAGCGCTCGGCCCGGATGTCCACGGTGGCGGGCGCGACCCAGGCGAGCAGGGCCCCGCCGAGCAGCAGGCCCGCGAGGAAGCTGAGGCGCCAGCCGCTGTCTTCATCGGGTCGGGCCAGGAGGCCGCCGACCAAGCCGCTGATCCCGAGCACGCGGCCGTCCAGGGCCAGGACCAGGAGCGACGCCACGCCGATCAGGACCCCGCCGGCCAGGGCCGGCCAGAGCTGCAGGAGCGCCACGGCTCAGTCCCGCTCGACAGGCAGGCCGGCGTCGTTCCAGGCCTGCATGCCGCCGGCCATGGACACGACCCGGGCGAAGCCCAGCTGCTCGAGCTGCGCGGCGGCCCTTGCCGAGCGCACGCCTCCGCGGCAGACCGTGATCACGGGGGTCTCCCGGTTCCAGCGGTCCGCGCCTTCGCTCAGGCGGTCCAGGGGCTGGAGGTCCGAGCCGGCGATGTGGCCGAGCTCGCCCCGGTACTCCTCGGCGGAGCGCACATCGATCACGGTGGAGCCGTTGCGCTCGGCGGCGACCCAGCCCACCGGGACCTCGGAGACGCCGTCGGTCCGCGTGGAGATGGGGGCCCACTGGCCGCACCGCTGGTTGGCCGGCACGGCGACGTGGATGCGCGCCGGGTGGGCGAGCTTCAGGTTGTCCATGATCGCCACGAACTCGGCCTCGCTGCGGCCGCCGCCAAGGCGCGGGTTGTAGCGCAGCTCCTCGGCCACGGTGGTGACCGTGCGGCCCTTGTAGTCGTGGCCCGGGTAGAGCTTCGTCCCGGGGGGAAGGCTCAGGATCTGGCCGTGCACCGACTGGTACAGGGTGGCGGCGTCGCCCTCCTGGAAGTCCGTGCGGCCGCAGCCGCGCACCATCAGGGCGTCGCCGGTGAAGGCCATGCCCTGCTCTTCGAGCACGTAGGTCACGCAGCCCGCGGTGTGGCCGGGGGTCGCGCGGATCTCGATGCGCAGGGAGCCCACCTGGAGCACGTCGCCGTCGTCGACCAGGACGTCAGCGCAGACCGCGCCGCCGTGCTTGGAGACCACGGTGGTGCTGCCGACCCGGTCCCGCAGGGCCGCTCCGCCGGTCACGTGGTCGGCGTGCACGTGGGTCTCGAGGGTGTGCACGAGCTCCAGCTCGAGCTCCCGCAGCAGCTGCAGGTCACGCTCGACCAGCTCGACGACGGGATCGACGAGCACGGCGAGGCGCGTGTCCTCGTCGGCCAGCAGGTAGGTGTAGGTGCAGGTCTCGCGGTCAAAGTGCTGGCGGAACAACATCGGGGGCTCCGGGAAGCGGGGTCGCGGTCCCGTGAAGCAGGAAGCGTGCCATGCCGGAGGAGCTGCCGGAAGGACGACGTCTTGGGTGCATGTTTCACTCTCGAAACGTATGATGCGGTGGTGAGGCATCCATGAAACATGATGAGTCCCAGCGCGGTCTCGCCCGCTGGGTCCGGCGGATCGGCCCGGTCCACGCCTTCCAGGAGCTGGCCGAGGCGGCGCTGGAGGCCCTGCCCCCCGGCGCCGCGGGCTTCGCGGTCGACGCCGACCGCAACGTGGTCTGGTGGAGCGACAGCGCCGTGGCGCTCCTGGGCTTCTCCGACGACGAGATCCTGGGGCACCACTGCCTCAAGGCCAACCGCTGTCCCCAGTGCATGAAGGGCTGCGGCCTGGCGACCCACGGCGCGGTCCAGGACGTGCCCCTCACCCTGATCAGCGTCGAGGGCGACGAGGTCGCGGTCCGCAAGTCGGGCAAGGCCTTCTTCGAAGCCGACGGGACCTTCGCCGGCGCGGTGGAATTCCTGGTGCCCGCCGCGGTCGCTGCGCCTCGCCCCCAGCCGCCGCCCCCGCCCCGCTGGACCGACGACGCGACGGACTTCCACGGCCTGGTCACCGCCGACGCCGGCATGCGTCAGGCCTTCCAGGTCCTGGCCAACGTCGCCGAGACCGACGCCACCGTGCTCGTGCGCGGGGAGAGCGGCACGGGCAAGGAGCTGGCGGCCCGGGCCCTGCACGCCGAGAGCCACCGCCGACGCGGGCCGTTCCGCGCCGTGAACTGCGCGGCCCTGAGCCCGGCGCTGCTGGAGAGCGAGCTCTTCGGCCACGTGAAGGGCGCCTTCACCGGCGCGGTGAAGGACCGCCAGGGCCTGTTCGCCCAGGCCCAGGGCGGCACCTTGTTCCTGGACGAGGTCGCCGAGCTGCCCATGGACCTGCAGGCCAAGCTGCTGCGGGTGCTCCAGGAGCGCATCGTGGTGCCGGTCGGCGGCCACAAGCCCCTCAAGGTCGACCTGCGCATCGTGGCCGCGACCCACCGGGCCCTGCGCCAGGAGGTGAAGGAGGGCCGGTTCCGGGAGGACCTGCTCTACCGGCTGCGGGTGGTGCCGATCTACCTGCCGCCCCTGCGGGATCGACGGGGAGACGTGGAGCTGCTGCTGTGGCACTTCATCGACCACCACAACCAGCGGGGTCCCCGGCGGATCCGCAGCGTCGCGCCCGAGGCGATGCGCCGGCTGCTGGACCACGGCTGGCCCGGCAACGTGCGCGAGCTGTTGAACGTGGTGCAGTACGCCTTCGCCGTGGGCCGCGGTCCCGAGCTGGTCCTGGCGGACCTGCCGCCGGAATTCCGCGAGGTCGCGGCCGGCCCTGCGGCGCCCGTGCTCCAGGACCTGGTGCGCCTGGACGAAGCGGCGCGCATCGAGGAGGCCCTGCGGCGCAGCCGGGGCAACATCGGCGAGGCCGCGGCGCTCCTGGGCGTGAGTCGCCCCACCTTCTGGCGGAAGCGCAAGAAGCACGGGATCTGACTTGGAGCAGTCAGCAGTCAGCAGTCAGCAGTCAGTCCGGCACTCCGAGCGCGCGGTGGCAAGGTCGTCCGGCTCGCCGCTGTCGGCGGGATCGCCGGGGCGTCGAGCCCGTCGCGCTGACAGCTGATCGCTGGTGCGCCAGGCCAAGCCTGGGAAGGAGGAAGATGAAGTAGACAT
>CAYFPX010000040.1:0-7863 GCA_964344945.1 uncultured Enterobacterales bacterium
GTGCGGAAGGGATAACCGCTGAAAGCATCTAAGTGGGAAGCCCCCCTCGAGATGAACTCTCCCTGAAGAACCGAGGAAGACGACCTCGTTGATAGGCAGGAGGTGTAAGCACAGCAATGTGTTCAGCTGACCTGTACTAATCGTTCGTTCGTCTTGTCCTCCACCGCGCTGCATCGCAGGCCTCGGGCCTGCACGACGTCGACCACCATCCCTGTGCGAAACCCCCTTCGGGACTCGTCAGCATCCGCTGATGACTCCCAACCCCTTGGGCGGTGAAGATAGCGAGAGGGCCCTACCCGTTCCCATTCCGAACACGGAAGTCAAGCCTCTCCGCGCCGATGGTACTGCACGGGTCACCGTGTGGGAGAGTAGGTCATCGCCGTCCTCCTCTACGACCCCCCGGTCGAGACCGACACCTCGGTCTCCCGGGGGGTCTTCTTCGTTTTGGACAGGCGTTAGCCTGCGGGCGTGAACCAGCTCTCCATCCTGCTCGTCCTGGTCGGGGCGGCTCTGGCCAGCCTGGCGGTGCAGCAGGCGGGGGTCTGGGTGACGGGAGAGTGGTGGCCCCATGCCGCGCGACCGCTGGGTGGACTTCGGTCCTGGTCCGAGGCGGCGCCAGTGCTGGCGGCCAGCACGGGGTTGCTCACCGCGGCCTGGAAGACGGGCCAGCTTCGGGACTGGGTGACTCCGGGGTGGCTCGTGGCCCTGGCGGGCCTCCCCTGGCTGCTCGCCGTCGGGGCCCTGTCCTCCGGGTTCGCGCAGATCGCGGCGGATCGCCCCTACCTTCCCAGTCGTACCCTGGTGCCAGACCTGCTGGGGCTGTCCTACAAGCTCTACGCGCCCGAGGTGCCGCTGCTCTGGGCCGTGCCGGGTCCGGTGTTCCTGCTCGCCTGGTGGTCCCGGGGCAGACGGGCGGGGCTCTGGGCGGCTGCCGTGGCTTCGCTGGTGGTCCTGCTCACCGTGCTCGCGGGACAGCGGGCCACCTCGGCCAAGGCGGCCCGGGACCTGTTCCTGGCGGGCGAGATCGAGCTGGCGTCGGGGCTCTCCTTCCCGGGCCTCTGGCCGCTGGTGCTGGGGGTGGTGCTGGTCGTGGGCGTGTTGCGCTTGCTGCCCGCCGGGGTCCCGCGGGTCGGTCGCTGGCTCTGGGCATGCGGTGCGCTGCTGCTGATCGACCCCGTGCCGGTCGTGTTCGGCTGGTTCCTGCCTTCGGACGAGCTGGCGGAGCCGGCGGTCCTGCCGGTCTTCCAAGGGCCCGAGCTCCACCGGGGCGGTCCCCTGGTGGACTGGACCGACGGGGAGCTGCGGCTCGACGGTCTGCCCGTGGACCGGGCCGGGCTGTCGGCGGGGCTGCGGGCCCATGGCCATCCGTTCCTCGGGCGTCGCCGGGTGGCCGTCTCGGCCCTGCACACGGATCCATGGGGCCAGCGCTTGCGCACCGCCGTGCGCCTGGCTGTGCCCGCGGGGCTGTCCTTCGAGACCCTGGCGCCGCTGCTCGTCCAGCTCTTCGAGCATGGCGTGCACGAGGTGCACTGGGTCGGGCGCGAGGGGTCTCCGGTGGGCGGGCCCCTGGCCCCGGCCTTCCGGGAGCCCGCCTTCACGGTGCTGCTGGATGTTCCGATGGACCGGGCCTGGCGGGTCGCGGTCCCCTGGGTGTGGCTCGGGCTGGAGGGGTCTCGGGTGGTCGATCCTCTGGAGCGTTGCTCCGGCCGGGTGCCGCCCGGGGAGCTCCGGCGGGCCCTGGCCCGCTGCCCGGACGGCGCAGTGCTCCTGCCCGGAGGCGCGCTGACCGTGCAGCAGGTCATCGATCAGCTGGACCGGCTCCAGGGCAGCGGGCGTGGCACGATGCCGCCGTACCACCTCGCCGTGGTCCCTCCGGGCCCTGCCCACGACCTCTTCCGCCGCCACGAGGACCCCTCCTGACCGCACCCGCCATCGCGCTGGAGGGACCGTCCAAGGTCTTCGGCCACGGCAAGCGCCAGGTGGTGGCCGTCGACGCCCTGTCCCTCGCCGTGGAGCGGTCTCTTGCTGGTAGTCCTGGCATCGCCGCTGCCACCGGTCTACACCCTGGCCCAGGTCGGCCTCGGCGCTTGTGTCTCCGTACGTGCCGACACCATGAAGGGTGCCGGTCAGCTCCTGGGCGGGCCCTACCTGCTGTTCTTCGTGGGGCTCGGCGGCGCCACGATCGCGCTGGAGGCCGGCGACGGGGACACCGCCTTCGCCCTGGGACCGTGGCTCGAGTCGCTCTCGTTCTGGCCCTGCTGCTGGCGCGCCGTCCTGGTCCCCCTCGGTGTGGGGCTGCTGCTGCTGGTCGTGGCGGGAGCCTTGTGCCAGTGTGAGCGGCTGCTGAGCGGACCTCGAAGCCCCGGGGTGTCGCCCTCCGACACCCCGCATGTCGGGGATCGGACACCCCCGCCCCGGCCGCGAACTCGCAAGCGGCTGGAATTCCGTGAAGGTCAGGCTGGCACGACCCGTGATTGAGCCGCGCCCGTCCGTGGGAGGTCGGCATGGCGTGTGTGGTGTGGTCTGGAGCGGTGATCGGCGTCGAGGGGCGAGCCGTCGCCGTCGAAGTGGACCTCGTCCGCCGCCTCCCGCGGACCCTGGTGGTGGGACTGCCCGGCAAGGCGATCAAGGAGAGCGTCGAGCGGGTTCGCTCGGCCATCGTCGCGGCAGGTGCGGAGTACCCGCGCAAGCGGGTCACGGTGAACCTGGCCCCGGCGGACCTGCCCAAGGTCGGCACGCACTTCGACCTGCCGATCGCCATGTCGATCCTGGCTGCTGCCGACGAGCAGCTCGCGGGGGCGGTCGAGCACACGCTCTTTGCGGGCGAGCTGTCGCTGACCGGCGAGCTACGGCCCGTGCGCGGCGCCCTGCCGCTGACCCTGATGGCGGCGGAGCAGGGCCTGAAGCGCGTGGTCCTGCCGGCGGCCTGTGCGGCCGAGGGCGCTGTCGTCCCGGAGGTCGAGGTCCTGGCCGCCCGAGACCTCGCCCAGGTGCTGGCGGCCTTCCAGGGGGGAGCCTGGCTGCCAGCAGCGGAACCCCGGCCCCCCCAGGACCAGCACCACCAGCTTGATCTCAGCGACGTCCGGGGCCAGCCCCTGGCTCGGCGTGCGCTCGAGGTCGCGGCCGCGGGCGGGCACAACCTGCTGCTGGTCGGCTCACCCGGCTGCGGGAAGTCCATGCTCGCCAAGCGGATGCCCACCATCCTGCCCCCGCTCTCCTTCGACGAGGCGCTGGCCGTGACCCGGGTCCACTCGGTCGCTGGCCTGCTGCCGGCGGGCTCGGGCCTGGTCGGGCACCGTCCCTTCCGTGCGCCCCACCACTCGGTGTCGACGGCCGGCCTGCTGGGGGGCGCCAGCATGCGTCCGGGTGAGCTGAGCCTGGCCCACTGCGGGGTGCTGTTCCTCGACGAGGTCCCGGAGTTCTCACGAAGCGTGCTGGAGCAGCTCCGAGGGCCCCTCGAGGACCGGGAGCTCGTCATCAGCCGAGCCGCGGGCAGCGTGCGCTTCCCGGCCAGCTGCACCCTGGTCGCGGCCGCCAACCCGTGCCCTTGTGGCTTCCTCGGCCACCCCACTCGGCCCTGCCGCTGCACCGACAGCGCCGTGCTCCGCTACGCAGGCCGGCTGAGCGGCCCCTTGCTCGACCGCATCGATCTGCACGTCGCGGTAGACCCGGTCCAGCCGGAGGAGCTGCTGGGTTCGCCGCCCGGGGAGAGCAGCCGCGCGGTCCGGGAGCGGGTGCTTGCCGCACGCCGCATGCAAGCGGCCCGGTACGCCGGGCTGTCCCTGACCTGCAACGCGGAGCTGGACGGACCGGCGGCCCGCCAGGCGGCGGCCCTGGACACCGGGGCCCGCACCATGCTCGAGGACGCCGCCCACAGCCTGGGACTCTCGGGCCGCGGCTGCGACCGGGTGCTGAAGGTCGCTCGCACCCTGGCCGACCTCGACGCCTCCGGTCCGGTCCGGCTCCACCACGTGGCCGAGGCTCTGGGTCTGCGGGCCACGGATCCGAGCGCCGCGGCCGACGTGGCGACGGCATGAAGGCCCTGTGGCTGGGCTGTGCCCTCGCCGTGGTCGATCAAGTCGACGGCCCCGTCGCGCTGATCGAGCTCCCGAGTGGGCGCCTCGTGACCCTGGACCGCGACGTCCTGCCCCGCCGTGCCGGCGAGGGCGCACGACTGTGCGTCGTGCTGCCCATCGACGGCGGCCCCCCACGCTTCACCCGGGCCCCCAGGGCCCTCATCCGAGAGCAACATGACTGAGCTGACCCACCACCCGGACCACCTGAAGGCCCTCGAGAGCGCGATGGCCCACATCCAGAAGACCTACGGCAGTGGCGCGATCATGCGCCTCGACGGCTCGAGCATCGGCGCCGGCCACCCCAGCATCCCCACCGGGAGCCTGGGGCTGGACCTCGCCCTCGGCATCGGCGGCCTGCCGCGCGGTCGCATCGTCGAGATCTATGGCCCCGAGGCGTCGGGCAAGACCACCATCGCCCTCCAGACCCTGGCCTCCTGCCAGGCCCTCGGCGGCACGGCGGCCTTCATCGACGCCGAGCACGCCCTGGACGCGGCCTACGCGGCCAAGCTCGGCGTCCAGCTCGACCAGCTGCTGCTCAGTCAGCCGGACTCCGGTGAGCAGGCCCTGGAGATCTGTGAGCTCCTCGTGCGCTCAGGCGCGGTGGACCTGATCGTCGTGGACTCCGTCGCGGCCCTGGTGCCCGAGGCCGAGATCGATGGCCAGATGGCCGACCAGCAGGTCGGGCTCCAGGCCCGGCTGCTCAGCAAGGCGATGCGCAAGCTCACCGGGTGCGTCTCGAAGACCCGGTGCACCGTGCTGTTCATCAACCAGCTCCGTTCCAAGGTCGGGGTGGTGTTCGGGTCCAAGGAGACCACCACCGGGGGGAACGCCCTGAAGTACTACGCCACCGTCCGGCTCGACATCCGGCGCATCGGCGGGCTCAAGCGCGACGACGTCCAGATCGGCAACCGCACTCGCATCCGGGTCGTGAAGAACAAGCTGGCGCCGCCGTTCCGCACGGTCGAATTCGATCTGCGCTTCGGTGAGGGGGTCTGCACGGTGTCGGAGCTGCTGGACCTGGGCGAGGACGCCGGAGTCATCCAGAAGCGCGGCAGCCACTACGAGCTCGAGCCCGACCACAAGGTCCACGGGCGCGAGGCCGCCCGCAAGGCCCTGCTCGACCAGCCGGAGCTGCACGCCCGGCTGGAGCAGCTGGTCCGCGCGGCCCACGGCCTGGTGCCCGCCCAGCCGACCGCAGAGGCTTGACCCCAGCCCCGGCGGCCCGTCGCATCCTCACCGGCGTGTCTGCCTCAGGCGTGGCGCGGGGGTGCGGATGGGTACCACCGCGGCGGGCCGCCGGGCACCCCATGCGCTACGGTCACGCGTGGCGAACAGCAACCAGCGAGCGGTCGGGATCCTGGCGCTGCTCGCCCTGGTGGGGGCCGCGGCCGGCGTGCTCTTCCTCACCCGCGAAGGGCCCGACGACAGGTCGCAGATCCGCCAGGCCATCCACCAGGTGGCCCAGGGCGCGGAGCACGCGGATCTGGCCGAGGCCCTGGAGCCCATCTCCCAGGCCTACCGCGACGACGACGGCCTCAGCCGGGACAACCTCAAGGGCTGGCTCTTCGTCGAGTTCCAGCGGCGTGGTCCTGTCCATGCCTTGCTCGGCCCGATCGAGGTGACCTTGGAGGAGGGCGGCCAGCAGGCCCTGGCCACATTCAACGCCGCCCTCGGCGAAGGCGGCGCTGGCGTCGTGGGAGAGCTCCTGCCCCAGTCGGGCGATGTCTTCACCTTCGACGTCACCCTCCAGCGCGAGGGCGAAGCCTGGCGCATCACGAGCCACCAGCGCTTCACCCTGGAAGGCGACCGGGTCAGGCTCCCGGTCGACTAGTCGCCCGGGTCCCGTGAGTTGACCGGCCCTCGCTCGGCCTCCGCCTCACCACCGCCGCGCCCTCGCCTCCATGTGACTCGGCCACACGCACGGCTCGGTCACGACAGTGGTGAAGCGGATGCCTTCGCGATCATCCGATCAACTCACGTGACCCGGGCGATGAGCAGCGGCGCTCTCGCCCCCAGGATCGACCGCGCCGCCAGGGTCCCGGACAGCAGGGTGGCCGTGAGACCCCCACCGGGGAAGACCCAGGCGCTGGCCAGGGTGAGGCCATCGAAGGGGGTGCGGGAGGAGAGCCGCCGCAGGCCCGCCTGCTCGGGGCTGTGGCGGTAGCCCAGGATCGCGCCGCCTGGGGCTGCGGTGTAGCGGTGGAAGGTCTGGGGCGTGGCGACGCTCTCCAGGTCGATGATGCCGGAGAGGCCTGGCAGGAGCGCCCGCTCGACCCGCTCGACCAGCGTGTCTCGAAGGGCCTGGCGCGACAGGGTCGAGAGTGGCTCCTCGCCGGTCGGGGGGTGGGAAGCGGTGATCGCCACGACGCCGTGACCCGCGGGACACGCCGTGGGGTCTACGACGTGGGTGAGGTGGACACCCAGGGCGTCGCCGAAGGCGTGAGGCGTGTCCCAGGACCCTCGCCAGAGGGTCTCGTAGCCGAGCGGGGCCAGCTCTCGGGGATCGCGATCGGTGCCGAGCCAGACCTTCACCGCCGAGGTGGACAGGGCCAGTCCCGCCAGGCGCGCCCGGTACGCCGACGGCAGCGCCTCTGGCGCGATGAGCTCGCCGAAGAGCACCGCGGGCGCCGCGTTGCCGATCACGCGGTCTGCTCGCACGTGCTCGCCGGACGCCAGGGCGATGCCGGTGACCCGTCGCCCCCGGAGCGCGATGCGGGTCACCCGCTGACCCAGCCGCACCTCCCCTCCGGCCTCCTCGATGGTGTCGCGCAGCGCGTCGGACAGGGCCTGGCTGCCGCCGACCAGGTAGTCCCCGCCCTCGGCGTGGTAGCCGTGGAGCAGGATCAGGTACGACCACGCCGCCAGGGCCTCGGGGCCCAGCCCCAGGTAGTGGCCCTGGGTGCCGAGCACCTGTCGCAGCCGGGGGTCCTGGACGTGATCCCCGATGACCTGGGCCGCGGAGCGGGTCTGCAGGTCCAGCAGGGAGCGGTCGAGGGCGGGCAGGGCCCCCGGCCCTTCGAGCAGGGCATAGGACTGGCGGTGGACGCGGGCCGCCAGGGCCGCCAGCGCGTCGAGGCCCCGGCGATCCGACGGCGACAGCGCCTCGAGCTGGGCGAGGTAGCCGGGCATGCCGTGTGGGATCCGCAGGTCCAGACCGGGCCACAGCTCGCGGCGCAGCGCGGTGTCCGGCACCAGGGTGACCCGGTCGGCCAGGCCGAGGGCCTCGAGCAGGATCCGGTTGGCGCCCCCCGGGCCGGCGGCGTCCATGCGGTGCAGCGAGGCGTCGAAGCGGTAGGGCCCCCGACGGAAGCAGCTGGCGTAGCCGCCTACGACGTCGTGGGGGTCGAAGACCGCGACCGACAGGCCGGCCCGGGCCAGGTGTGCCGCGGCGGAGAGCCCTCCGACGCCGGCCCCGACGACGGCGACGTCGACCCTGTCAGCCATGGGGTGGCGGCAGCGCGGTCGGCTGCACGAGCGGCAGGTCGGCCTGGTCCTCCCAGGCGTGCCGCTGGGGCCGCACGAACAGGCTGCGGTTCACCACCGCTGGCGCCGACAGGGTGTGGACGGGGCCTCGGGCGGACTGCCAGGTGAAGCCGGGATGGGCGAGGCGGCGGGGTAGCAGCGCCCGTCCGAGCTGCCCCGGCCCGTGACGCCAAGGCGCCACCTGGGCGACCCGACCGGTGGCCCCGCTCCCCAGGTGGAGGGGGAGCCCCGGCGCCAGATCCGCGCCCCAGACCAGGCCGAAGCGCGCCTCCCAGCCGCTCTCGCGCCGAGCCCGCACGGCTCC
>CAYFPX010000040.1:7873-23491 GCA_964344945.1 uncultured Enterobacterales bacterium
AGCCGCCACTGGAGCTGCAGCGTCAGCGGAGTCTGGCCCAGGGACTCGGGCGCATGGGGCCAGAAGACCAGGTTCTCCAGGGCCGCGGCCGCGAGGGCCCCCAGGCCGGCTCGGGCCAGGGCGACCGGCTCACCGGCCTGGCAGAGCGCGGCGACGAAGGCGTCCTCCCGGTCCCGGGGCACCCAGAGCTGGTAGCCGTACTCCCCCGAGCGGCTCGTGCGCAGGACCAGGGTGTCCTCCCGGGTACGGAACCAGGTCCCGTGGGGCAGACCGATGACCCCGGGGCTGTCGAAGCGAGCCAGCACCTCCCAGGCGAAGGGCCCGTCCAGGGTCCAGGCCCGGTGTCCCGCGACCAGGGAGGTGCAGTCCACGCCTGCGGGCAGACCCTCTGTCACCTCGACGGTGAGGGCCTCCTGGGACAGACCATCTGCGATCAGCCAGGTCCGGTCCCGGTGGGCGATGACCCACGCGTCAGCGAGCACGCCGCCCTCGGCATCGAGGAGCAGGGTGTGTCGCCCCTCACCGGGCCGCAGGGTCTCGGCGCCTGGGGCGAGGTGCCCGGCCCACGCCCCGGCCCCTTCGCCCCGGAGGACCACGCCGGCCAGGTGGGGCAGCGCCGTCAGCGCTGCCGAGCGCCGCAGCGCGGCGTACTCGGCGCCAGGGTCGCCCAGGTGCCAGGACACCTCGACGCCACAGAGGGTCCGGGTGCTGCTCACGGCCGCCGCGCCACCACGTGATCGAGCAGGGTGTTCAGGGACCGCAGGGCCAGAGGCGGAGCGTCCCGGTCCTCGACCACGCGCACCCCGAAGGCCTCCTCCACCGCGACCACCAGCTCGACGGCATCCAGGGAGTCCAGGGCCAGGCCACCGCCGAAGAGCGGGGCAGCCGGAGCGAGCTCCGCGGGCTCCCGCTCCAGCATCAGGCAGTCCACCAGGAGGGCCTGGAGCTCTTGGAGCAGCTGGTCTCGCTGGTCGATCGACAGGGGCGCTGGGGCCATCGGTGGCCCCTAACCCTGGCGTCCCAGCACCAGGGCCACCACGGCGGTCCCCGGCCCCCGGACCAGCACCAGGGGTCGCTGGCAGGTCCCGGCACGCAGGGCCTGCACCGCGTCCACCAGGAGCGCCAGCCCGTCGGTGGCCGGCGCCCGGCCGGCGGTCGCGGGCCAGGGCCGGAGGGACACCTCCCCGAGCCCAGCGGTCGCCAGCGCCGGGCCCAGGTCTCCGGCGCCGACCCCCAGGTGCCACACGCTGTCCGGGCCCTGCGCGGTCGTGCCCCGCAGCGCGCCCGCCAGGTCGTGTCCCGGCGCCAGCGCCCAGGCGGCGACCGCCACGTCGGTCGGCACTGGGGTCACCGCCACGGCGGCGGCTGCGTCGACCAGCGGGTCGCCCGAGCCCGGGCCCAGCGCGTGGCGGTCCAGGGTGTTGGGGCCGACCTCGTCGGCCGCACCCACCACGATGCCGGGCAGGTCCGGCGAGGTGGTCAGGCGGCCCAGGGCGTGCACCAGGGCCACCAGGCCGCCGACCGGGCCAGCGCTGAGGGTCGTGGTCGGGCCCCGCAGGCGCAGGGCCAGTGCAGTGGCGCCGCAGGCGGCGTTGCGCACCAGCCGCGAGAAGCTGCGCCCGCTCGCGGCCCCGCGCTGCACGCTCGCCTGCCACGCCGTGCCGGCGCCCCCCTGGAGTCCAGGGGCGTTGGAGAACAGGCCCCAGTCCTCGGTGTGATCCGGGGGCAGTGCCTGGGCGACGGCGGTGGCCAGCAGGCGGGTGCAGAGGTGGTGGGGACCGAGCCGGAGTCGCCCGACTCGGCCGGGGGTCCGGGGCGGGTCTCCCGGCGACCCCCGCAGGTGCGACGTGCCTCCGAGGTACAGGGGCACGGTCGCCCTGACGCGGGGGGGCGGTCGTGTCGGGTCGAGCACCAGCGCCGCATTGGCCCCTCCGAAGGCCGCGCTCAGCTTGAGGGTGGGGCCAGGCGCTGCCGGCCTGGGCGGCCCGGTCACGACGTCTGGGGGCGAGAGCCTGCGCGACCGGGTGTGGTTGGCGGTCGGAGGCAGGGCGCCCGCGGCGTAGCCGGCGAGCACGAGGCTCGCTTCGAGCAGGCCGCCGGCTCCCTGGCAGTGCCCCAGGTGCCCCTTGCCGGCCGTCACCGGCACCGGCTCCTCGAAGATGCGGGCCAGGGCCAGGGTCTCGGCGGCGTCGTTGGCCTCGGTCCCGGTGCCCTGGACGCTGACCAGCCTGATGTCGGCAGGCACCAGCCCGGCGTCGGCCAGGGCGCGGGCCATCGCCTGAGCAGCCCCGCGGCCCGAGGGATCCGGCGCCGTCGGGTGGACGGCGTCGGCGCTCGAGCCGAAGCCCCGGACCCAGGCGAGGGCCCGTGCCGGCTCCGGGTCGGCCTCCAGGACCCAGGCCGCCGCGCCTTCCCCGAGGCTCATGCCCACCGGCTCCGAGAAGGGGGCACAGGCCTGGGTGCCCAGCACTCCCAGGGCCTCGAAGCCCGCCGCGACCATGGGCAGGACGGCGTCGGCCCCCACGACCAGCACCCGGCGCACCACGCCGGTCCACAGCCAGCCCAGGGCCAGACCGACACCGTGGGTGCTGCTCGCGCATGCCGTGGACACGCCCACGGCTGGCCCGTCCAGACCCAGTGCCGCGGCCAGATCCGGCGCGAAGGTGTCCACGGCCGAGCGCGCCAGCAGGGCGCCACGCACCCGGTCGGGGACGCCCGCTGCGTCCCGGTAGGCGCGGCGACTGTGGAGGCAGCCGTTGGACGTGCCCGCCACGAGGCCGGTCGCGCCTGGTTCGAGCCCGGCTTCGACCAGCGCCTCCGTCCCGACCCGCCACGACAGCGCGAACACGGGATCGGTCTCGGGCGCCCCGGCGGCGGCCGAGCGCCACTGTTCCTCCGACAACAGGCTGGCCACCAGGGGCCGGGGGAAGCTCTCGCCGAGGGCTGGGTGGAGGGTGTGCCCGGTGCGTCCTCGGGACACCGCCTCCCAGTGCACCGCCAGGTCGTCGCCCAGCCCGGAGCGGACGGCCACGCCTGTGATGCCGATGGCCGAAGTGCCCACGGCACGCGGTTAACCCCACGCCTCCATGGACCCTCGCGACCCCCTCGACGAAGCCCGCCAGGTCGTGGAAGCCCGGCAGGGACCAGCGGGCCCGGGGCTGCCAGGTCCGGGTGTCCAGGGCCAGCACCGCGCCACCGCGGCCCGAGGCCACGAAGAGCGTGTCGTCGCCCGCGGACCAGCACACCCCGGCTGGACTCGGCAGCGGCAGGTGGTGGGTCACCCGCCTGGTGGCCCAGTCGACGCACAGCGGGCGACCGCCCAGGCCGGCCAGGACCGGCTCGGGCAGTGCCCTGTGAGAGCCCACGGCCCAGGCCGGCGGCGGGCCTCCGCGGAGCAGGTCCCGGCGCACGTGCAGCCAGTTCTCCGCCAGCACGGAGACGAGCAGGATCAGCCAACCACTAGTCCCGGAGCTCTCCCAGGCGGCTCACGTCCTCCGCCATCGCCGCCGTGATCAGGACGACCAGGCCGAGCACGAAGACCAGGGATCCGAAGGTCCACACGGCCACTCCGAACAGCGCCACGGCGCTGCGCCCGAACACGGCGGAGCCGTAGGCGGTGACCAGCCCTCCCACGCTGATGAGGCCCCCCAGCGCGAGGACCCAGGCCCCGGTGTCCTCGGTGATGTCGATGAGCTCGTCATCGCTCAGCTCCGACGGCCTGCGCAGGGTCCCGCGACCCTGGGCTCTGGACGCCGGCGACCAGGCCGCACGGTCCCCACCGACCCGGGCCACGGCCTTGTCGACCTTGCGGACCGTGTCGTCGATCACCAGCCCCGGCTCCTGCCTGCGCAGGCGGAAGTCCAGGTGGTCCAGCACGTCGAGGGTCTGGGCGATCCGCGCGGGGGCGACCCCGCCCCGTCGCCGGACCTGCTCGACCTCCGCCCGCAACAGGGCCGTCGGGCGGTCGTCGCCCCGCAGGTGACGCCCCAGCCCGCGACGCGTCCTGGCGGGCAGCCCCTCGAGGTACCGGGTCAAGCCCAGCACGCTGTCCGCCACCACCGGCAGCTCCTGGTGGAGCCGGGCCTGGACGACCGGGTCCCGCTGGACCTCCCGTGGCAGGTCCCGGAAGCTGGCGGTGACCAGCAGGCTGGCGAAGCCGTCTTCGATCAGGGTGGGCGAGAGCCCGGCCCGGGCCAGCTCCGCGCGCAGGCCCCGCGGCACGCCGTGTCGGTGCAGGCGGGCCACCTGGGCGTCCCAGTCGGCGACCACCGCGCGTGGATCCGGTCCCGGGCCCTGGCGGGTGGCACCGACGGTGGCGCAGCCGGTCAGGCCTTCGGCCCCCAGGGCCAGGCTCAGCAGCCCAGCCACGTGGGACACGAATCGTCGCCGATCCATCCAGCGCCTCCGCTCGCACGCTAACCCGCATCCTCCGCCGTCTGTGGGGGGCAGGACACTAGCCGCCGAAGTGCACGCCCATGCCGCCACCCACGCTGATGCTCGGGCCGGTCTGCTGCTCCCACTCCACCCGGGTCTCGCCCACCAGGAAGTAGCGGGGGGTGGCGTACCACCGGACCTGGCCCCCGGTCGCGAGGCGGTAGGTGAGGTCGCTGGCGCCGCCCGCGTGGCGCTGGTAGTGCACGCCCACGGCGAAGAACGGGCTGAGCCGGAACCGCCGGGCATCGAAGTTGAGCCCACCTCGGGTGCCGGTCCAGAGGTGCATCGTGCCGGCGTCGTCCAGGCTCCAGCCGGTCTTGTCCAGGCCCAGGGTGAAGCGGCGGACCGGAATGTAGTCCACGGCCAGACCCGTGATGTAGGGCCGGTCCAGGTCCCCCGTCCAGGTCGACTCGGCGCTCAGCTCGAAGCCGGTGCGGGGGCGGTAGCGATCGTAGTCGGTGTCCCGCTCGCGGGCCTTCCAGGCGGCGTCCGAGATGGACAGCCCGTACATCATCATGGCGCCCATGAGCAGCGGGTTCGGGCCCATCGCGCCCTTCGCCCACAGCTCGCCGCCGCCGGCCGTGAGGCCGCCGACCTTGAACCCGGCGGCCGCCAGGCCGATCACGGCGCCGCCGTAGAGGGCACCCCGCAGGTAGTCCTGGTTCACGAACTGGCCACCGCCCGGCACGATCGAGCTCGCCAGGGCCGACACACAGGGGTTGCTCTCCAGGTCCCCGCGCTCACAGGACCCCGTCACCTCGCGGATCGTGCCGACCACGTCGTCGACCATCGGCACGTCGAGATCCCGCCGCTGTCGCTCGCGGCTCGGCGCCACCGTGCGTGCCCCCTTCAGGTTGCTGGCCTCGGCCACGGCGTCGCCCCAGCGGTTGACCGTGTGGGTCGAGCCCTTCGACAGGCTGACGGTGACCTCCTGGATCTCGCCCTCGACCCGGCGCCGCATCAGGTAGCGGCCCGGCGCCAGGGCCAGGTCGAGCTCGCGACCCGCCGGCTTGGCCACCTCGGCGACGGGGGTGCCTTCGGGCTGCCGCAGCACCAGGATCTCGCCCTCGAGCTCCGACGGAAAGCGCACGGTCGCCGTGGCCCGCTTGACCTCGGTCAGCCGCAGGTCGCCGTTGCCCTGGAGCTGGAAGTCGTAGCTGGGGTGCTGGGTGCCGGCCTCGGTGCCGCCGGTCCGGGCGACCGTGCGGTCGTAGGCGTAGGTGTAGGCCTCGTTCAGGGAGACCCAGCCGTCGCCGGTGTCCGCGGCGCCGCGGAGGCCGCTCAGCAGGTAGTGGGTGAAGAAGGAGCCCTCGATCCGGTCGGACTCCTGGGCGTCCTCGTCGGCGGCCGCGGCCGCGAGCCAGGCTTCGCCTTCGGCATCGAGGGGCGCGTCGGCGAGGAACGGCGCCGAGACGCTGGCACCCTTGACGCGCGTGAGGGCGCCCGAGCGGCAGGCGTCGACGATGCCCAGGTGCACGTCGGCGGGCACCTCGCGGATGTCCTCCTTCAGCGCGGCGTAGGGGTACAGATCGCTGCCCAGCCGCAGCCCCGACGGATCCGCGTGGCCCGAGTAGTAGAAGAGGAACAGGGTCTCGTCCGCCGCGCCCAGCTCGGCCGCTGCGCGGGCCAGCTCCGCCTGGACCCGCTCTTCGGTGGGCGAGACCAGCACGGTCACGTCGGCCGGCGAGAAGCCGCCGAGCTCCTGGAGCACGCCGGCCATGCGCCAGGCGTCCTCCTCGGCGTAGCGCAAGGGCTGCAGGTCGAGCCCGCCGTCGTTGGCGCCGATGACCAGCGCACGGCGGGTCACGTCGGCCGCCCAGGCCGGCGCCGGCGCCGCGAGACCCAGCAGGGCCGCGGCGCCGAGCATCAGCGCCCCTACGGCGGCGACCAGGGGCCGAGCCCCCGCCTCGCTCGCCCTCGGCCCGCCCAGCGACGCGCACTCGCCTTGGCGTGACTCGGCCACGACTGCGGCTCGCGCACGCCACTGGGCGGGCCGATCGCGTCGCGATCCGGGGGCTCGGCCCCTGGTCGCCGCCTGCCGCACCTCACCGCACCTTGGTCAGGTGGATGCTCTCGGTCTCGCCACCAGGCACGCTGCCCTCCTCGGCGAGCGACGACTGGACGCTCTCGGGGGTGGGGGGGTCGCTGGTGAACACGGCGTAGAACCTCTGGATTCCGGTGGCGTCGTCCAGGGTGAGGGCAAACGGCGCGGCCTGCCACCCCTGCTCGCCGACCTCGGCTGGGAAGGTCCCATAGACCTCGACCTCGCCGGTGGTGTCCTGGCCGGCGAAGGTGACCCACGCGAGGGCGGTCTTGCGGTAGCGCAGCTGGATGCGCGAGCCGGGGCCCACCTCGGCGCCGTTGGCCAGGGGCCGCGGGCCGCGCTCGGTCTGGAGCCAGGCCTCGAGCACGTCGTTGACGCCCTTGGTCTGGATGACCTCCGGGGAGACGCGCTCGGGGTCCTTGAGGCCGGTCTCGCCTTCGGGCGTGCCGCTGGGCAGGGCGATGAGCACCAGGGCCGCCGCACCGAGGGCCGGCGCGAGCCAGACCTGCCAGCGGGACCACCAGGCGGCCTCGGGCGGGGCCGGAGCGAGCTCCCGGATGAAGTCGGGCACCGGGCTCAGCTCGAAGGCGGCGCGGTTGTTCTCCTGGGCCTGCAGGCGGGCCGAGCACTGCTCGCACCCGTCCAGGTGCGTCCGCAGGGTCGCGATCTCGCCGTCGTCGAGCTCGCCGTACCGGTAGCGGTTCAGGGTCAGGGTCGAGAGATGGCTCACCAGTCCACCTCCTGCAGCCAGGGTGGGGGGTTGTTCTTGAGTCGGTTGCGGAACGTCGAGATGCGCTTGCGGACGGCCGCTGCGCTGATGCCCAGGACCTCACCGACCTCTCGGTGGGTCATGCCGTCGACGTAGTGGTAGAGAATCGCCTGCTGGGTGCCCTCGTCCGCCAGGTCCATCACCTGCCTGAGCAGGTCCCGGGTGTCGCTGGAGGAGAGCATCGTGTCCTCGCACTGGATGGGGGGCGGTTCGTCGTAGAGCTCTTCGGGCTTGCGGCGTCGCGTCCTCATCCGGTTCAGGCAGGTCGTGGTGGTCACCTTGAAGAGGTAGGTGGTGGGGCTCGCCTCGCCCCGAAAGGAGTGCTGGTAGCGGTGGACCTTGAGGAAGACCTCCTGCATCGCCTCCTGGGCCTCTGCGTCGTTGCCGAGCAGGGACCGGCACCGCCCGAGGACCATGTCCCCGTACCGGCGGTACAGCTTCTCGACGTCCAGGCTCATGGCCCTCCAAGCCGGGCTTCGGGAAGCACGGGTCGCAGGGGGCGACCCGTGCGGTTTCCCGCGGCATCGGGAGGGTATCCCGGAGTGTCGAGGCGACTACTCGGTGCAGTCGTCGCTGGCCGGGTCGTGCTCGGAGCCCTGCTCCTCCTCGCCGGAGCCGTCGGTGCCGAGCTCGCGCTCGTCGTCGCCGTCGGCGGGCAGGATGGAGAACGCGGCGTCGAGCCAGGCGGTCGAGCCGTCGGTGAACACGACCACGATGTCGACCTCGCCCTCGACGGCTTCGGCGTCGACGGTCAGGGACAGGATGATCTCGTCCTGGCGGGCGTCCCAGCTGGAGGCGGCGACGTCGCCGTAGAACTGCACGTCGGCGACGGAGTTCATGTCGGTCTCGCCGGTGGCGTCGGTCAGGTAGCCGATGAAGCTGTCACCCACCTCGACGTGGTCGGGGGCGAAGGAGAGGTCCACCTCGGTGTTGACCTCGAAGTCGCCGCCGCCGGCGCAGTCGCCGTCGTAGCAGTCGTAGCCGCTGCCATCGGACTCGTAGTAGATGCAGCCGCTGAAGGCCATGGCGATCGCGGGCAGGACGATGAGGGAGTTGAAGCGCATGATTTCCTCGCGGGTTGGGAAGGGGTTCTCGGCGGAGACGTCTGGGGCGGCCGGACATTCAAGGGAGCGTCCGTTCCATCCCGTTCGCCCCTCTTGGACACCGCCCCTGCGAGGGCGCGCTACCCGGGGTGCGCTTTTTTTCTGACTGGGGTACTCGCTCGGCCCGCGGACTCGACTCAGCGCGGGCGGATGCGGACCTCGGTGCCCCGGACGCCGTCGTCCAGGATCTTGCCGCGCTGGGCGACCTTCTTGCCGCCGACCAGCACGAGCTCGGGCTTGGGGCCCAGCTCGCGGCCCACGTAGGGGGACCAGCCACACTTGGACAGGACCTGGCGCTTGTCGAAGCGGGCGAGCTCGCCCTCGGTGAACAGCACCAGGTCGGCGTCGCGGCCCTGGGCGATCTCGCCCTTGTTCTCCAGGCCGAAGATCTTGGCCGGTGCCTCGCTCAACAGCTCGACCATGCGCTCGAGCCCGAGCTTGCCGTGGTGGATGGCGCTGAGCATGAGCGGGAAGGTGGTCTCCACCCCGGGGATGCCGCTGGGGGCGTCCCAGTAGGGCAGGGCCTTCTCCTCGAGGGTGTGGGGGGCGTGGTCGGAGCCGATGGTGTCGATGCGTCCCCGCTTGAGCGCGGTCCACATGGCCTTTCGGTCGAGCTCGGGGCGCACCGGCGGGTTGCACTTGGTCTTGTTGCCCATGGTGGCCGTGGTGTCCGAACTCAGGAAGAGGTGGTGCGGGCAGGCCTCGATGGTGATGGGCAGGACCCCCCGGGTGGGATCCAGCAGGTGGATCTCCGCGGCCGTGCTCATGTGGCAGATGTGGGTGTGGCGCTTGTGGGCCTTGACCAGGTCGATGAGCCGCCGGACCGCGGCCTCGGCCGCGGTGTCCGGCCGCACCAGGTGGTGGGGCGGGCTCTCCTGGCCGCTGAACTCGCGGCGCTTGGCCGCCAGGATGCGCTCGTCCTCGGCGTGCACGCCGATCAGGCCCCGGGTGCCGGTGTAGATGCGCTCCAGGGCCTCGGGCGGCACGAGCAGCGGCCCGGTGGAGCCGCCCATGAAGATCTTGATGCCCACACAGCCGGCGTCCATGAGCCGGTTGAGGTCGTCGACGTTGTCGCCGGTGGCCCCGGCCCAGATGCCGTAGTTGGCCCTGGACTGAGCGGCCGCGAGCTCGCGCTTGACCCGCAGGCTCGCCAGGTCGACCGTGACGGGGTCCGTGTTCGGCATGTCGAGCACGGTGGTCACACCGCTGGACACCGCCGCTCGGGACCCGGTCTCCCAGGTCTCCTTGTGGGGGTGACCGGGCGACCGGAAGTGCACGTGGGTGTCGATGACGCCCGGCATGACGAACTTGCCGATGGCGCTCATCTTCTCCTTGGCACGGCCCATCGGGCGCGTGCCGACGTACCGGATCTTGCCCCCTTCGATGCCGATGTCCGCGACGAGGCGCCCCCGACTGGAGACGATGGTGGCGTCCTCGATGAGCAGGTCGTAGGCCATGACAGCTGTATCCCCGAGACCAGCCCCCCTAATCGCCGCCGGGCCGTGGCGGTAGCATCAGCCTCCACACCGAGCCTCCATGAACGACGTCACCTTCCCGACGCGCCCCTTCCTCCGGCTGGTCCCCACCGCTCGGAGACTCGCGGGCGAGCACCTCCAGGAGCTGCTCTCGATGCTCATCCAGGTGCAGGTCCCACCGGGAGCCGTGCTGTTTGTCGCCGGCGAGGAGCCCGATGCCGCCTACCTGATCGTGTCCGGCGAGGTCCGGGTCGTGAGGGATGTCGGCGGTGGGGAGACCGTCACCCTGGCCAGGCTGGGTCGGGGAGACGTGGTGGGGGACATGGGCCTCATCGACGGCTGCACACGCACCGCCACCGCCCAGGTCGCGGCCGATCTCACCGCCCTGCGGCTCGACGTCTCGGCCTACCGCAGGCTCAAGGCCGACGCCCACCCAGCGGCGGCGTGGCTCCTCGAGGAGATCGACCGCCGCCTCGCCCTGCGCATCCACGGCATGTTCGATCGGATCGCGCGCGTGCGCGAGGAGCCCGCGCTCGCAGCGACCGCGCCGGACGGTCCCGCGCGAGAGGAGCCCTGGTACAGCCGCCTCTGGCCCCTGGGAAACGGCTGATGGAAGAGCCCGTCCGCGAGGCGCTGAACGCCCTGTTCACCGCACACCCGCTCCTCGGCCGCATGCCGCCGGATCAACGGGAGTTGTTGTTCGAGCGCAGCCGTGTGCGCGATCACGGACCGGCCGAGGCGATCTGCCGGGAGGGCTTCGCGCCCACCTCCTGGTTCGTGCTGCTCGAAGGCCAGGCCCGGGTCTCCCGGACCCGGCCAGACGGCGGACAGGAGCTGCTGGCGCTGCTCCACCCCGGTGCGCTCTTCGGCGCCGTGGGACTGCTCTGTGGTCATCGTCGGGGAGCCACCGTGGCGGCCTGCGAGTCGGCACGGGTGCTCGAGATCCCGGGGGAGCTGCTCCAGGCCCAGGCCGACGACCTCTCTCCCCGGCTCTCGCTGGAGCTCCGAGAGATCCTCGCGCTCTCCCTCACGAGCCAGCTCCGCACCATGAACAGGCGCCTGGTCGGGCTGGGCCGGAAGCTGTTGGGAGAGGTGGAGGAGAGCAGCGAGCCCCCGGAAGCGGCGGCGGGTTGGCAGCTCCCGACCCTCTGACCGCGGTGAGCACCCGGAAGAGCCGGCGAGATAGGAGCTGCACGGTCGCGCGGGAGGCACGGTGACCACGACGCCGGCCGGCGCCGACATTCACTGGGAGGGCAGCGAGGGCTCGCCGATCCTGTTCGTCGGGGGGCCGCCCACCTCTGCCCGCCTGTTTCGCGGCGTGCAGGCCCGGCTGCGGCCGTGGCGCACCGGGGCCGTCGAGCTGGTGGGCGGTCCACGAGTCGACCGGATCGAGGACCTGGTCGACCGGTTGGCGGCGGTGGTCGTGGCCGCGGGCCCCCGGGCCCTGGTGGCTCACGGCCTCGCCGTGCCCCTGGCCCTCCGCCTGCCCGGGGTGGTGGTGCCCCACCGGATCCTCAGCAATGGCCCCCTCACCCGGCTGCACCCGGTGATGGGCGCCTTGGTGAGCCTGCCCCGCTCTCTCTGGCAGCAGGTGCTGCTGCGCCCCGGCCTGTCGACCCGTTGGCTGGCCAGCAGCGCGGCCCTGCGGCGCACCGTGGTCAACCCCTACGTGATGGAGGCGCCGACCGTGGAAGCGCTCACGGCGGCCCTGGTCCGGGACCCGGCTGCACGGGCCAACACCGCCACCTGGGTCGCCGGACTGGGGGCCTTGTTGCCCGCGCCGCGGCCCACCGCCGGGCGTGTCGACGCCGTGTGGGGGGATCGGGATCGACTGCACCCCGTGGGGGGGATCGAGGCCTGGCTGCAGTCCCAGACCGGCAGCCAGCTCCGCCGCATTCCCGGGGGCGCCTGGCACCACCCGGAGGAGCGAGCCTGGGCCCTGGCGGACCAGGTCCGGGGACTGCTTGAGGCCGAAACCACGACATGAGAGTCGTGGTTTTTCGCACCGTCTTCGGGGCGTGTGGACGTGTCAAGACGAGATGTGACGCGATTCCAAGGAGTTGACGGCGTCGCAAGAGGGCTGGCACGCCCCTTGCTCGACTGCTCGGGCAGGAGACGCCAGACTGCCAGGGTCCGACGGACTGTGCCCCCCGAAGACCCTCACCGCATCAGGGCGCCCGGTCGCGAGACCGGGCGTTCCTGCTTTCTGGGGATGCCGCGCAGACTTGCTGGAGCGCATCCGTCACCAGAGTCTGGTGACGGATGCGGGTTAGGTGCCCGCCCCTGCGAGGGTGACGTGGCGAACTGGCGCGTGAACATCGCCTCCCACGGTGGCGGCCGGGACTCCCACGGCGCTCGGAACATGAACGAGCGCATCGCGTTCATCGTGAATCCGCGGGCCCAGGGGGGCCGCGCTGGGGATCGGCTGGATCTGCTGCGGCGGGCCATCGACCGTGCCTTCGGGGACTGGAGCCTGCTGGTCACCGAGGGCCCGGGGCACGCCGAGGTGCTCGCCCGGGAGGCTGTCGAGAGCGGGATCGACCTGGTGGCCGCCATCGGTGGAGACGGCACCTGCAGCGACGTCGTGAACGGGCTCTTCGATGGGGACAAGCCGCTGAGTCGCCGAGTCATCTTCACGATCGTGCCCTGGGGCACCGGCTCCGACCTCGCGCGCTCCATTCGGGCCCCCGGGAACCTGGCCGACGCCCTCTGGGTCGCAGCCACCGGCATGACCCTGCCCGCCGACGTGGGGCACCTGCAGTTCCTCGACGCTGGCGGCGCCGAGCGGGAGCGGGTCTTCATCAACGTCGCGGGCTTCGGCGCCAACGGCGACGTGGTCCACCGGGCCAACAAGAGCAGCAAGCGGCTGGGCGGACGCGCCACCTTCTTCAAGGCCACCCTGGGCACCCTGGCCAACTACCAGCCCGGCCGGGTGGCGCTCGAGTGGGACGGTCCCGACGGCCCTGGCGAGTGGTCCGGCGTGATGCTGTCGTCCTTCGTGGCCAACGGGGCCTTCTGTGGCGGCGGCATGTGGGTCGGGCGCGGCGGCACCATGCACGACGGCGCCCTCGACCTGTTGATCCTCCCGGACATCGGGTTGGCGCGGACCCTCAAGGACATCTGGCGGCTCTACGACGGCACCGCCGAGAAGGTCCCCGGGGTCATCAAGGCCCGCGTGACCGAGCTCAGGGCCCGGGCCCTGGACCCCGCTGCGCCACCGCTCCTCCTCGACGTGGACGGCGAGCAGCCCGGCCGACTTCCGGCGACCATGCGCGTCGTGCCCGGGGCCCTGCAGATCCGAGGTGGCTGGCTGACCTCGCCCTTGCTGGAGGGCGCGAAGGAGCAATTCCGGCCACGCTGACAGGATCTCTGGGCGGCCTTTTAATTATTTGCACTAAAGGGCTGCGCCGCGGGAGGGGGCCTGGCTCGGTGAGGGCGGGTCTCGACAAAAACCGACCACACGGTCAGTTTTCTTGCATCGCCGGGTTTTCCGGGGTTATACAGGCGCGGCTCGGTCGCTCAGTGGGCGGCTGAGACCGGGGCGGTCGGACATCGTCCACCCGGTAGATGAGCTTGGATAATTTGGAGAATTCACAGAAATTGGATTCTTCAACTACACCGCTGACAGGAAGTCACAGGAGTCATCCATGAACAAGTCGGACCTCACCGAGCAGCTCGCCTCCACCGCCAACATCCCCAAGGTGAAGGCCGCGGACTACATCAACATCATGACCGGCGCCATCGCCGCTGCCCTGGTGCGCGGTGAGAAGGTGACCATCTCCGACTTCGGGACCTTCACGGTGCAGCAGCGCAAGCCGTTCACCGGCCACAACCCGAAGAGCGGCGACCCCATCGACGTGCCCGGTGTCCGCATTCCCGGCTTCCGAGCCGGCAAGGGCCTGAAGGACGCGCTCAACTCCTGAGCGCGAGACCCGGGGAGGCGCGAGCCGCGACAGCACCGATCAGGTCAGCTCCCGTCCCCTGGCTTCGGGGCCGCTGGCGGGCCATCAGCGGTCCGTCTCGCCCTTGCGTGTGCCGGAACCGCGGCGGGCATTCACCGAACCGCTGCTGACCCACCTTCGACCCCGACTCCATCACCGGAGCTCGGACTCGACCCACTCGCGCCCCTCCTGGTCATCCGGTGGACGCCGCCTCGGGCGGTGGCTACTCTTCGCCCACGGCACATCGCGTGGCCGTCGAGGGGGCACGCAGCCCCTCGAAAAGGGCCCCGGCCCACGTGACTGCCTCCTGGCAGTCGCCCAGGAGGATCGACATGTCCCTCGAAGCCGTTCCCCTGCCCCTGAGTGTGCGCATCGCGGCTTCGGCGGAGCTTCCGACCCGCTTCGGCCGCTTCCGCATCGTCGCCTTCCGTGGGCCGAGCGGCGCGGAATACGGCGCCGTCGTGAAGGGCGACCTCGACGGGCGCTCCGGCGTGCCGGTCCGACTCCACTCCGCCTGCTTCACCGGCGACCTGATGGGCAGCCTGCGCTGTGACTGCCGCGACCAGCTCGAAGCCGCACTCCGGTTCGTCGGCCGCGCGGAGCGTGGAGTCGTGCTCTACCTGGAGCAGGAAGGCCGCGGCATCGGCCTCGTCAACAAGGTCCGGGCCTACGCCCTCCAGGAGAAGGGCCTGGACACGGTCGAGGCGAACGAAGCCCTCGGCTTCCCCGACGACCTGAGGCGCTACGACGTGGCGGCCGGCATGCTCGACGCCCTGGGCATCGCCTCGGTCTGCCTGCTGACCAACAACCCCCGCAAGGTCGAGGGCCTGTCGCTCTACGGCATCCCCGTGGTGGGGCGCATTCCGCTGCGCGTGGACAGCAACCAGCACAACGCCTTCTACCTGCAGACCAAGCGCGACAAGAGCGGCCACCTGCTCTGACGGTGGATCCGCCACAGATCAGGGCCTGAGCGGCTTTCGAGGGGGGATTCGAGACGGCCTGGGCAGGCCCCGGGGGTTCGGCTATGATGCCCCCCTCCTCCCGGAGTGGCCATGAACGCCCGTCCTCTGCTCGCTTGCGCCGTGCTGCTCGCCGCCCTGCCCGGGTGCCGTAGCACCACCACCGAGACCAACCTGCTGAACTACCCGGACATCGAGTTCAGCCAGAAGTGGGTGGAGTTCGAGGAGCTGTCCTCCGGGGAGTCCAGCACCCGGTCCTTCACGATCACCAACCGGGGCGACCTGGCCATGGGTCTCTCGGCGATCTACGAGGGCACCGGCCAGGAAGAGGACTTCGAGCTCAGCTGGTCCGAGGGCGATGTGATCTGCCCCGAGAGCACCGAGCCGCTCGACACCGGTTCGGCCTCGGCCAAGGGACTGGACACCGCTGACACCGGGGACACCGGCGACTCGGGAGACTCCGGCGGGACCTCCACGGGCGACGACGACATCGCACTCGTGCTCGGCCCGGGCTGCGTCCTGCCCGTCTCGGTCACGTTCTCGCCGATCCACCAGGGCGACATCTACGGCTCGGTGATCGTGGAGACAGCCACCGAGTCCCTGCCCGAGGACAGCACCGACGACCCGGCCTACTGGGCCGACCTGCAGAACGCCCGCAACATCATCTACCTGTCGGGCAGCGGCCTGAAGGGCGAGGGACGCACCGTGGTGCGGCCGCGCTTCGTGGACTTCGGTCACCTGTGGACGGGCCTGGAGAAGGTCCGCTACGTCGAGGTGCACAACGCTGGCGACGGCCCGCTCACCCTGGGCACCCCCGAGCTCGCCGAGGGCTGCGAAGAAGACGGCTTCGCGATCACCTGGACCTATGGCGACGGCGCGGTCCTCGAGGGGTG
>CAYFPX010000040.1:23501-39112 GCA_964344945.1 uncultured Enterobacterales bacterium
CGACACGTCCGGCTCGATCTGCACGCTGAACATCCACAGCGACGACGAGAGCGACCCGACCCAGGCCGTGACCCTCCAGGCCAACACCGGGTCCGACCCCGAGAACGAGCCGCCCACGGTCTACGTGCGCACCCCGGAGCCCGGCCACCAGCACCTGACCGGCGGCATCTTGAGCCTCGAGCTCAACGTCTTCGACGTCAACCAGCCCGCGGACACGCTGAGCTGCAAGGTCAAGAGCGTCTTCCTGGTCCAGGCCAAGGTCGCGGACTGCGCCCCGGACGACGAGTCCGGCCACGTCACCGTCGACATCGACACGGCGGACTTCGAGGCGGGCAGCGACACCCTGCTCGTGACCGTCACCGACGCCTCCCAGGTCACCAGCTACGCCTCGGTCCCGGTGGTCATCGCCAGCGGGTACCCCAGCAGCGACGACGACGGCGACGGCTTCGGCGACGCCGACACCGGCCCGGCCTGGGACTGCAACGACCAGCAGCTGAGCGTCTACCCCGAGGCCGCCGAGGTCTGGGACGGGCTGGACAACGACTGCGACAACCTCATCGACGAGGGCACCGACGGCGCCGACGACGACGGCGACACCTTCACCGAGGCCGACGGCGACTGCGACGACAACGACGCCTCGAGCATGCCCAACGCCCCCGAGGCCGCCGACCACAAGGACAACGACTGCGACGGCATCGTCGACGAGGCCACCAGCCTCTACGACGACGACAACGACGGCTACGCCGAGGTGAACAACGACTGCGACGACCGCGATCCGGCCGTCCACCCCGGCGCCATCGAGTACTGCGACGGCATCGACAACGACTGCAACGGTCGCAAGGACCAGCAGGACGACTGCGTCGACCAGGACACCGTGCCGATCATCGTCGGTGGCGTCGACCTCGCCCAGACCGCCTGCGAGGAGTCCGACACCATCCAGCTCTCGGTCTTCGTGCACGACGCCGACGGCCAGGACGTGACCTACGCCTGGAGCCTCGACAGCGCCGGCGGCCAGGTCGACGACCTGACCGCGCCCTCCGTCGCCTGGACCGCGCCGGAGCTCGACAACAACGGCGAGATCTTCTCCGTGTGGGTCATCGCCCAGGACGAAGACGGCAACCAGGTCTGGGAATTCGACGACATCAGCGTCTACCCGGAGGGTGACCTCTACGACCAGCAGTTCGTGGAGCTGATCATCACCGAGGACGACGGCGGCTGCTCGGCGGCGCCCCGGGCGCCGGTGGGCTGGCTGGCGCTGGTGGGCCTGGGCCTGGTGGGGCTGCGCCGCAGGGAGCCCTGACACGAGTGGGGTATCGGTGGGACGGATCGACACGCTCCACCCGCACCAGCCACGTCGCAGCGGGTCCTGGATCCGCCTGAGCGCCAGCTCGAGTCGTGGCATCGATCTTGCTGTACTCTCGGGCCAGGAGAGTGCTGTGACCCCGCGACGCACCCGCTCCGGTCAGTCGACCGTCGAATTCGCGCTGATGATTCCGATCATCTTCGCCATCCTCTTCGCGGTCGTGGAGTACAGCTACTACTTCGGCGCCGTGCACTACGTGAACTACGCCACCTTCGCCGGTGCACGGGCCCAGCAGACCTCCATCAGCGAGGGCGCCGCCAGCGGCAACGTGAGTGGCGTGGCGGACGTCCTGCTCCACGGCAACGTCACCGGCGACGCCACGCTCAGTCCGGAGCCCGGCAGCGGCTACGTCACGGGCGAGCTGCCCTGGACCCCGGACACCCCGGGCTTCAAGGAGGTCATGGGCGACATGACCGCCTCGATGTCCGTGACCCTGGGCGCCCCGGAGTGCAACTACGAGGTGAACGCCGAGGGCAGCAGCGGCGTGGTCGCGCTCTACCAGGACAACCGGGCGGTGTGCCAGTGAGTCCCCGGCGCCTGCTCCGCAAGTCCCGCCAGGGCCAGGCGGCCGTGGTCATCGCCCTGGTCACCTTCAGCCTGGTGATCTTCCTGGCCATGGCCACCAACATGGGCATCCTCGTCAACGACCGGGTCCGCATGCAGAACGCCGCGGACCTCGGATCCTACGCCGCGGCCTACAAGGAGGCCCAGCTCCTCAACGTCATGGTCAAGAAGAACGAGGAGATCCTGCGGCGGGCCGAGGAGTGCCGGCGCATGCTCACCGAGCAGGTGCCGGTCTGGACCGGAGAGATCTGCCTGTGTGAGCCGATCAACTACGAGGCCGAGGCGCTGATCGATCAGTGTGAGCAGTGGATCGACGACGCGGCGAGCGACTTCCTCGACGCGGCCTCCTACGACGCCACCGTGACCCCGGCGATCGAAGCGGGCCTGCGCACGATGGAGGAGAACATCTCCGGGGTGCGGGACCAGTCGGACACCAAGTTCTTCACCGAGCAGGACAGCGCCATGGAGCGCGGGGCCTTCCAGACCCAGCAGATCGGCCCGGTCTCGAGCCGGCAGGTCGATTCCATCGCGACCTACAACCAGGTCGACGACACCTTCCTCAACTACCGGGTCCTGGTCATGTGCCCCTACGGACCGTCCGGCTCCTGCATCCCCTGGGGCATCCAGCCCGCCGAGGTGCGGGTCGTGCCGACCTGGTTCTACAAGGACAGCCGCGAGCCGACGATCTGGGTCATGGGCCAGGCCTCGGGCGCGATGGCCAGTCAGTACCTGGACATCGCCTACAGCGCCGGCGGCAACGACGGCGGCTACTTCGGCGGGTCCTCCAGCGGGATCTCCGACGTCATGTACGCCATCGGGGTCGCCAAGCCCTACGGCGGCTCCATCGGCCCGACCGAGGAGGCCACCAGCCCCACCCAGGCCAACGGCAACACCCTGGCCGACCAGGGCGTGTACCTGACCGACGGCTTCGAGTACGCCAAGATGACCATGATCGAGCGCTACCGCGCCCGGCTGGCGGGCATGGACGAAGTGGGCAGCGGCGGGCGCACGCCGAAGGGCGCTCTGGGATCCGACAGCATGTGGGCGAGTCATGTCAGCAAGTTCATGCACTGAGCGGCGCCCGGGCCGTCGGCGCGGCCAGGCGGCCGTGGAGATGATGCTGCTCACCTTCATGGTGATGCTCATCCTGGCGGCCATGACCCACCTGTTCACGGTCACCTGGGCGTCGGCCCAGGCCCACATGCGGGCCCGCGAGGCCGTGCTCCACGAGACCTACTACCTGGAGATGAACGGGCGGCGCGGCGAGAGCGCGTTCACCCAGACCTCCGGCGACCCGGTCTTCAGTCGGGACGAGATCACCTACAAGATCGCGGACTTCCAAGGCGATGATTTTGGAGACGTCGCCGGCACCGCGACCGACCGGCCCTTCGAGTTCACGGCCACCGCCTCGGACACCAGCCGGGACGACGTGTTCGGCGCCCAGAACATCAACACCGAAGCGAGGATCGTCGGCGACTGAGCGCGGCGATCACAGCACGGCGAGGGCCGCGGCGATCGCCGTGTCGGTTCGCAGGACCCAAGACCCGAGTCCCACGGCTTCGAAGCCGGCCTCGGCGGCGAGGGCGAGCTCACCCTCGGTGAGACCTCCCTCGGGCCCCACCAGCAGCGCTGCGTCGTCGGACACCGGGCGGGCCGGTGCGGCGCCGGGCACGAGGACTCGTCTCACCTGCGGCAGCGGCCCCACCAGAGCGCCCGCCAGGTCGCTGCAGCACGACAGCGCCGGCACGTCCCCCCGCCCGCACTGGCCGGTCGCGGCCTCGACCACCCGCTGCCAGCGATCGGGCCGGCCCTTCTTCACGACACTCCGGTGGGCGACGAAGCCGCGGATCTCCGTCGCCCCCAGCTCGGTCGCCATGCGCAGGGCGTGGTCCCAGGCGGGCTTGCGGGGAAGGCCCGCCAGCAGCACGCGCATCCGGGTCGGCGCCGCGGGCCGAGGGTCCTCCAAGAGCCGCAGCCGCGCCAGGCCGTCGGAGCCATCGACCAGCTCTGCCGCCGCCTCGGCCCCCTGGCCGTCGAAGAGCAGGACCCGGTCGCCGCGGGGGAGCTGGACCACCCGCAGGAGGTGGTGGCTCACTGCCGCGTCGAGCACGAGCACGTCGCCCGCGGCCGAGAGGGGAGGGGAGCGGAAGCGCCTCACACGCGCCTCAGCCGCAGGTGTGCCCAGTCGCCTTCGCGCTCCTCCCGGACCAGCGTGAGCGGCGCGAGGGCGCCGAGCACGCCCTCGCGCCGGTCCCAGAGCACCCCGGCCAGGACCAGCCAGTCGCCGGTGAGGCGGACCAGCTCCGGCGCCAGCCTGGTCAGGACTTCGGCGTAGAGGTTCGCCACGACCAGGTCGTAGGGCCCCACCAGGGCCCCCAGAGGCTCCGTGGAGAAGGCCCCGGGCAGGCCGTTGAGGGCGGCGTTGTCGGAGGCCGCCGCGACGGCGATGGGGTCGATGTCCGTGCCTCGGGCCTCGAGCCCGAGGCGCGAGGCCGCGAGGGCGAGCACGCCGCTGCCACAGCCCACGTCCAGGCAGGTGCCGGCCTCTGGGGCCAGCTCCACCAGCGCGGCCAGGCAGGCGCGGGTCGTCGGGTGGTCGCCGGTGCCGAAGGCCTGGCCGGGCGGGATGACCAGGTCTCCCGGTCGAGCCTCCCAGGGCGGGGCCACGCGCAGAGGGCCGATCTCCACGGCCCCGTGGTGGCGCTTCCACAGCGAGGCCCAGTCCGCGTCGTCGGCGGGGGTGGCCTCGACCCCTGTGCCGGCGGCTGCACCGAGGGTGGCGCTGAGCGCTTCGGCCTGGGCCGGTGGGACCCAGGTGAGCAGGGTGCAGGTCTCGAAGGGCTCGGGCTCCTCGGTGTCCCAGGGCTGGCGAAGGCGCGGCGCCTCGCCAGGAGGTGGGGCCTCCTGGACGCCCGTGGCGCCGCCCTCGACCGCGATGCGCCCCAGCCGGGACACCTGGGAGCGCGGCACCACCAGCCGCAGCTCGACCCAGGCGCTCAGGGGAAGCTCGGCGGCTTCGCCGGCGGCCGCGGGGGCAGCTCGACGCCCTGGGCCTGGGCGGACAGGAGCAGGTCCAGCGCCTCGGTGCCCATGGTGATGCGGATCCAGCCGTCGGGGTGCAGGCCCTTCACGAACAGGGTGGGGGTCGAGAACAGCCCCGAGTCGTTGGCGTCGGCGATGTCCCGGGCCAGGGTGGCGGCGGTCTCCTCGCTGACCATGCAGCTCCTCAGCGCCTCCAGGTCGAGCCCGACCCGCTCGGCCATGAACGAGATGTCGTCTTCTGCGAGGTGGGTCTGGTTCTTGAACATCTGGTCGTTCAGCTCCCAGAACCGGCCCTGGTCCTGGGCGCAGATCGCCGCCTTGGCGGCTCCGCAGGCCTTGTCGTGGTGGGCGTCGGCCATGGCCGGGTTGCACAGGTTGCTGAGCGGGTAGTGGCGGTGCTGGAGCTGGGCCTGGGGGTGCTTCGCCAGGACCTTCTTGATGGCCGCGGCGGTCCGGGCGCAGTGGGGGCACTCGTAGTCAGCCCACTCCACGATGAGCACCGGGGCGTCCGGCTTGCCCCAGGTGGGTGCGGTGGTCGAGGGGTTCACGGTCCCAGCGGGCTGCTCGTAGAGGGCGGAGTAGTCGGCGGCCTCGCCGTCGCCCATGGCCTGTTCGACGGCCGTCTCGGCCCCAGACCAGGACCAGATGCCGAGACCCAGCCCGAGCACGCCCACGGCCAGGGCCAGGGGTGTCTCGCCCGCCTTGAGGGCTGCGCCGATCCCGAAGCCGTCCTCGCCCAGGCCCTTCACCGCTGTCACCGCCAGCAAGGCGGCCACCAGGTAGAGGGTCACGCAGAAGAGACAGAAAGCCCCGAGCTGCAGGGACACGAACGCCAGGCCGATGCTCGCCGCGTTGGCCGGGATGGCGCCCAGCAGCAGGACCTGGGCGGCGGTGCTGCCCGACTCGCGGTCCTGGTGGCCCTTCAGCGCCACGACGGTCATCGCCAGGTAGAACGCCGCGCCGTAGAGCGCGGTGGGCACGCCGAGGACTTCGGACCAGGCGGAGGTGTTCACGACGTCGCAGTTGAGCGTGTCGTTGATGTTGCAGAAGGACTCGCCGCCGGCGAGGGCCGCGTGGTGCTGGGCGGTGAGGTACAGCCCCACCGCGGTGCCGCTGGCGCTGGCGAAGGCCGCGCCGAGCAGGGCGTGCAGTCCTGTCAGTCCAAGGGTGACGGCCGCGATGGCGCCCATGCCGCTGAAGATGGCGGCGGCGGGCTGGCTGTCCGAGAGGACCAGGGCTGTGCCGGCCAGGACGACCCCAGCCGCGATCAGGATGCGCTGCATGGGCGCCGACTAACGCCTCGGGGGGGTCAGCGGGCCTTCCGGGCACGGTCCATCTCGCGCTGCGCCTGGTGCTTCTTCAGGCTCTGGCGCTTGTCGTGGAGCTTCTTGCCGCGGCCCACCGCGATCTCGACCTTGACCCAGGCCCCACGAAAGTAGAGCTGGAGCGGCACGATGGTCAGTCCCTTCTGCTGGACGGACGCGTGCAGCTTGGCCAGCTCGCGCTTGCTCAGCAGGAGCTTGCGCGGGCTGACCGGGTCGTGGTTCGCGTGGCCCGCGTGGTCGTACTGGGGGATGTGGCAGTTCTCCAGCCACGCCTCGCCGTCCCTGAACCGGACGTACGCCTCGGAGAGGGTGGCCTTGCCGCCACGCAGTGACTTCACCTCGGTGCCCTTGAGCACCAGGCCCGCCTCGAAGGTCTCCAGCAGCTCGTACTGGTGACGGGCCTTCCGGTTGCGGGCGATGTTGCGGACTTCCTGGGGCTTCACGGGCCGGCACCTAACGCCGCACGCCGGATCGGCGCGCGGGGCGATCCACGCCACACCGCCCCCGCTTGCTCCACTTCGCTCCACGAGTTGGATCGAGCGAACATCCCGATCCGGTCACATCTGGCCCTTTTCTGCTTCGCGCCGGGGAGGCCGGATCCGGATCGCGGCCGGATCGGACCGGCCTGAGGACTGGGTCTTCAAGCCACTGAGATCCTGGAGGAAATCGGATGGCTTCACTTTTCTCCCAAGAAGTGGTGTGATCGGGTTGACTGTGGAGTGGAGTGGAGTAGGGTGGAGAGGTCGGGTCGCAGGTGGTCCATCCAGGTGTCGCTCGGAGCCTTCTCCCTCAGGGTCAACAGGGGCTGAATGCTCGGAGAGCGCTGCCAGGTCACGACCACCGTGGATGACAAGGGGCGCATCGCCCTGCCGGCACGGCTTCGCCACAAGCTCCGGGACGCTGGGATCCATGGTCTGGTCCTCACCACCTTCGACGGCTCGCTCAAGCTGTACCCCCCAGGGTACTTCCGCGAGCGCGTGGAAGCGCCCATCGCGGCGATGGACCCCTTCGACCCCAAGGTCCAGATCCTCCACCACGCCATCCTGGCGGGCGCGACCGACACCTCCGTGGACCGGCAGGGTCGCCTCCGCATCCCCGTGGAGCTGCGAGAAGACGCCGGCTTCGACATCGGCTCCGAGGTGGTCCTCATCTCGATGCTCGAGTGGGTCGAGGTCTTCGAGAAGCAGGCCTGGAAGAAGCGCCGCTCCTTCGCCCGCGCACACCGCGACAAGGCCCGAGAGGACCTGGCCGAACGAGGCTGACATGAACGGGGGATTCGCACACACGACCGTCCTGCGCGACGAGGTCGTGGACGCGCTGGGCCCCCGCAACGGTGGCGTCTACCTGGACTGCACGACCGGCGGAGGCGGCCACGTCGAGGCGCTCCTGCAGGCCTGCGGGCCCGCCGGCCGGGTCGTCGGGCTGGACCAGGACACCGACGCCCTGGCCGCTGCCGGCGAGCGCCTCGCGGACTACGGCGACCGCTTCCAGCCGGTGCACGCCGCGTTCGGTGACGCCGCCGAGGTGCTGGCCGGTCTGGGACTGTCCGGGGTGGACGGCCTGGTCGCCGACCTCGGGGTCAGCTCGTACCAACTGGACACCCCGGAGCGCGGCTTCTCCTTCATGCGCGAGGGTCCCCTGGACCTGCGCATGGACCGCAGCCGCGGCGAGCCGGCCTCCGAGTGGCTGGAGGCCGTGGACGAGCAGACCCTGGTTCGGGTCCTGCGGGAGCTCGGCGAGGAGCGCCACGCCCGTCGCATCGCCCGAGCCATCCTCGCGGAGCGGCCCCACACCTCCACCCTCGCCCTCGCCGGGCTGGTCGAGCGGGTGATGCCGGGGCGCCGGGGGCGCATCCACCCCGCCACGCGCACCTTCCAGGCCCTGCGCATCGCGGTGAACGACGAGCTCGGTCAGCTGGACCGGCTCCTGGCGGCACTCCCCGGGCTGCTGGTGCCCGGCGCGCGAGCCGCGATCATCAGCTTCCACAGCCTCGAGGACCGGCGCGTGAAGCGCAGGTTACGCAGCCTCGCGGGGGTCGACAGCCCTCGCGATCCGTTCGGGAACCCCACCGTCGCGCCAGTCGCCCGCATGATCGGGCGCAAGGCGGTGAAGGCCTCGGACGTCGACCACAACCCCCGGGCCCGGTCGGCCCGCATGCGCGTCCTGGAGCGCCTGAACCCCTGACGACGCGAGTCGTCACCCGCAGCAGCTGTACGTGAGCAGGAGCAGAGAGATGGCTTGGACCCCCGGCGCCGCCGGTGCCCACACGGGACTGCAGGAGCTCGATCTGGTCGTGCCCCTCAAGGGCGTGGCCCGCTACGCGATCTTCTGCGGCTTCCTCGCGGCCTCGCTCATGTTCTACGTCTGGAGCCGCGTCGACGCCCAGGCGACCGCCGCCGAGCTGGACCTCGCCGTGCGCACCCTGAAGACCTCCCAGGTCGAGACCCGGCGCCTCGAGCTGGAGCTCGCCAGCCGTCGCAACCTCGCCGGACTCGGCGCCCTCGCTGCCGAGCAGGGCTGGGTGCACCAGCCCCTGGTCCCCGTGCCCTCGGTGAGCCAACCGTGACGAACCGCCGTCGCTCGACGCTGCGGGTGCCGGCGCCGCCGGTGAAGCCCGAGGACCCGCTCCGGGTGATGGCGCGCGCCCGGGCCCGCAGCACGATCCTGCTGGTCGGCCTGCTTGCGCTCTACGGCCTGCTCGCGATCCGCGGGGCCGCGGTGATGCTCTTCCCGGACGAGCGCCTCGTGACCCGGGCCCGGGCCCAGTTCCAGCGGAGCGTGAAGGTCGAGGCCCCCCGGGGTCCGATCCTGGACCGCGAGGGCCGGCCCCTGGCGACCACGGTGGAGATGCCCAGCCTGCACGCGGATCCGAGCCTGCTGGCGCCGGAGGACGTGCAGCCCCTGGCCCGCGCCCTGGCGGCGAAGCTCGGCATCTCGGCGGAGAAGCTGGCCTCCAAGCTCTCCCGGGACCGCCGGCGCGACGTCACCCTCGCTGTCCAGGTGAACCCGGCCGAGGTCGGCGACCTGCTCGCCCTGGCGCCGAGTCGGGTCCTGTTCACCCGCGAAGAGCTGTCGCGCTTCTACCCGGAGCGGGAGCTGGCGGCCCAGGTGCTGGGTGTGGTCGGGCGCAGCGGTCGCGGTCTCGAGGGCCTGGAGCGGGACCTGGATCGCTTCCTGGCGGGCATGACCTGGCGCTTCGTGCAGCAGCGGGACCTGAAGGGTCGGGCTCTGAGCAGCCCCCAGCGGCCCACCCTCTCCGGCGGCACGGTGCAGCTGACCCTGGACCGGCACATCCAGCAGGCCGCCGAGGAGGCCCTGGACCTCATCGACGAGGCCAGCCTCCCCGAGTCCGCCAGCATCGTCGTGATGGATGTGCAGACCGGCGAGCTGCTCGCTGTCGCCAGCCGGCCCACGACCAACCCCAACGACCGCTTCCGGCGCGAGACCGACTCGCTCAAGGACCGGGCGGCCCGCGACGCCCACGAGCCCGGCTCGGTGATGAAGCCCTTCGTCGCCGCCCTGGGCATCGACGACGGCGCGGTGACCCCGGGAACGCTGTTCGACTGTGAGAACGGCCGCTGGCGCCTGGGCCGGACCACCATCCGCGACGACCACCCCCACAAGATCGTGCCCCTGCGCGAGGTGATCAAGTTCAGCTCCAACATCGGGAGCGCCAAGCTGGCCCTCGACCTGGGGCCGGAGCGGGTGCTCGCGGGACTGGCGGACTTCGGCTTCGGCAGCGCCACCGGCGCGGGCCTGCCCGGCGAGCGGGATGGCTTCCTGCGCGACCCGGAGACCATCAAGCCCATCGAGCTGGCCACGACCGCCTATGGCCAGGGCATGACAGCGACCTCGATCCAGCTCGCCGGCGCCATGGCCACCCTCGGCAACGACGGCCTGCGCATGCAGCCCTACGTGGTCCAGAGCGTCACCGACGCCTGGGGGGAGCCCCTGGTCCAGCGGGAGCCCGAGCCCTTGCAGCAGGTGGTGTCCGAGACCACCGCCCGGCAGACCGTCGACATGCTCGCAGGCGTGCTCGACGACGGCGGCACCGGCACCCGAGCCCGGATCCCCGGCTACACCGCCGCCGGCAAGACCGGCACCGCCTGGAAGGTGGTCGACGGCCGCTACAGCAGCACCGCGCGAGTGTCGTCCTTCCTGGGGCTGGCGCCCGCCTCCGAGCCCCGCGTCGCCATCGCGGTGGTGGTCGACGTGCCCACCCAGGGCTCGCGCTACGGCGGCACCGTGGCCGGACCGGCCTTCTCCCACGTCGCTCTCCGCGCACTGCAGCACCTGGGCGTGGCCCCCGACGCTCCCGCAGAGACCGATCCGGACCAGCCGGCGCCCATCGATGAGGAGCCGCCCCCGGTCGAGTTCGACGAGCTCGCAGAGCCCGCCCTGGCCTGGGCCGGTGAGCACGACTTCCGCATGCCGGACCTGACCGGTGCGTCCTTCCGCGACGTGCTGGCAGCCGTCGATGGCGCGGGACTGGCGCTGGCGCTGTCCGGCTCCGGCTTCGCCGTCACCCAGAAGCCTGCCGCCGGACAGCTCGTGTCCGTCGGCGATCGGGTGGAGGTCCACTTCCAGTGATCACCGCCCTCACCCCCGCACCGAGGACCTTCTCCTCGCCCACCCCCCCTCCGACGTCCTGCACGGTGTCCACCTGTCCGGACGTGTCGACCCGCCCCGCTCCCGCGGTCGCGGCGCTCTCCCACCTCATCGGCCCCGCTTCCGATGGAGGGAACGGCACAGACACGTCCCTGCTGCTGACACTCGCTCCCCTGACGCACGCTCCCTGCTCTTCGCTGAGGGTGGCCCGTCCGGACGTCGATCCCGAGCAGCACCGCGACCGGCTCCCCCGGGCCGCGGTGCGGATGATCGGGCCCTCGTGGCCCTGCCCTGAGGAAGTCTGGCCCGCCGCTCCGGCGCGCCGATCCTCGGTCCGGCCCGATCCTACCGCCCGCTGCTGTCGCCGTCGCCGCCTCTGCTGGACCCCTGCTGTTGAAGGTCCCGTGGTGCCGGTGCGGTCGCTGTCTCGGCCTCCCCGCCTCGCCAGGCGCTCTCTGCCGGCCGCACCGACAGGACCGATCCCAACCCTTTTCCTGGTACCAACCGGTAGAGGGGCGCCTGCTTCTGACCGGAGGCCTCGCTCCGTCACCGGATAGGCCCTCCTTCCCGCCCTCCTCGGTCGCCCGACCGCCCGAGCACTCCGCTCACCTCTCCCTCTCTCCCCACCTCCATGCACCTGAAGGACCTGCTCGAGCGGGTGGATCCGATCGCCGTCACGGGCGACACGGACCGGTACGTCTCAGGGGTGTCCCAGGACTCGCGCCAGGTCGCCGAAGACGCGCTCTTTGTCGCCATTGCTGGCCTGACCGTCGACGGCCACGACTACGTGGGCCGGGTGCCCCAGGCCGCGGTCGCCGTGGTCGAGCGGCCCGTGCCCGTGCCCACCGGCGTCACCCGCGTCCAGGTGGCCGACGCCCGGCTCGCCCTGGCCCGCCTGAGCGCGGCGTGGTTCCGGGACCCGAGTCGGGAGACCTTCCTGTTCGGCATCACCGGCACGAACGGCAAGACCACGAGCACGTACATCGCCGAAGCCATCGCCCGGGCCGCCGGCTGGACGGTCGGGGTCATCGGCACGACGGGCCACCGGATCGACGGCCGCGAGGTCGCGACCGGCTTCACCACCCCCGAGGCGCCCGCCTGGCAGGGCCTGCTGCGGGAGATGGTCGACAGCGGCTCGCGGCTGGTCGCCGCCGAGGTCTCCAGCATCGCCCTGGCCGCTCGCCGGGTGGACGAGACCCGCTTCTCCGCCGCCGCCTTCACCAGTCTGGGGCGGGACCACCTGGACTACCACGGGGACATGGCGGCCTACGTGGCGGCCAAGGCCCGGCTGTTCTCGGACCTGCTGGCCGCCGGCGGCACCGCCGTGCTCGCCGCCGACGACCCGGCGGTGCCCGCTGCGGTCGCGGCCCGCCAGGACGTCACGACCTGGACCTGCGGCCTGACCTGTGGCGACCTGCGGCTCGAAGACGTCGCCTGGTCCGCCGCCGGCACCCGGGGCCGCCTGGTCACGCCTCACGGCTCGGCCCCGGTGCAGCTGCCCCTCGCCGGCCGCTTCAACGCCAGCAACGCCCTGGTCGCGGTGGGCGGCTGCCTGGCCGCGGGCCTGGGGCTCGACGACGTGGTCGCCGGCCTGGCCGCCGTGCCGGTGGTGCCCGGGCGCCTCGAGCCGGTCGTGGTCCCGGGCGCCCCCGCCGTGCTCGTCGACTACGCCCACACCCCCGACGCCCTGGAGACCGTGCTCACCTCGCTGCGGGAGCTGACTCCGGGGCGGCTGATCGTGGTGTTCGGCTGTGGCGGTGACCGCGACGCGGGCAAGCGCCCGCTGATGGGCCGGGTCGCCACCCGGCTCGCCGACCGGGTCGTCGCGACCTCGGACAATCCCCGCAGCGAGGACCCGAGCGCCATCCTGGCGGACATCGCGCCCGGCCTGGGCCCCGACGCGGTGGTCGAGGCCGACCGCGGCCGGGCCATCGCGCTCGCCCTGGCCGACGCTGGCCCCGACGACGTCGTGCTCATCGCCGGCAAGGGCCACGAGACCACCCAGACCATCGGTGATCGGGTCCGGCCGTTCGACGACCGGGCCATCGCCCGGGCCTGCCTGGAGGCCCGGTGATCCTGAGACCCCAGGAGATCGCGGCGGCCACGGGCGGGACCTGGAACGGGCTCGGCGAGGCCGGGCCCATCCTGACCGACAGCCGCAGGCTCGACGCGGGCGCCTGGTTCCTCGCGCTCAAGGGCGAGCGCTTCGATGGCCACGACTACCTGCCCCAGGCCGCAGCGGCGGGCTGCGCCGGGGCCATCGGTGAGCGGGCCCCCCGGGACTGGTCCCGCGGCTTCGTCCGGGTCGCCGACGGCCTGAAGGCCCTGCAGGACTGTGCCGCGGCCGTGCGCGACGGCTTCGACGGCCCGGTGGTCGGCATCACCGGCTCCGCGGGCAAGACCACGACCCGGGCCATGATCGGCGCGGTGCTGGCCACGACCCGCACCGTCCACCAGACCGTCGGCAACCTGAACAACCACATCGGCGTGCCCCTGACCCTGCTCGCCGCCCCCGGCGACGCGGACGCCTGGGTGGTCGAGATGGGCATGTCGGGCCCGGGCGAGATCGATCAGCTCCAGCGGATCGGCCGGCCCACGGTCCGGCTCATCACCAACGTGTCGGCGGCCCACCTGGAGGGCACCGGCTCGCTGGAGGGCGTCGCGGCCTGCAAGCAGGAGCTCTTCGACGGCGCCAACCCGGGGGACGTGGTCTTGATCAACGCCGACGACCGGCGCATTCGGGCGATGCCCCTGCCCCCGGTGCGGCCGCTGCGGACCCTGCGCTACGGATCGTCGCCGGCCTGCGACGTTCAGTTGCGGGCCGCCCGGATCGACCCGCGCACGCTGTCGACCGAGATCGAGCTCCGGACCCCGAGGGGCGACTGCACCGCCAGCCTCGCCGCGCCCGGCCAGCACATCGCCCTGGACGCCGTCGCGGCCGCGGCGGTCGGTCACGCCCTGGGCCTGGTCCCCGAGCAGATCGCCACCGGGCTCGGCACCTGGGCACCGGTCGGCATGCGCATGCGGGTCGACCGTCACCCCAGCGGCATGGTCGTGCTCAACGACGCCTACAACGCCAACCCCGCCAGCGCCCGCGCGGCGCTCCAGACCCTCGCCGCGCTGCCCGGTCGCCGGGTCGCCCTGCTCGGCGACATGCTGGAGCTCGGCGCCGCCGAGGCCTCGGCCCACGCCGAAGTGGCCGCCGTCGCGGGCTCGCTGGGGCTCGAGCTCGTCGGCCTCGCCGGACCCCGCATGGCAGGCGCCGCGGAGGCCTGCCAGGGGGCCGGCGAGGTCGTGATCGCAGGCGACGCAGACGCCCTCGGCGCGGCCCTGAGGGGCCGGCTGGGAGAGGGCGACGTGGTGCTCATCAAGGGGAGCCGCGGCGCCCGCATGGAACGGGTCCTGCAAGCCCTGGCCGTCGAGGACGCCTGATGCTGTACCACCTGCTGGTCCCCCTCTCCGACGAGACCATCCTGTTCAACGTGTTCCGCTACACGTCGTTCCGGATGGCGTGGGCGCTCATCACCACCCTCGGGCTCTGCTACGTGGGCTACCCGTCGTTCATCCGCTGGATGAAGGGCCGGAAGATGGCCCAGATCATCCGGGACGATGGCCCTCAGGCCCACCTGGAGAACAAGGTCGGGACCCCGACCATGGGCGGGCTGCCGATGCTCGGGGCCATCGGGACCAGCAGCCTGCTGTGGTGTCGCCTGGACGGCCCGCTGGTGTGGATGTGCATCGTCGTGCTGCTCGGCTACGGCGGCATCGGCTTCCTCGACGACTGGCTCAAGCTCGCCCGCAAGTCCAGCGACGGGCTGGCTGGTCGGCTCAAGATCCTGGGCCAGGTCGGCATCGGCGGCGGGGTCTTCGGGGCCGGCTTTGCCTCCGGGGTGCTCGAGCCTGCGGTCACGCTGCCGTTCCTCAAGGACACGTTCATCGACTTCTCGTCGCTGTGGACGGGCGCCCCGGATCTGGGCTGGGGCTATGTCCTGCTCGCGGTCTTCGTCCTGGTCGGCGCGTCCAACGCCGTGAACCTGACCGATGGCCTCGACGGCCTGGCCATCGGTCCGGTCATGACCTCGGCCGCCACCTACGGGATCATCGCCTATCTGGCGGGACACGCCGTGTTCGCCGACTACCTGGCGATCCCCCACGTGGCCGGCGCCTCCGAGCTCAGCGTGATCTGCATGAGCATGGTCGGGGCCGGGCTGGGCTTCCTCTGGTACAACGCCTACCCCGCCCAGATCTTCATGGGCGACGTGGGCTCGCTGGGCCTGGGAGGCGGGATCGGTGCCCTGGCCCTGCTGACCCGGCAGGAGCTGCTGCTGGTGCTGGTCGGCGGCATCTTCGTGCTGGAGGCGATCTCGGTCATCCTGCAGGTGGGCAGCTACAAGCTGCGCAAGAAGCGCATCTTCGCCATGGCCCCCATCCACCACCACTACGAGAAGAAGGGCTGGAGCGAGCCCAAGATCATCGTGAGGTTCTGGATCATCTCCATCCTGCTGGCCCTCGTGGCCCTGTCCACCCTGAAGCTGCGGTGAGCCGATGAACCTGATCGGCCGCCGCGTGACCGTGCTGGGCGCCCGCAAGTCGGGCCGCGCCGCCGCGCGCCTGGCGCTGAAGCTCGGCGCCGAGGTCGTGCTCACGGACCGGGACCCGGATGCCCCGCTGATGGGCTTGGTGTTTTAAGGAATCGGCGACCACCGAGA
>CAYFPX010000040.1:39122-46544 GCA_964344945.1 uncultured Enterobacterales bacterium
GGGTGCGCAACGAGATGGGCGCCCACCGGGAAGCGGACCTCACCGACACCGATCTGTTGATCGTGTCCCCGGGCGTGCCGGCCGACTCGCCGCCGGTACAGAAGGCCCTGGCGGCAGGGGTCCAGGTCGTGAGTGAGCTCGGCTTCGCCTCGGCCCAGGTCACCGGTCCCGTGCCCGTGGTCGGGATCACGGGCACCAATGGCAAGTCGACCGTGACCTGGTTCACGGCCCAGCTGCTCCAGAGCGTCGGCCTCCGAGCCTTTGCCGGCGGCAACCTGGGCACGCCGCTCTCCGACGCGATCGGCGGCACCCACGAGGCCATGATCATCGAGGTCTCCAGCTACCAGCTGGAGCTGCCCGGGGCCCTGGCGGTGGATGGCGCGGCGGTGCTGAACCTGACCCCGGACCACCTGGCCCGCCACGGCACCCTCGAGGTCTACGGTCGCACCAAGTGCCGGCTGCTGGACCGGGTGCGGCCCGGTGGCTTGGGCGCCGTGCCCGCCGACGACCCCTTCCTGCGGGACCTGGCCGGCATGTCCCACACCCGGGTGTGGATCGGAGAGCACCCCGGCGTGGTGCTCGACGGCGACGCCGCCGTGTTCGAGGACGGCCGGGTGGCGCTCGGCGGGCTCAAGGTGCCGGGCGCCATCAACCGCTGGAACGCCGCGGTCGCCTGCTTGATGGCCCACGGCATCGGCGTGCCCCTGGAGGCCCTCGATCCGAGCAAGCTGACGGCGCTGCCCCACCGGATGGAGCCGGTGGCCGAGATCGACGGGGTGCAGTGGATCAACGACTCCAAGGCCACCAATGTCGAGGCGGCTCGGGCCGGACTCGGCGGACTGGAGCGGCCCTTCGTGGTGCTGCTCGGCGGCCAGGGCAAGGCGGGGGCCGACTACGCTGCGCTGGCCCCGGCCCTGGAGCTGAGCAAGGCCCGGCTGTGCTTCGGCGAGTCCGCCGAGGAGATCGCCGCGGCCCTGGACGGCGAGGTCGTGGAGGACCTGGCCGCCGCCGTGGAGCGGGCCAGGGAGCTCACGTCCCGCGGCGATGCCGTGGTGCTGAGCCCGGCCTGCGCATCCTTCGATCAATTCGCGAATTTCGAGGCCCGCGGCAAGGCCTTCCGGAAGCTGGTGCTGCCGGAGGGGTCGCGGGTGAAGGTGACGGGATGACCCAAGACGAGACGCGCACTGCCGGACCGGACCGCCTGCTCCTGGTGGTGGTTGGCCTGCTGCTGCTGGTGGGCCTGGTGATGGTCCAGTCGGCCTCGGGGCCGGTGGCGGCCGAGCGGTACCACGATCCGTGGTTCTTCGTGAAGCGCCAGGCCTTCGCTGGCGTGGTGGGGGTGCTGGGCATGGCCGCGGTGGCGCTGGTGCCCTACCGCTGGCTGCGCCAGCAGGCCTGGGCCCTCTACGGCGCCGTGAGCATCGGACTGGTCCTGGTGTTCGTGCCGGGCATCGGCCGCACCGTGAAGGGTGCGGCCCGCTGGATCTCCCTGGGCGCCTTCAACGTGCAGCCCTCGGAGTTCGCCAAGCTCGCGGTCATCCTGTGCGTGGCCTGGTGGCTCCAGCGGCACCAGGGCCGGCTGCACGACCTGAAGGGCGTGGTGCTGCCGACCCTGGCGATCCCGCTGCCGCTCATGGGCCTGGTGCTCATGGAGCCGGACTTCGGCAACACCGCCATCCTGGCGGGGCTGACCGTCCTGCTGCTCAGCGTGGCGGGGCTCAACCTGCGCTGGCTCGGGGCGCTGATCGGCGTGACCGTGCTGGGGCTGGCCCCGGCCATGCTCTTCGCCAGCTACCGGGTGCGTCGCTGGATGGGCTTCCTGGACCCCTGGGCCGATCCCTCCGGCGACGGCTACCAGATCATCCAGTCCCTGGTGGCCTACGCCAGCGGGGGCTTCGCGGGCCGCGGGCTGGGCGAGTCCCAGTCCAAGCACCTCTTCCTGCCCGAGCCCTGGACCGACTTCATCGGCTCCGTGGTGGGCGAGGAGCTCGGGCTGCTGGGGCTGGTGGCGCTGCTGGCTCTCTACTCGGTCCTGGTGTGGCGGGGCTTCCACATCGCGTCCCGGGCGCCGGACCTGTTCGGTGTGATGGTCGCGGTCGCGGTGACCGCGCTCCTGGGCGGCCAGGCCTTCTTCAACCTGGGCGTGACCCTGGGGGTCGTGCCGCCCAAGGGCATGGTCCTGCCCCTGGTGAGCTACGGGGGGTCGGCGCTGATGTGCCACCTGATCGCCCTGGGGCTCTTGATGAACATCTCGACCCATGCCACCGAGGATCCGGTGGCCGCGCTCCGGCCTCCGCGCTTCGGTGGCGGTGACCTCGCACCGCGGCCCGCCAAGTGATGTTCCGCGGCAAGGTCCGCCAGATCCACTTCGTGGGCATCGGCGGCTCCGGGATGTGCGGCATCGCCGAGGTCCTGCTCAACCTGGGCTTCGAGGTGACGGGCAGCGATCTCACCCAGGGCGCGGTGGTGAGTCGGCTCGAGCGGCTCGGCGCGGTCGTCGCCATCGGCCACGCCTCGGAGAACGTGGGCGACGCCGACGTGCTGGTGAGGTCCACCGCGGTGCCCGAGACCAACCCCGAGGTGCGCGAGGCCCTGGCCCGCGGCGTGCCGGTCATCCCCCGGGCCGAGATGCTCGCCGAGCTCATGCGCATGAAGTACGGCCTGGCGGTGGCCGGCACCCACGGCAAGACCACCACCACCTCGATGCTGGCCAAGATCTTCGCCGCGGCGGAGCTGGATCCCACCGTGGTCATCGGCGGTCGGCTCGACACCCTGGGCAGCAACGCCCGCATGGGTCGCGGCGACTACCTGGTGGCCGAGGCCGACGAGTCCGACGGCTCCTTCATGCTGCTGGCGCCCACGGTGGCCGTGATCACGAACATCGATCCCGAGCACATGGAGCACTACGGCACGTTCGAGGTGCTGGAGCAGACCTTCGCGGACTTCGCCAACAAGGTGCCCTTCTACGGCTTCACCGTGCTCTGCATGGACCATCCGGGTGTCCAGGCCCTGATGCCCCGGGTGCGCAAGCGCGTCGTGACCTACGGGCTCAACCGGCAGGCCCAGTACCGGGCCGAAGACGTCACCCCGGACGGCCTCGACATGACCTTCTCGGTCCTCCGCGGCGAGGAGCCCCTGGGGGCGCTGCGGCTCTCCATGCCCGGCGAGCACAACGTGCAGAACGCCCTCGCCGCGGTGGCGGCGGCCGCGGAGCTGGACATCCCCTTCGCCGCCATCCAGGCCGGGCTCGACGGCTTCACCGGGGTGGAGCGGCGCTTCACGGTCCGCGGAGAGGCGGGCGGCGTGCTGGTCGTGGACGACTACGGTCACCACCCGGTCGAGATCCGCGCCACCCTCGACGGCGCCCGCGCGGCCTTCCCCCACCAGCGCATCATCGCGGTCTTCCAGCCCCACCGGTACAGCCGGGTTCGGGACCTGCAGACCGACTTCTGCCGCTCCTTCAACCTGGCCGACCACGTGGTCGTGACGCCGATCTACCCAGCCGGGGAACAGCCCCTCGACGGCATCGACCACCACGCCCTGCTCGACGGCCTCCAGGGTCACGGCCACCGCTCGGCGGTGACGGTGGAGTCCCTGGAGGAGGCCGTCGACCACCTGGCGGACGAGGTCGAGGACGGCGACGTGGTCATCACCCTGGGCGCGGGTCACGTGAACCGGTGCTGCCAGGCGCTGCTGGACCGCCTGCAGGCATGACCGACGCCCTGCTCGACGCGCTCGACGGCGTGGAGGGGCTGGCGGTCCTCGCCGGCGAGCGCCTCGGGCGGCACAACCTGCTCCGGGTCGGCGGGCCGGTAGACCTGTGGCTCGTGGCCGAGACCGAGCAGGCGGCCACCCAGGCCCTGGGCCACTGCAGGGCCTCGGGCGTGAAGGTCCGGGTGCTCTCCGGCGAGCACTGGCTCGCCCGGGACGAAGGCCTCGAGGGCGCGTGTCTCGTGCTCGGACGGTGTGCCCGGGCCATTGATGCGACAGGCGAGGGCCTGCGGGTCGGTGGTCGCGTGCTGGTGGCGGTGGCCGCCGAAGCGGCTGCCCGAGCGGGTCTGACGGGCCTCGAAGAGCTGGCTGGTCGCCCCGGCACGGTCGCCGAAGCCATCGACGCCGGCCAGCTGACCGGTCCCGTGGTGCGCCTGCGGGTGCTGCGGGGCTCCCGGGCGAGCACGGTGTCGCCGGCGAAGCGCAAGGCCAGCCAGCCCATCATCCACGCCGAGCTGGCCCTGCGACCGGAGGCGGCGGAGACCGTCGCGGCCCACGCCACCGAGGCCCGCCGCGGGGTGGGGGAGCGGCCGGGCCGGCTGATGGCGGACCTGCCCCGGCAGCGGGCCGCGGATCTGATCGTCGACGCCGGCCTGCCCGGCGTGCGGCTGCGTGCGGTGCGTGTCGGCCGCTACGAGCCCAACTCCCTGGTCAACCTGGGCGGTGCGACCGCCCGGGACGTCGCCCTGGTCGTGGCCATGGTGCGCGACCGGGTCAAGCTCCGCACCGGCGCTGAGCTGCGCCTGCACCCTCCCCACCTCGGCCGGGCCCAGACCGCCCGCGCCACCACTTCCCGGAGTCGCAGATGAGCCGCATCGCCGTCCTGATGGGGGGCATGTCCACCGAGCGCCCGATCAGCCTGAAGTCGGGCAAGGCCGTGCTCCAGGCGCTCCTGGACACCGGCTGGGACGCTGTGGGCATCGACGTGGGCCCGGACCTGGCGAGGCGCCTGGTCGACGAGCGGATCGACGTCTGCTGGCTGGCCCTGCACGGTCAGTTCGGCGAGGACGGCTGCGTCCAGGGCCTGCTGGAGATCCTGCGCATCCCCTACACGGGCAGCTCGGTCCAGGCCTCGGCCGCGGCGATGGACAAGATCACCACCAAGCGCCTGCTCGGCGACAGCGGCATCCCGATGCCCGCGGACTGGACCTGGTCCGCCGGTGACCCGCTGCCCGACGACGTCGTCTACCCCGTGGTCGCCAAGACCCCCCAGGGCGGCTCGACCCTGGGCATCCAGATCGCCGACGACGAGGCGGACCTGGAGAAGGCCCTGGTGGAGCTCCGGGAGCTCGACAGCCGCGTGCTGCTCGAGGAGAAGATCGAGGGCCTCGAGATCACCGTGGCGGTGCTCGACGGCCAGGCCCTGCCGGCGGTGGAGATCGTGCCGGACTCCGGCTTCTTCGACTTCGAGGCCAAGTACACCAAGGGCCGCACCGACTACATCGTGCCGGCGCGGATCTCGAGCGAGACCCTGCGCGCCGCGCAGCGGCACGCCCTGGTCGCCTGGGAGCGCCTCGGCCTGAGCGGCATCGTGCGGGCCGACTTCATCGTCGCCGACGACGGCACGCCGGTCTTCCTCGAGGTCAACACCATCCCCGGGATGACCGCCACGAGCCTGTCGCCGATGGCCGCGAACGCTGTCGGGATCGGCTTCGAAGCCCTGGTCGATCGGGTCGCCCGATCCGCCCGCCTCCACCTGGCTCGGAGGGACGATCGTCAAGACCTGGACGGGTGATGCCCGGGTCCGACAACCCCTCGGATCCACTACGAGATCCAGTCGCAAGAAAACTCCAGGCATTTACTTGTCAAGAGTTGCGTCAAGACAGTAGAGTCGCTGTCACGGTCCCGCCGCTGAACCTGATCGCTGAACCTGCTGCTGATGCTCTCCAACCGGCTCAATCCCCGCTCACGCTCTCGCGCTGATCGCCCCTCGCGGGTGCCGTCCGGTCGTGTGCGGTCCCTCCTCCTGGTCGTCTCGCTCGGTGCCGTGGGTGCCGCCGCGGCCGTCCAGGGGGAGGGACTGCTGCCGCGGGTCGGTGAGCTGACCGTGAGTGGCCACGAGCGGGCCAGCGCCGTGTCGCTGCGCCACCTGGCCGACGTGCGGGACGGCGACTCCCTGCTCACCGTGGACCTCGACGCGGTCGTCGAGGGCGTGACCCGGCACCCCTGGGTCGCCAGCGCGACCGTGCGGCGGGTCTTCCCGGATCAGCTCCACATCACCGTGACCGAGCACGACACCGCGCTGCTGGTCATGCAGCGCGGCCTGTACCGGGTCGACAGTGAGGGCTCGATCTTCGCCCGGGCCCGCTCCCACGAGCTGGACCTGCCCGTGCTCACCGGCCTGGACCCCGAGATCGCCGACCACAGCCCGGTCGCCGCCCGGGGCGTGATTCGCCAGGGGCTACGGACCCTGGCCCTGCTGGACAGCTCCGGCGCCGTGTCCGAGGACCTCGTGAGCGAGGTCCACTACGACCTGGAGCTCGGCTTCACCGTGATCCTGCGCAGCGGCAGCCGCGTGGTCCTTGGCTACCAGGACCCGGCGCTGATGGCTCGCCGCCTCACCGACCTCCAGGCCGCGGGCCTGGACCTCAGCTCCCCCCACGAGGTCGATCTGGACCTCGACGGCCTGGCGCTCGCAAGGCCCCTCATCTGACTCGTCCGAGTCGCCCCCCCCCTTCTTCTCCACACCCCAGCAAGTCCCCCCGCCCGACGGGATCCACCACGGATCCGGCTGAGCGGGCCCCTCCAGGAGCTCCCCATGATCGAACTCGTCGAGACCGAGCCCACCGGCGCCACCATCAAGGTCATCGGTGTCGGTGGCGGTGGAAACAACGCCATCAACAGCATGATCGCCTCGGGGCTCACCGGGGTCGAGTTCATCGCCGTGAACACGGACGCCCAGGACCTGCGCCGGTCCCTGGCCAGTCGTCGCTTCCAGCTCGGGGCGCAGCTCACCAAGGGCCTGGGCGCGGGCGCGAACCCCGAGCGGGGCCGCGAGGCCGCCCTCGAGGACCGCGAGCGGCTGGCAGAGCTGGTGGTCGGCGCCGACATGGTCTTCGTGACCGCTGGCATGGGCGGTGGCACCGGCACCGGCGCGGCGCCGGTCATCGCCCAGGTGGCCCGGGAGTGCGGTGCCCTGACCGTGGCGGTCGTGACCCGGCCGTTCTGGTTCGAGGGCAAGAAGCGCATGCGCCAGGCCGAGGAGGGGGTGGAGACCCTGAAGGGTGTGGTCGACACGCTCATCACCATCCCCAACCAGCGCCTCATCGCGATGTCCAACGAGAAGACCAAGATGCGCGAGGCCTTCTCCATGGCGGACAAGGTGCTCTCCCAGGCGGTCAAGGGCGTCAGCGACCTGATCAACAACGAGGGCATCGTCAACGTCGACTTCGCCGACGTGCAGACCACGATGAACAACAAGGGCATCGCCCTGATGGGCGTCGGCACGGCGACCGGCGAGCACAAGACCGTCGAGGCCGCCCAGCGGGCCATCAGCTCCCCGCTGCTGGACGACGTCTCCATCGCTGGTGCCACCAGCGTGCTGCTCAACGTGACCGGCAACTCCGAGCTCACGATGTACGAGGTCCACGAGGCCAGCTCCCTCATCCAGGAGGAGTGCCACGAGGACGTCAACCTCATCTGGGGCTGGGT
>CAYFPX010000041.1:0-23016 GCA_964344945.1 uncultured Enterobacterales bacterium
TCTTCGTCCTCCTCACCCAGAAACCTGGCCGCGAACGCGTTCAGCAGCGCGGCCGCCACCACGGCGCTGCCCAGCGCGATGCCCACGAACGCTCCGGCGCTGGAGCAGTTCGGGGCGTGCCCCCGCCGGAGCCGCTGGAGGCCGGGTGCCACAGGCCTCACAGCCCCAGGTCTCCCAGCGACTCCGTCGACCACACGCAGATCCAGGCGGCCGCCAGGGTCGCCAGGCCCGCGGCCGCGCCCACCACGACGCGACCGAGCCGACCGCGCCCGCGCGCGGACCCGACGCTGAGCAGGTGCAGCACGCTCGCCGCCACCGTCAGGCGCAGTCCCCACCGCCCGCTGCCGTCTTCCCGGAGCTCGGCGATGCAGGCGGTGCCCGCGAGCAGCAACACCAGGGGCACCAGGCCCCAGGGCCGGGGCCTGGGCGCCCGGCGCCACCCCCGCCAGGCCCCCGGCAGCAGCCCCAGGCCCAGCACCAGCAGGACCAGGCCGCTGGCCGCCGTGACCGCCTGGTGCTGGGCGGCACGCTCCATGCGGTCGGTCTTCGATGGCTGTGCCACCGGCGCCACCACGGCGATGACCTGCTCCACCGCCCGGGCCTCGTCGAAGCGCCCCAGGGCCGACAGCGCTGCTGCCCGCAGCCGCACCACCTGGCCCAGCACGGCCCTCGACAGGGTGCCCCGGGCGGTCCAGGCGCCCTGGGTGTGTCCCAGGGCGAGCGCCGGCTGGTCCGCGTCGAGGGCCTGGGCCGCCAGCCAGAGGGCGGCCTCGTGCTGGACCAGGGGAGCTGCCCCGGCGGTCACCAGCACCTGCTCTGCCGCCGCGGGCCCCTGCCCCCGCCGGCTCCGGTCCAGGGCCTCCAGGCTGTCCCAGTCCCCGTCTGCGTCCTGGCGGTCCGTCAGCCACGCCAGCCGCCGTCGGGCCGGCTCGGACCCCTCCTCGGCCAGGGTGGCGTAGATCCCCGCAGCCGTGGTCCAGGCCCCTTTGCGCTCGGCCGCCCGGGCCTCCGCCAGGGTGGCGGCCTGGGCGCCCAGGACCATCAGCAGCAGGCCGGACCACACTCTGGGGCCCTATTCGCCCCGCTACTTGGCCGCCTCGAAGAAGGCGTTGATGTTGTCGGGCAGGCTCTTCTCGCTCGCCCAGGAGCCGGCGCCACCGGGGATCGAGCCCCCCGGGTCGCTGGCGGCGGCGTAGGTCACCTTGCACTGGCCGGGCCCGGCCGGCGCCAGGTCCCAGTAGCCGTAGTTCAGCTCGGTGAAGACCGCGCCGTGGTCGCCCTCCATCTCCCTCACGATCGCCGGGTAGGTGTTCTTGTCCAACCCGGACCAGGACTGCCGGAAGTGGCCCTGGGTGCCGCCCACGTTCTTCTCGTTGGTGGCGACGTTGATCCAGTAGCGATCGGAGATCAGCGGCAGGTCGACCCGCTGGGTGAAGATCACCTCGTCGCCGTTGCGGCTGATGACCCGGGAGTCCTCGAGCATGTCGTTGACCGACTTGTGGGTGTCCGGGTTGCTCACCTTCAGCCAGTAGCGGGCGCAGTCCACGGGCACCGTGCGCACGCCTCGGAACGCCGGCACGGGCAGGCCCGGCACGTTCTTCTGGGACACGGCGACGCCCTTGCTGGTGCTGGGAGAGCTCCACCCGCTGTCGCTGCTGAGGGCGGCCAGGACCTGGCTCGCGGGGGGCGCGGCCTGGGCCAGGGAGAGGAGCAGGGGCACGAGGGAGACCATGGGACGACCGGGGCTGGAGGCGGCGGTTGGACGCGCGAGAGGAGGAGGCCTTCAGCCCTTCTAGGGGTCTGGGGTGGTCTGTGCCAGGATGCGCGTCCGGAGGACCCCATGGCCCGCACGCCCATCGCTCTGATCCTGCCCCTGAGCCTCACCCTGGTCGCTTGTGGCGAGAAGAAGGACCCGGAGCCCGCCGCCACCCCCGGGGTCGCCCTGGAGACCGCCCTGGGCGTCTGCGGCACCGACGGCCAGCAGGCCCAGCTCGCCCGGCTGGGCTGCCCCGGCGAGGACCCGGTGGGACAGTCTGAGCGCCTCGGCAGCCTGGGCCCGATGGAAGACGGCCACATGGTCGACCACTTCCAGGTGAGCTGTCCCGACGGCTCCAGCCACGACGTCTTCCTCGACCTCTACCACTGCGACGCCGCCGATCCCCTCCAGGCCGTGGGCGCGCTGGTGCTGCTGGACGTCCCGCCGCCTCCCCCCATCGAGCCCTGGCAGCCCGGCGAGGGCGGGATCCCGCTGGAGAAGATCGCCGAGCTGCCGGACAAGGGCGTGCTGCTCGAGGTCACCGATCCGGGCGCCGAGCCCCGGCGGGCGCTGCGCTTCACGCCAGAGGTCGGCCAGCAGGAGACCATCCAGATGCGGATGCTGATGTCCATGGAGATGGTCATCGGCGGCCAGAGCGCCGGCGCCATGGCCTTGCCCCCGATGCTGCTGGACATGGACACCGAGGTCACCGAGGTGGACGGGGACGAGATCCAGTACAGCGCCGCGGTGACCCAGGCGGTCGTGGACCGCAGCGACGGCGGCACCGGCATGCCGCCCTCTGTGCTGGACGAGCTGGAGCGCAGCCTGAAGCCCTTGGAGGGCATGCAGGGCTACGCCCGGATCACCAACACCGGCCACGCGCTGGAGGCCGACTTCCAGCTGCCGCCGGACGCGCCCGCGGACCTGGCCCAGCAGATGTCCTCGTTCTCCGACTCCGCCGAGAACCTCGCGGCGCCGGTGCCCGACGAGCCCGTGGGGGTCGGCGCGAGCTGGTCCGTCTACACCCGCATGGACTCGAGCAAGGGCTTCAAGATCGTCCAGCGGGCCGACTACGCCCTGGTCGAGCTGAAGGACGACCGCATGGTGCTCGAGGTGGACCTGGTCCAGCAGCCCCTGGAGGCGAACCCGCAGATGGACACCCTGCCCCCCGGCGCTGCCATGAACATGACTCGCTTCGAGTCCGGCGGGGCCGGCGAGTCGGTGGTGCGCTTCGATCGCCTGGTCCCCGTCGCCTCGCTGGCGACCGTCGACATGGACTTCGCCTTCTCCATCGAGGGCGACGGCCAGCAGGTCGACGCGGAGATGGCCATGTCCATGACGATGGAGCTCACGGGCACCGAGTGATCGCCCTGGCCCTGCTGGGCTGCGCGAGCCTGGGACCGGCACCGCTGCCCCAGGCCTGGGCCCAGGTGCCGGGAGAGCACGCGCTGGTGGGCGAGCTGTGGCGGGACCTCGATGGAGTGCCGGCGGACTGGCACCGGTTCGCACCGTCGGTCGGCGACATCCCGGTGGCCCAGTGGTGGTGTTCACCGGAGACCGATCCCGACAGTTGCTGGACCGGTGCGGTGACCCGGGGCGAGGCGCGGCCGAGCGCCTGGCGGGCCCTGGCGGCGCCGACGAATGGCCAGGGCGAGCTCCGGCGGCTGGCCTTGGACCTGGGCGAGGTGCCGGCCGGCGAGCCCTGGGGGGTGGGCCTGACCCTGTGGCTGCTGCCCGACGGGGCCGTCGAGCACTGGGAGCTGGTGCTGACGCGCTGGGCCGGGGAGCGGCTCACCACCCGCTTCGCCCTGGGCCCGACCCTGCACCAACAGCACGAGCAGACCGACTTCTCGGCGGAGGGTCCGGCCTGGGACGCCCTGGTGGCCTCGCCGGAGGACTTCGTCCGGGTCGGCACCGCGGCCTTCGCCGCCCTGAAGGCCGAGGCCGACGCCCGCTTCGACGCCGGCGAGGTCCAGCGCTGCGCCTACGGGCGCTTCTACGGCGACGGCTCGCCCCGGTGCGACCTCGTGCCGCTGAGTGGCGACGAAGCCCGCGCTGGGCGCGGCCAGGTCCAGGCCGAGCTCGATCATCGGATCCGGCTCCTCGAGACCGACGGTCCGGTCCTCCACCAGCGCCTGGTGGACCTGCTGCCGGGCACGCTGCGGCGCTGAGCGCCCTGTTAGAGCCCGCCCCATGACCCCTCTGAACCCCCCTGTCCGCGTGCTCATGGGCCCTGGGCCCTCCGACGTCGATCCCGCCGTGCTGCGTGCCATGTCCGCGCCGACCATCGGCCACCTCGACCCGGCGTTCCTCTCGATCATGGACGAGGTCAAGAGCATGCTCCGGCGGCTCTTCGGCACGACCAACGACCTGACCATGCCCATGAGCGGCACCGGCTCCGCGGGCATGGAGACCCTGATGGTCAACCTGCTCCAGCCCGGGGACCGGGCGCTGGTGGGGGTCAACGGGGTCTTCGGGGTCCGCATGTGCGAGGTCGCCCGGCGCTGTGGCGCCGAGGTGGTCGCCGTGGAGCGGCCCTGGGGCGAAGCCTTCACCCCCGACGACTTCCGCGCGGCCGCGGCCGGCCGATCCTTCCGCGGGCTCTTCCTGGTGCACGCGGAGACCTCCACCGGCGTCCTGCAGCCCCTCCAGGGCTTCGCCGCCGTGGCCGAGGAGTGCGGCGCCTTCTTCGGCATCGACTGCGTCACCAGCATCGGTGGGCTGCCGGTGGCGCTCGACAAGCACGGGGTCGACGCGGCCTACGCCGGCACCCAGAAGTGCCTCTCGGCGCCCCCGGGTCTGGCGCCGATCAGCTTCTCCGCCCGGGCCTTCGAGCACGTGCTTGCCCGGGAGGTCCCGGTGCAGTCCTGGTACCTCGACCTGTCCCTGATCAACCGGTACTGGGGCGGCGAGCGGGCCTACCACCACACCGCGCCGATCAACAACCTCTACGGGCTGCACGAGGCCTGTCGCCTGGCCCTGACCGAGGGCCTCGAGGCGCGGGCTGCGCGACACCGGAACCTGGGCGGGCAGCTCGCCGCGGGCCTCGAGGCCCTGGGGCTCGAGCTGCCGGTGCCTCCCGAGCTCCGCCTGCCCCAGCTGACCGTCGTGCAGATCCCGGACGGCGTCGACGACAAGGCCGTGCGCGGCCAGCTCCTGCGGGACCACGGCCTGGAGATCGGCGGCGGCCTGGGCGCCTTCGCCGGCAAGCGCTGGCGCATCGGGCTGATGGGCAGCGCGTGCACGAAGCGGAACGTGGCGCTGTGTCTGGCGGCCTTGAAGGAGGCCCTGGGTCGCTGACCCTGGCCCGACCCGCGGAGGTCGGGATCCTGTTCAGGGGGAGCTTCGACGGGGGGACCGTCGAGAAGCGGCAGACATCGACCTGGTAGGGACGCCCCCCGGTGGAACCGGTGCTTGGCGTTGCGCCTCCGCAACGACCGGGTGGCGCGTTGCGGAGGCGCAACGCAACACCGCCACTCGGACCGGGGTCTGACAGTCGGTCATTCCACGCCGACCTCGCCCCGAACACCGGACCTCCCTGGTGGAGCGGCTTGGCCTGTTGGCCGTCAGCCTGCCTGGCGGCTCAGTGACACGGATCGTTCGCCCGTCCCGGCGTCCCCGGCTCCCCACCGCTGGTCATCACCGTCGTCTGGTCGCACCAGTTCGCCGCGGTGTCGTTGTTGTCCGCCGAGAGGTACCGGGGGTCGAGCCCCGTGGCGACGGCGATGGTGTACCACTCCTGGTCGTAGAAGACCGCGTCGATGATGACCCCGTCCTCGCGACTCAGGATCACCTCGTCGGACTTGTTGCCCAGGGCCAGGGCGTCGCTGGACTCGCGCTTGAAGGGGCCGTCGCAGGTCACGCCGCCGTTGAGGCTCTGGTTCGTCTCCGCGCAGAGCACCACGTAGGTGCCGCCGGCGACCACGATGCTGTCCTCGATGACGTAGAGGTCCAGGTCGTTGTCGTGGAAGGAGTAGCCCTGGATGTCGATGGCGTAGCTGGCGGTGTTGTAGAGCTCGACCCACTCGCCGATCTCGTCGGCCACGACGCTGGGGTTGATCATCATCTCCGAGAAGACCAGGTCCCCGACCTGGGCCGGCTCCTGGACCTCGCCCACGGCGACCTGGATGCTGTCGTAGCCCACCTCGTCGTCGGGATCGGTGACCTCCAGCGTGACGGTGTGGGTGCCGTCGGACAGGGTGTCGATGAACAGGGCGGACTCGCCGTCGCCGCTCAGCGCCCCCGGCAGGTCGCCGTCCAGGGAGCTGGACCAGGCGTAGGCCAGGCGGTCGAGCTCGTCGTCGACCGCCTCGCCGCGGAAGGTGATCTCGGTGCCGGGGTCGAAGACCGAGCCGTCCTCGGGCGCGGTGATGGTGACCTGGGGCGCGGACAGGGGCGGCTCGAGCACCCACATCAGCCCGGCGATGCCCACGTCGCCGTCGGTGTCGATGACCATGATCTCCGTGCGGTGCTCGCCGTAGTCCAGGCCCGTCGGGTCCAGGGTCCAGGTGGCCTCGCCGGGGTCGGTGACCGTGCCCGACTCCTCGGACCCCTGGTCCACGGACCAGGTCACGCTGAGCTCGGTGGGGGCGTCCCAGGAGTCGGAGACCTCGGCCACGAAGACCGCTTCTTCGCCCTTGCGCACCACGGCCAGCGGCTCCGGGGAGACGATCCAGACCTCGGGCGGCTCCTCGATGCGGTTGACCGTGTTGTCCGACTCGCAGGCGGCGAGGGAGAGGAACAGCAGAGTCACGGCGGCCTCCGTGTACGCAGCCTGCCGACGGTGCTCCCGTCGCCCCGCGGGCCCTCTCCGCCGTGGTCGGCGTCCGTCGTCGGTCACGTGCTGAAGCACGCTCCCTCCTCCGGCCCGCCCGCTGCGCGGGCTCGCCAACCACGGCGGAGATGACCTCGCGGGACTCGGTCCGCCCCGTCAGCGGGCTGCTGGCGCCCGCCCTATAGCTCGGTACAGACCCCATCGGCGCAGGAGAAGGAGTAGTCGCCCCCTGCGGTGATGCTCTCCTCGCTCCCGGCCACGTAGATGTCGTCCGGGGTGTTCAGGCTGAAGTCGCAGTCCTGGCCCTGGACCGTGGACTGGGCGTAGGTGTAGAGCCCACCCCCTCTGTAGGCCTCGTTGTTGGTGAAGGTGACCCGCTGGAGCACGGCGTCGCCCAGCACCAGCAGCCCGCCGGCGAAGTTGGTGCTGTCGTTCACGTTGCCGGTGATGGTGCTGTCGGACATGGTCAGCGACGACTCGTAGACCCAGATCCCGGCGGCGAACCAGCTCGAGGTGTTGCCCTCGAACCAGCTGTTCGAGATGGTCACGGTGCTGTTCATCATGGCCATCGCGCCGCCGTCGAGGGCGTCGTTGTTGGTGAAGGTCACATCGTCCAGGGTCGACTCGGAGAACCACAGGGTCAGGGCGCCGCCGTCGTCCTCGCTCAGGTTGTCGGTGAAGTCGACCCGGGTCAGCTCCGAGGTGCACTCCCAGGTGTACATGCCCGCGCCGTCGTTGGCGAAGCCATTGGAGAACACCACGTCTCGGACGATCACGGTGCCGAACTGCTCACAGAACACGCCGCCGCCACCGGAGTTGTGCTCCACGTCGAGCCCCGCGCCCCGATCCAGGGTCACGTTCTCCACGCTCAGGGTGACGTCCGGGCCGAGCACGTCGAGGATCGTGCCGGCCTCTCCGCCGCTCATGATCGTGTCCGCGGGGGTCGCCCCGAGGCCCACCACGCTGATGTCCGCCCGGATCAGCACCCGGGAGAACCAGGTCCCCGGGCAGACGGTCAGCGTGCCCGGCAGGCCCAGGGTGAGGTAGTCGCCGGACTGGAAGAAGCTGGTGAGGTCGCTCTCCACCCCGTCGGAGCTGGTGAAGGTGACCACGGGGGTCTCGCACCCCGACACGGTGTCGGTGGTGCCGGTGTCGGTGGTCCCGTGGGTGGTGCCGGTGTCGTCGGTCGAGCCGGTGGTGGTGCCGGAGTCGGCGGTGCCGGTCGTGCTGCCACTGCAGCCGACGAGTGCGAGGAGAGTCACGGTCAGCATCGCGGCATCATAGTCATCAGATGCAGGGTGTCGGGCTCGCCTCGGGGTTGAATTCCGCCCCGGAACCGCCACACACTGCACGCACAGGGCAGCGTGGAGAGAACATGGTCGTGGTTTGGCTGCTGGCATGCGGCGCCGGGGGGACGGACTCGGGGGACTCGGGCGTCACCGAGCCCCAGGCCCTGCCCTGGGAGTACACGCTCAAGCCCAAGAAGCTCGACTTCGGCGACCGCCCCGTCGGCGAGCCGATCAGCGACGTGGTCCTGCTGTGGAACACCGGCGAGAGCGATCTGTTGCTGGTGGACTTCATCCCGCCGACGACCGAGGGCCTCGAGGTCACGACCCCGTCGCTGTTCTCCCTGCCGCCGGGCGGGTCCCAGGAGCTCGCCGTCACCTGGACCCCGGGCTTCGCTGGCAACATGCTCGACGGCTTCAGCCTCGAGGTGGGCGGCAGCCCCGACGACACCGAGCTCGCCACCGTGACCGTCTCCGGCGCCGGCCAGGGCGGCGTGATGACCATCTCCAGCCAGGAGTTCGACTTCGGCGAGGTCAACGTCGGCTGCAACAGCGAGGTGCTCTTCACCCTGACCAACACGGGCAACGCGGACCTGAGCATCGAGACCCTGACCCTCGACGGTGACGGCGTGTTCACGGTCCACGCCGACACCCTCGCCGAGCCCTTCCCCTGGGTCGTGGCGCCCTTCACCAGCCGGGACATCAAGGTCGTCTACGAGCCGATCGAGCGCAACCTGGACAAGGGCGTCGTGACCCTCACCAGCGACGCCGGCAGCGTCTCCGCCAGCATCGTGGGCGAGGGCATGGTCGATGGCTCCAACGAGCTGGAGTACGTGGTCGGCGACCGCAACAAGAGCACGATCCTCGTCCACGTGAACGAGGTCGCCATCGAGGGGCCCTACGGCACCTTCGCCCAGAACCTCGCCGACTCGGTGCACGTGTTCTTCGAGACCCTCCAGGACAACCGGGCCGACTACCGGGCGGCGTTCTTCTGGAGCGTGGCCGGCACCGTCGACGGCGACGTGCCCTACCTCGACGACTCCTACACCCCGGAGCAGTCCGCCCAGATCGTGCTCGACGCCATCGCCGCCGGGGGCAATGCCGGGGACAACGACCAGAACTTCACCTCGCTCTTCAACGCCGTGGACGAGCAGTGGTGGTGGCTCTTCGAAGACGAGAGGTGGTCGGAGTCCAAGCTCTCGCTCGTCGCCATCAACCGGGACGTGGAGCAGTCCAGCGGCCACTACAGCGACTACGTCGACCAGGCCTACGAGCTCAAGGAGGACCCGGACAAGGTCAAGTTCCACGCCATCGCGGGCCCCTACCCGTCGGGGTGTGGCGTGGCCGAGCCCTTCCAGGGCTTCAAGGAGGCGGTCGACGCCACCGGCGGCGTGTTCCTGACCATCTGCGAGACCGACTGGACCAGCAACCAGCAGCAGCTGGCCTCGGCCTGCATGGACGGGGCGGAGTTCTTCCCGCTCACCGGGTCACCCCTGGTCTCCACCATCGCGGTCGAGGTGGACGACATCCCCACGCCCACCGGCTGGGAGTACGACGAGGACCTGAACGCCGTGGTGTTCTCCGATGACGCCTACCCGAACGAAGGCGCGATCGTGACCATCAACTACCTGAAGAGCGACGGCTGCGGTTGATCCGGTAGACTGTCTCCAGCGGCGGGCGCACGCTGAGACGCCCGGTCTGCGGTGCATCGTGAGCACGGATCCAGGTCGGGAGCAGGCCAGGGCTTGGGCCCTGGAGTTGCTCCTCGCCCTCGACGGCGTGGGGGTGACTCGAGTCAGCAGCCTGGACGGTCGCCCCACCGACCGCATGACCCGGGGGCGTCTCGCCGCGCTCTGGGCGCGGGAACACTCCTGAGTCTCAGGTCTCTTCGCAGACCTGGAGCTCCTCGTTGCAGTCCAGGCCCTTCGGGCAGTCGGTGTCGGTCACGCAGGGCGTGAAGCCGACCACGTCGACGTCGACCGTCAGGGGGGCGACCACCTCGAAGTCCATGCAGCCGTCGCCAGCCGCGGCGTGGTCGAAGGTCCTGCGCGCCAGGGCGCCGCTCGGGAAGCCGGTGACGCCGGCCGCGACCAGCACGCTGACCAGGTCGCCGGGCACGGTGCCCTCGCCGTCGTCGTCGAAGCTGCAGTAGACCGCGCCCGGCGAGGTGCCGTGCTGGTCGACGTTGATCGACAGGCCGACCTCGCTGCGCACGACGCTGCCGGTCGGGGCCTCCCAGCGCACGACCAGGTCCTGGCCGTCCTCCACCGACCACAGGCTGTCCAGGCTGGTCAGGGGCTCGACCCCGACCCCGTACAGGGTCGCCGGACCGTAGACCCCGCCGGGCATGTCCAGGGCGATGACGCCGCCGGGGTCGTAGGGCGGGGTGGGCAGGGTGGTGTCGTAGTAGGTGTTGCCCGGGAAGACCGGCTCCAGCGCGACGGGCTGGAGCAGTCCCGCCACGGTCACCGTGCCCAGGTCCTGCTTGGACGGGTACGGCAGGCAGGTGCCGTCGAAGTCGCAGACCTCGCCCGCGGCGCAGGAGGGCTCGCAGTAGGGGTTGTTGCGGCGGAGCACGTGGCAGTCGCCGCTGACGGCGATCTCCTCGAGCACGAGCTGGGGGACCACGCCGTCGGAGACGTCGCCCTCCACCGCGGAGCCGTCGTCCTGGGAGACCACTCGGAAGCCGCCGAAGTCGCTGGCCAGTGGGCAGGCGCCGCCCAGGGCCACGGTCTCGGGGTCCAAGCCCGCCAGGGCCGAGTCGGTGGTGCCGGTGTCGTCGTCGGTGCAGGCGAGGGCGAGGAGCAGGAGCATCCGGGGAGTTTAGCGGCGAGGCTGCGTTAGGGCGCTCGACCCCGTGATGTGGAGCTGTCTGATGGGCCGGAACATCGGTGCCTTCCTCCTCGGCCTGCTGGTCGGCAACGCCTGGAACATGCTGCTGACCGTCCTGAACTCGAAGTTCATCGCGCCGATGCCGGAGGGGGTCGACATGATGGACCCGGCGGCCCAGGAGTAGATCGTCGCCTGGATCCAGACCCTGCCTCTGCACGCCTTCCTGGTGGTGATCGTGGCCCACGTGGGCCAGGCGGCCATCGGTGGGGGCATCGCCGCCCGGCTCGCGACCTCCCACCACGCGGTGCTCGCCTGGATCATCGGCGTGCTCACGATGGCCGGCGCGGCCTACAACCAGGTGGCGCTCCAGGGGCCGGCCTGGATGTGGCTCGACGTGGTGCTGATCGCGGTGGCGACCTGGCTGGTGGTCCGGCACGAGACCGGGCGCCGGGAAGGATAGTGGGTCGAGTCACATCGACGCGAGAGCGGGCCGCCAGGCGGGGCGAGGGCATGTGAGTGTCCACGAGCTCCAGCGACAGGACACGAGCAGGCCGGGCCTTCGGGGTCCCAGGTCATCCAGGCGACGTTGGCCACGAACATCGCATTGGTGACGCCGACGACGGTGTCGAACCAGTCCGGCCGCCAGGCCGAGCAGAGAAAGCCTCCGGTGAACGCGACCGCGCTCAGGCCGAAGCGCCAGTCCACGGTAGCGGCGGCGATGGCCGCGCCCAGGGCCCAGATGACCGGGTGGAAGGCGTGGGCCCAGAACATGCCGAAGCCGGCCAGGGCGAAGCCCACATCCAGCAGGGCCTGGGCCACCAGGGTGAGGGCCAGGATCGCCAGGGCGTCGCGGGTCACCCGGGACTTCCGCAGCACCTCCTGCTGGCGCCAGGCCACCCCGGCGAGCAGCGCGAGCATCAGGCCGATCCAGAGCAGGAAGAGCTCCAGGGGCACGCCCTCCTGGTTGGGGCCCTCCAGCCTTCGGGTCAGGGTGGGAGAGACGGTCCAGGTCAGCCCCAGCACGCCGATGACCGCCAGCCGGGTCCGGCGGCCGAGGCGAGGCTGCGTTGGGAGGCCCGACAGGGCCGACCGGGGCCCGCAGCCGGGAGCGGGGCGGTCTGGACGCGCGAACGCAGGGAGCGGTGTGACCGGAGTGAGAAGGAAGGCCGCCCCACCAGGGCGGAGGCGGAGGGCCCCGTTCCGCGCGCGACCGCGAAGGCCGCGTGGCGGCCCGCGGCCTTGCGCCCGGAAGCTATGACGCCACGAAGTGCGTGCCGTCCCAGGTGAAGGTCTCTCCTGTCTCGTCGTCGACGCAGGTGCCTTCGGAGTGGTAGCCGGTGCGCTCCTCGGTCTGCTCCGCCACGGCGCCGTGCCAGGAGCAGGTGAAGCTGCCGTTGGTGCCCCGGACCTGGAGGGTCAGGCTGGCGGAGTCCACCGCGTCGCTCACCTCGGTGTGGGTGAAGTCGAGGGTGATGACCAGGGTGTCCTCCAGGTCGCCGTCGTTGCCGATGTCGACGAAGGACAGGACCTCGAGGGTGGCGGTCTCGGTGGCGCCCTCCTCGAGGAAGGACAGCCGCATCGCGGCCCGGGCGCGGTTCTCCCAGTAGGCGCCGTCGGAGAACAGGCCGTCCTCGTCCGGGTTCACGTACTTCCGGGTCAGGTCGACGCTGTAGATGACCTCGTCGAGCTCCTGGGTCTTCCACTCGGTGACCTCGACCGCGATCAGGCCGTTGGTGTAGTCGACGTGATCGCCGTCGGTGTACATCCAGCTGTCGAACTCGATGGACAGCTCGCCCCGGTCGTACTCCGTGGTGGTGGTCTGGCTCAGGGTGAACGTGATCGAGCCTTCGGCGTGCTCGTCGCCGCCGTCGCCGAGGCGCAGGATGCAGCTGTCGATGGTCAGCTCGACCTCGCAGGTGTCGCCGGTCTCGCAGTCGTCGAATTCCTGGATGTCGGTGATCAGGTCGGTCACGCAGAAGATGTCCACGACCGTGCTGCCCACGCCGTAGGAGAGGGCCTGGCCCACCACGTCCGGGTCGAGCACCACGTCCAGGGGGGTGCCGGTGCGCTGGACGCGACGGCTGTTGCTGGTCTTCAGCACGCCGGCCATGTCCTCGGCCTCGAAGGCGGTGCCCGCGCCGAACCAGTCGTCGGCGATGGCGACCATCGAGCCGTCGTCGACGGTCCCGGAGGGGTTCTCCAGCTCCGCCCGGACCTGTTCCGGGGTGAGGGTCTCGGTGCGGTCGCAGCCGACGAAGATCGACAGCGCCGCTGCGACGAGCGCGAAGGCGAAGGTGCGGGTCATGGGTACTCCGGAGTGTGGGGCAGGACGGGGGTTGCAGGCCATCTATCAGCCGGGGGCGTAGACCGGAATGGCGTCGCGCTTGCCCTTGACCCGGATCGGGTCCAGGGCGTCGAAGGCCGCTCGGCCGCGACAGCGGCGCACGGTGGTCTGGTCGACCAGGACCCGGCCCCGAGCCGCCTGAGCGAGTCGGGCCGCCAGGTTCACGACGTCGCCGATCAGGGTGTACTCGCACCGCTCCTCGGTGCCGACGATGCCGCAGAAGGCGCGCCCGGTGGCCACGCCGATGCTGGCGGTCCGACCGGCTGCGTCCAGGGCCCGCTGGAGGGCGACGGCAGTGCGGGCACCGCGCAGGGCGTCCTGTTCGTGGGCCAGCGGCGGCAGGCCGAAGGCCATGAGCGCCATGATCCCGTGGGGGTCGGCACCGAGCTTGTTCAGGCTGCCTTCGTGGCGGTAGAGCTGGTCCTGGACGGCGGCGATCGCCGCCTGGTCCCACGGGGCGACGTCGAGCTCGGGCAGGCTCACGAAGAGCACCGTGACGGGCCGCAGCTCGGCCACCCAGTCCTCGTACCCGCTGCCCAGGGAGGAGATGACCGCCCGGGGGATGAAGCCGCACATGCCGTCGACCATCTCGGGTCCGCTGTCCCGGCGGGTGCGCGGCAGGCCCGGGAAGACGGCGACATCATCGACCAGCCGCACGCCGGGGCCGGCCTGGGGGCCCACCAGGCCCCCGCTGGCCGCGGCCACGGCGTCGGAGGTGGCGACGATCTGGTCGGGCCGCGCCAGGCCGTCCACCGCCTGGAGCTGGGTGAGAGCGGGGCCGCCGACCGCCAGCTCCCAGCGGTCCAGGTTGCCGCCGAGACACTCGAGGGAGAGCTCCCCTGCGCCGATCAGCATGCGGACTTCGACGCCGGTGGGGCGGGCGCTGCGCAGGCGGTCGCGGCTGGCCAGTGCGCAGAGGCTGGCACGTTGAACGGCGGCAGCCAGGCCGCCGCCCTCGGCGCTGCCGTCCCAACAGGCGAGCAGGCCGTCGCCGGTGAACTTCAGCACGTCGCCGCCGTGGGCATGCACCTGGTCGACCAGGGCGCCGAAGAAGCCGTCCAGGGCCAGCTTGGCCTGTTCCACGCCGTGGGGCCCCCGGCGGACCAGGGCCTCGGTGCGGGCGGTGAAGCCGGAGACGTCGGCCAACAGGGTGGCGACAGGTCCGCGCCGTCCCCAGGGCTCGGTCGGGAGACCCGGGTGGTCGCGGAGTCGGTCCAGGACGCAGCTCGGCAGGAAGCGGGCGAGTGCGTCGGGGGAACCAGGCATGGCTCGACCGTAATTCAGAACGTGGCCGAGAAGCCCCAGGACGGGGCGAGCACGAGCCCCCGGAGGGAGTAGTCGCGGTCGTAGACGGTGAGGTCGCCCTGGGCGTAGAGCACGGTGAGCTCTACGTTGAAGTGCACGTAGCGGAAGCCCAGGCCGCCGCCGATGAACCCGCCCACGTAGCGCATGCTGCTGGTCGTGGAGGTCTCGCCGAGACCGACGGCGCTCGCGTCGATCTCCAGGGTGTAGGGGCTGATCATCGCCTTGGCGCCGAGCCAGAGCCGGCCCCACTCCTCCCACTCCCGGCCCACCATCGCCGTGGCCGAGAGGTCCAGGCGCCGGACCTTGCCCACGTCGACCCAGCTGTTGAACGTGTTCGCGTAGGAGATCCAGGACCCGCCGCCGTTGTAGGCCGCGCGGAGGCCCAGGTTGGCGTGCCACTGGTCCCGGTCCACGCCCTTGCGCAGGCCGAGGCCGTAGATGCCGTTGCCGACACGGGCGGAGAATTCGAAGCGCCGGGGCAGGCCCACGGCGTAGTCGAGGAAGGTCCCGTAGCCGGGGGAGCTGAGCGCGATGGCGGTGGCGCCGCCGACCAGGTCCAGGGCCTCTTCCTGGGTGACGCCGTCCTCGCTGTCCCGGTCCTCGGCGAGCAGCTGGGCGGTGTTCCAGGACTCGATCACGCTGCTGGTGGGCGCGACGATGTTGTTGCCCTGGGTGACCTGCATCTCGCCTGCTCTCAGCACCCGAGCCGAGCGCAGCTCCGCCAGGTTCATGGCGCAGCCGGACAGGGCGGTCAGGGCCAGCAGGGTCATCAGATGTGCTCCCCCAGGGGCGCCTCGGGGGGCGCGGTGAGGACCAGGGGGGGCAGGTCCGCCGAGGCCCCGTCCAGGAGCAGGCCGGCCAGGTCGATGTGGAGGGTCGGCAGGCGCCGGTAGTCCCGGCCGTACTGGTGGAAGTTCAGCTGGATCGCGAAGTCCTGGCCCGGCTGGAGCGGGGGGTCTTCGGCGTCCTTGCGGCGCACCCGGTCCCAGGCGCCTTCCAGCTGCTGCTGCCGCCGGGTCAGGTAGCTCACGTAGCCGAGCACCTCTTCGCCGTCGGGCAGGGTGAGCACGAAGGTCTCCAGGGACACCCGGAGCGGCGTGGTGCCGACGTTCTCCACCCGGATGGTGAGCCAGACGTCCTTCTGGGTGATCAGGGCTTCGGTCGCTTCGACCCGGAGCTGGGGGCCCTCGACGGGGGCTCCGGCGAAGGCCCAGGTCCGCTGCATCGCGGCGCAGCCCACCAGCAGAGTGAGGCTGACGGTGGCGATGAGGGCGCGGGCACCGCGGGCCATGGCTGCTCTCCGAAGGGGGAGGGTACCCTCCGTCAGACACCGACCGAGGCCCGAGGAGCTACCGCCGTCGCTTGGGCTTGACCACCGGATCCAGGCCCACGGCCGCCCGCTGCTCCAGGGCGTCGGGGGCCTCGTTGTACCGCCGCTCCACGGCCGAGGTGCGGAGCTTCACGTGGAAGCGACCGGAGCGGCTGGCGAAGGCCACGCGCTTCAGCACGTCCCGCGCCTTGGCGGATCGCTGCTTGGCGGACTCCAGCCCGGTGGCGGGCAGCAACAGGGCGAAGCGCCCGTCGCCCACCCGGCTCAGCACGTCGGTCTCCAGCACCACCTCGGTGAGCTGGCGGCCCAGGGTCTTGATCACCGTGTCCCGGGCGGGCTCGCCGTACATGCGGGCGAGTCTCGGCAGGTTCTCGATCTCCACCAGCACCAGGCACAGGGGGCGCTGGGTGTCGTCGGCGGCCTGGGACGCCCGGATGGCCAGGCGGTCGTGGGTCTCGCGGCTGTACACGCCCGTGAGGCTGTCCCACAGTCCCTTGGGGGCCTTGACGGCCTCGATCGCACCCTCGTCCTCGTCGCCGTAGCGCTCCAGCTCCTTGCGGATGCGGCGGCAGGAGTCGAGCACCCCCAGGATCGCCGCCTGCTTCTCGACCCGGCGCTCCAGGTCGCGGGTCCGGGCCTTGGCGCTGGTCATGCGCTGCTCGAGCTTGTTGGCGTCCTTGACCAGGACCTGGAGGGCCTGGGTGATCTGGCCGCGCATGGCCCTCAGGGCTGCGTCGTCGTTGGCCTCGGCGAAGGCCCTTGCCAGCTGGCCGGCGTTCTTGGCGATCCGGCCCGACGAGGTCTCGCTGCCCGCCAGGGCGTGGCTCACCGCTTCCAGGATCAGCGCGGTCTCTCCCTGGGCGGACAGGACCCGCCGGCGAATGGGGACCGCGGCGTCTTCGAGGGCTCGGGCCTTCGCCGTCAGGCCCTTGGCGTCGTGGGGCTGGACGCGGGGCGGGACCATGGCCTGGAGCTGCTGGATGTTGCGCTCGAGGGCCTCCTCGCTCATGGCCACCTGGGCCATGGCGTCGCCCATGGCCCGGGCGGTCTCGGCGAAGGCCTCGGCGGGGTCGCCGTCTACGCCGCTGTCGCCGAAGAGCCGGGTCAGCTCCCGACCGAGCCCGCTCGGCGTGGGGCCTTCGGTCAGGCGATCGGCGAGGGTGCGGATCTCCTTGGCGTGCCCCGGGACCGTGCCGGCCGCCAGGGTCTCCAGGAGTTGGACCAGGCCTGCTCGCAGGACCTGGGAGTCGTCGATGGGAGTCGCTCGCTTCGCGGTTCGCCAGGCCACTGACACCTCCGGTGGTCCCTGGTCGGACGGCGGGGAGCGGAGTGAAGGGGGAATCGCGTCAGCGGCGGTTCCGGTAGCGGGTCCAGGTGTGCAGGCGTCGCAGGTCCTCGCCGTGGAGCAGGGGGAAGCGGGGATCGTCGAGGACACGGGCGACACGGGCGAGGTCGGAGCCCCAGGTTGTCGGGACCCGCTGGAGCGTGCGCGTGGAGACGCCGACGAAGTCCGCGACGCGTGACCGGGGGGCCTGGGAGAGGCCGCCCAGGGCGCGGACCAGGAGCGTGCGTGCCGGGCTCCGGTGTTGGAGCTCGTCGGCTGTCCGGCGGGTGATGGCGCTCACGGCGGCCTGGATCGACAGGAGGTCCGCCCACTCGCCGGTCAGGGTGGGGCTGGCGATCGGCCAGGGCGTGCCGCCCACCTGGGTGCTCGGGTCGCCGGAGACGTAGGCGTGGAAGCCCTCCGGGTCGCGGGCCTTGCGGCGGACGCTCGGGTCGGCCAGCCCGGTGCGGTCCCGGTGGGTGGACCAGGGCCACGCGAGCGGGCACTGGGTGAGCCTGGCTCGGCAGGGGTTGAGGTGGATGTAGCGCTCGACGGTGCGGGCCTTGGCCGGGCCGTGGACTGGCGTGGGGGTCTCCCGGTGGCGCCAGAGGGGGCCGCGGGCCCCGGAGGTGCGGTTGCGCCACTCCGCGAAGCCGCCCAGCAGGGCACCGAGTCGTCCGGTGACGTCCTCGGGGTGCATCAGGTGGATGTGGTCGGGCATCAGGCACAGGGCGAGGAGCTCGGGCAGGCCGCCGGTGAGCGATCGCCAGAGCACGGCGGCCTCGTCGTGCGTACGGAAGACCAGGCGGTCAGGGCGCGTGCGGATGCTGTGATGGGTCGGCATGGGCGCCCACCAAGCAACGACCGGGCCAGCTGTGGATCAGCTCGCGGGCGGGTCTTGCCCGGCGACTGTTCGACGGGTGTCGACCAGTCGGGGTCGAGTGTCCGTTTCGCTACACCAGTCGGGTTTCAGTGTCCGCCTGGGGGCCGAATGAGGGGCTGATGGGGCGTTGCGGGGGGCTCGGTGGGGGCGTTCGGGCCCGATTCGGCTTCTGACCGGACATTGAAACCGGACTGGTGTGCCGGATCGGACATTCGACCCGCACTGGTGTCCTCAGAACACCTCGCCCAGGAAGAACCGCGCCGCGGTCCCGTCGGTCAGGCCGAGCACGGCGCCGCTGTCGCTGGCGGTCAGGTCGCCGTCGGGCTGCACCATGCCTTCGTAGGTGCCCCACACCTCGCCGGTGCCGCCCCAGAGCACTTCGATCAGGCCCGGGGAGCCGACCACCAGGGCGCCGACCTGGCCGAGGCTGCTGAGGGCCTGGACCGGGCCGGAGGTGGTGTGGTGGACCTCGCCGCCATCGGGATCGACCTCGGTGATCACCGAGTGGCCGTCCCGCGCGACCCAGAGCCGCTGGTGCACCGGGTCCCAGGCCAGGTGCTCGCCGCCGACCTCGTAGGGGTCGAGGCCCTCGGGCCGGACCCGCAGCAGGGAGCCGGCCTCCAGCAGCCAGACCGTGCCCGTGTCCCGCTCGGCGAGCATCGTCACACCGGCGCCGCACCAGTCCTCGTCCACGGTTGTGACCGCGTCGGGCGCGTCGACCTCGGTGTACCAGCCCACGTGACAGCCCTCTTCGGTCCAGGCCAGGGCCGCCACTCCGCCGTCGACCAGCCGGGCGTCGGCCAGGAACTCCAGCACCAGCTGGCCCGAGGCCGTGTGTTGGTTGAAGCGGGTCACGAACAGGCCGGCGTTGGTCCGGATGAGCAGGCGATCGTCGCCGCCGTCGATGACCTCGTCGCCCTGGCCCGGGTAGTCCAGGTCGGCCGCCACGTTGCCGCCTTCGGTGAGGATGTCGCAGGTGAAGCCCTTCATGCCGGCGTGGGCCCACAGGCCGTCGGCGGACAGGGCCAGGCCCGCGTTGACGCCTGCGGTACGGCCCTGGTCGAAGAGCGACAGCTCGCCGTCCTCCGGGGTCACCCCGACCAGCGCCGACGGCGCCGACGGCGTTGGCTCGAGCTCGGGCTCCTGGGGGCTGCTGACGAGCTGGGGACCACAGGCGATCAGGGCGGACCAGAGCATGCGCACCTCGAAGGCGGGGAGGACTGCAGCCTACCCGTTGAGTGGCCCCCTGCGCGACGGTGTGAAGGGACGCCTACCAGCGGTCGGAGATGCGCAGCTGGGCTTCCTGGATCTTGGTGCCGAACAGGCTCGTCGGACTCACCGTGTCCTCGTAGTGGTCGCCGTCGGTCGGCGAGAGCAGGGTGACGTCCCGGTTGAAGTCCGGCTCCGGCACGATGTAGCTCATGTAGTTGTCGGCCGCGCCGATCACCGCTCGGTACTCGGTGTCGAGCATGTCCAGCAGGGGCGGCACGGTCTCGTCGTGGCTCAGGGTGTAGGGCCAGGCGTGGACCTCGAGGCACTCGCACTCACCGATCTCGTCGGTGTCCTGGCAGTCGGCGTAGTCCAGGGTGTTGCAGTCGGCGTCGTGCTGGGGGAAGTAGGTGGCACCGGCTCCGCGGGCGGTCGGGTCCGCGGCCTCGAGCACCCACTGGGGGTCGCTGTCCGGGAAGCCCCAGGCCAGCTCGGGAAGCAGCTCCCCGGGCACGGTCACAAAGCCGATCGGGCCCAGCTGGAGCCGCATGGTCGTGGTCTCCAGGCAGCCCATCTCCGTGTCGCCGGCCTCGGGGCACAGGGCCGTGTCGGTGACGGCGTCGTCGAGGCCCAGGTCGAAGATCCCCGTGGGGCCCAGCAGGTTGTAGGCGTAGTTCTCGATGGGGATGTAGTAGTTCTCGAGCTCCACGCGGAGCGGCGCTGCGTCGATGGTCTCGCCGGCGGTGAGCGCGTCGATGGCCGCCTCGGCGATGTGCCAGCCGTGGCTGGTCACGAACTCCCAGGAATTCCGCTCGGCCCAGACCGGCACGTTCAGGCCGTCTTCGTCGATGCGGTCGTCGCCTTCGGCCAGGCCGTAGCACTCGGAGTCGTCGACGTTCGCTGCGTCATCCGCCGAGCAGGTCTGGTGGACGTGGGTGCCGTCGTCGAGCACCAGCGGCAGATCGCCGTTCAGGGCGGACATCATGCCGCCCAGGCACTCGGGCAGGTGCAGGGCCAGGCCGCCGTACTCGGCTTCGAGCACCTCGCGGGTCACGCCCACCCAGTCGCTGGAGATGGCGTTGTTCTCCGATCCGCGGACCTCGGGGTGGCCCGACCAATTCGTGAGGGTGAAGACCGTGCCGCTCTCCCCGTTGCCCTGGAGCACCAGCAGCTGGTCGCTCACCACCACCGGATCCCGGCCGTCGTGGATCATGCCGTGCATCTTGTGGTCGGGGTTGCGGCCGCCGAAGGCCGCGCCGTTGAAGTAAGGCGTGCGGTCCCGCATCCACTCCGTGCCGACGCTGAGGGTGACCGGCTCCATGGCCAGCGCGGCTTCGCGCACCGCGTACTCGATCGCGTAGCTCACGAGGTTCTGGTAGGCGGGGTGGGTCCCGCTCACCGGGTCGCTGAAGTTGAAGGGGTTGCCCCACAGGCCCATGGTGTCGGGGCCCTGGTGGTTGTGGCTCGACGCGACGATCAGCCGCTCCCCGTTGAAGCCGCTGGCGCCCAGTCGGTGCTTGGCGTCGTAGATGCGGGGGCTGCCCAGACCCACCAGGTCGAGGGCCACGAAGGCGATGTACTCGCCGTCCTGGGAGATCACGACCGCTCGGGCGTAGACCGGATCGTGCACCTCGAGGGCCGGACGCAGGGGGGAGAAGCCGCCGATCCAGACCGCGTCGAACCAGCCGTCGCCGTCGACGTCTTCGAAGCCCTCGCGGCAGACCTCGGCGTCTGGATCGTCCATGCAGCCCGAGAAGATGTGGTCGCCGTCGACGTCGTCGAACAGGTCCGTGATCACGGGCGTGATGTCGATCGAGGCGGCGCCGGCGTAGACCACGCCGTCGTGCTCCAGGATCATGCCCAGGGGCGGGGCGTCGTTCTGGCAGGCGAAGAGCAGGAGCATCCAGGGCATCGTGTTCTCCCGGGGACCTCGAGCCGTAACCGGCACGCGGTAGGCTCGTTCCATGATGCCTGTCCTGCTCTGGCTGGTCGCCTGTGGCTGGGAGGCGGATCGAGGTCCGTCTGCCGACGCGAATTCCCCCGAGCCGACCGCTGCGGCCAGCACTGTCGTGGTCACGGCCGAGGAGACCGAGCTGCTCCGGGAGGAGCTCGCGGAGTCCCAGCGGCAGGTCCAGGCCCTCGACGATCGCCTCTCCCGACTCGAGCTCCTGGTCGCCGAGATGCAGGAGATCGGCATCGGGGAGGCCGACCGGGTTCGCTACGATCCCTCCCGGTCCGAGCTCGGCGGTCGCTCGGTCCAGGCCGCCCTCGACGAGCTCGCCGAGGAGCTCGATGCCTTGCAGGCGGGCGACGGCACCGGCGAGCCGTCGGACGACCTCTTCCAGATGCACCGGGAGGACGGGCCGATGGGGGGCTCCAGCCTGGCGCCGCGGAATTCGCGGGCCAACCAGGCTGGCCCGCTCGGTGGTCCCCAGCCCCGCCAGGGCGGGCCCGAGGGCGGCAAGGGCAAGCGCCAGGGGCCCCCGGACGGGCAGCGGCCCCCCAACTGACCATCAGCTCTGCTTGGACTGCTTGTCGGCGTAGAGCGAGCGGTCCGCGGCCTCCAGGTTCGCGGCCGAGTCCAGGCTCGCGTCCATCCAGGGGCACCACCCCGGCGCTGCAGCCCAGGTCCAGGTGGGCCCAGGGCCCCTGGGCGAACCGGGCGCCCAGCTCCTCCTGGATCCGCCCGACCGCCTCGTAGGCGGTCTCGAGCGAGGTTCCCCGGAGGAGCACCAGGAATTCGTCTCCCCCGATGCGGAAGATCCGGTCGGTGTCCCGCACCGCGCTCTCCAGGGTGTCGGCGATGCCTCGCAGCAGCTCGTCGCCGACCGGGTGTCCCAGGGAGTCGTTGACCCGCTTGAAGCGGTCCAGGTCCAGGAGCACCAGGGTCGTCGGGATGCCGTAGCGGCGGGCCAGCCCGGCGGCGTCCTCCAGCCGATCCTCCAGGTGTCGCCGGTTCTGCAGGCCGGTCAGCGGGTCGCGGGAGGCTTCGCCTTCGAGCTTGGCGAGCGCCTGGGCGAGGGCTTCGCGCTGGGCGTCGATCTCACGGAGCTGCAGGAAGTCCCGGCGGTGGAAGCGCTCCAGCTCCCAGCAGGCGATGAACCCGATGATCACGCCGGTGAGCAGGAAGAAGTTGTTGTTGATCAGCAGCTCGGCCGGCAGCGAGGGAAACGCGACCGCCTCGTAGGCGAGCACGATCACGCCGGCCATCAGGCTCGCGGCCACCCAGCGCAGCTGGGCCACGGTGAAGCCGAAGAGCACCGTCAGGATCAGCCCCACGTAGTAGGCCTCGGCCACGGCCGGGTCGACCAGGGCGGTCATCCCCACCACCGCCAGGCCGGCCAGGGTCACCAGGCTCGCCGTGAGCCACTGGAGCCGGTGCTGGCCCCAGGCCGTGAAGCTCAGGGCGAGCATGGCCAGGCCGTAGGGGCAGACCAGGGCGTAGCGGATCAGCCACAGCTCGCCGGTCTGCTCGGGTGCGACCAGCGCGTCGAGCCCGCCAAACATGCCGTAGAGCACCACCCCCAGAGCGATGGCGGCCCGGCCCATGGCCCGGGTCTTGGCGCCGTGGTGCGCGACGAAGGTCCGCTCCAGCGCCGGATCCTGGAAGCGCTGGTTGAGCCGACCCATCGCGGGGAGATCGCGGGGTGGCAGCGGCGTGCTGGCGTCTTCGGGTGTCGTCTTGGGTCGGATGAGTGGCAGGCGACTTGCTGTGGGCAGGCCTCTCTATTCTATGAGAGAGAGGAAAACCCCCACGTGTGTCTGGGATCGGATCCGTGTGGCCTCGGTCAGAGCCCTTCACCTGGATCTTGCACACCGGCGTCGGTTCCCCCGGCGGTTAGGTCGCCCCATGGCTCGACCCCGTCGCAGGACCCAGGAGGAGCGCTCTGCCGCCACCCGCGAGCGGCTGCTCCAGGCCACCTTCGACGCCCTGGTGGAGCTCGGCTACGCCCGCACCTCGACCCCCGAGGTC
>CAYFPX010000041.1:23026-41770 GCA_964344945.1 uncultured Enterobacterales bacterium
CCACTTCCCGACCAAGGCCGACCTGGTCACGGCGGCGGTGGACTTCGTCTTCGAGCGCCAGATCGCGGAGTACCAGGAGTCCTTTGCCAGTTCTCCCCCCGACGCCGACGACCGGGCCGGTGCGGCCATCGAGCTGTTGTGGACCAAGCTTTCGGGGGACACGTTCTACGCCTGGCTGGAGCTCATCGTCGCGGCGCGAACCGAGCCGGTGCTGCTGGAGAAGGTCCAGGAGGTCACCCGCCGCTTCGACAAGACCGCCGGCGCTGTGCGGGAGGACATGTTCCCGCCGCCCGAGGACGACAATCCCTACTACAAGGTCGCCGTGGCCTTCGCCTTCGCGACCCTGATCGGTCTGGGCGTCACGCGGATCTACGAGGCGGACCACCGGCAGCGCAAGGTGATCGAGCCGCTGAAGATGCTGGCTCGGATGGTGGACTCGGCGGGGCGGTAGGATCCCGGGCATGGGATGGTCGCTGTGGCTGCTGGGGCTGGGTTGTCTGCCGAGCAAGGCCGACTACGAGGCGCTCCGGGAGGAGCTCCAGGACATCGACGGCGACGGGGATCCGCCGCCGATCTACGGTGGCGGTGACTGCGACGACCGGGACCCCGAGAAGCACTCCGGCCTGACCTGGGGGCTGGACCTGGACGGCGACGGCTTCGGCCGGGCGGACCAGGTGTTGGTGCAGTGCGAAGAGCCGTCTGGGTACGTGCTGAACACGGGGGACTGCGACGACGAGGACGCGGAGATCCATCCCGACGCTCAGGAGGTCTGTGATGACCTCGACGTCGACGAGGACTGCGACGGCCTGGCCGACGACGGGGACGACTCCGCGACCGGGCAGAGCGAGTGGCCACAAGACCTGGACGGGGACGGGTATGGGAGCGAGGTGACGGGGCTGCAGTGCGATCCGGGCGGGGAGCTCGTGGCGGAGGGTGGGGACTGTGATGACGAAGACGTGGCGGTGAATCCGGGGGCCGTGGAGGTCTGTGAAGACGGGATCGATGACGACTGTGATGGGACGTACGGCGCCTGCTTCCTCGCGCCGGACACCTCGACAGACCACGGGGACTACATCGTCTTCGGGGCGGAAGAGCACGACCGCTTCGGACATAAGCTCGCCCCTGCTTGCATCGACACCCCCGAGTCTGCTCAGGGGCTCTGGGTGTCTGCGCCCACCTCGATCGGTGGAGACGCCAGGTGGAATCGCCTGGTCCTCGTCCCCCAGTTGACAGCCGCCGTCAGTGTGGTGTCGGCAGGGTTTGATCAGATCGTGGAGTCCGAAGAACACCTCTTGGGAACAGAGTTCCTCGGCTGCCTCGACTTGCGAGGGAGCGGGGAATCCTCCATTGCCATCGGGGCCCCGGACCGAGACTGGGGAATCGAGGGTGGGGGAGCTGTCTATCTCCTGTCGGAGGACTTCTCGGGGGAGGTCGACGAACGCGCAGCCTGGGGCCACATCATCGCTGAGCACGAGGGGGCACAGCTCGGGACCGCGCTGGCTCACACGGCTTCGATGGACCTGGCATCGACGCCAGCGCTCGTCGTGGGTGCCCCTGGCTGGGACCAGGAACAGGGTGCTGTCTTCCTCTTCGAGGGCATGACTGGCGACCAGCTCCACTCGGAGGCGCTGGCGAGAGTAGAGGGCCAGAATCCCGGTGGCGAATTCGGAGGCGTTCTCGAGGTGCTCGGGGACGTTGATGGTGATGGCTTCGACGACCTGGCCGTGTCAGAGGTGGTCGGTGAGTCCCTGGAAGCTGTTGGATCGGTCTCGGTCTTCCTGGGTCCCCTCTTGGGAACAGTGGATGCGGCCTCAGCCGATTCAGTCTTCATGGGGAGTTCCCTCTACGGGTATCTGGGCATCACCCAGGCCCAAGCCGGGGATTTGGACGGCGATGGCCGCGACGACCTCCTGGTAGGAGCGCTCAATGATGGGGACAGTGCGGCGGAACTCGCTGGTGCGGTCTATGCCTTCGTCGCGCCATTTCCCGCTTCTGGCTTGGTGGACGACGCTGCATTCACGGCCTTCGGCCACCAGGACCATACGGCGACCGTGATGTTGTCTTCTCCGAGCGATCTCGACGGGGACGGTGCGCTGGACCTGGTGATCGGTGGGATGCTGGCGGGTCTGGGGGGTGAGGTCTACTACTTCCGGGGACTACCTGAGGGCGTAGTGACGACCGAAGACGCCACAGCGATCATCGCCCACCCACAAGAGGAAGCGTTGTGGGGGACCTCGCTTGCCACCACCGTCGACCTGGATGGAGATGGGCGGCTGGACCTGATCGGCTCGGCCATGCACGACAGCACGACCGGAGTTGATGCGGGAAGCGTCGTGGTCTTCTCGGGGCGTGGCTGGTAGTCAGCGGCAGGTCTGGGTCTTGGACGAGCTCGCATGGGCGCAGCCCAGCAGGTCATCCCAGAGGTTGCAGTCCGTCGAGTAGCTACCGCTCACTCCGCAAGCCGGGGTTCCTGAGACCCAGCCCTCGGTGTAGGGGGTTGACTCGGTGACAAGGGCGCACACGCCGACTGGACATGCGGCGGTCCCCGTGTACTCCTTCTCCTGCGACCCATCGCAGTTGTAGTCATACGACCCATCCCCCCGGTCGACACCGAAGTACCCGGTCTGCCCCGGATTCGCGCTGCTCGACCCGTCATAGCAGTCATCCTTGTTCTCGACCGTGTAGCTCCCCGTCGCGTCGCAGTAGCAGGCCCCTCGAGACGTGTCGTCGCCGTACCCGTCGCCATCCGCATCCACATAGAACGTCGTGCACCCCGTCGCGTTCTCGTCGTCGATCGTGCCGTTGCAGTCGTCGTCCGTGTCGTTGCACGACTCTGTCGCCCCCGGCTTCACCGCCGAGTTGCTGTCGTCGCAGTCGCCGTCGTCCTCGGTGTAGCCGTCGCCGTCGTCGTCGTAGCAGCTGGTGTCCTCGTCGACCGTGGTGTCGCAGTCGTTGTCCGCCCCGTCGCAATTCTCGGTGGCCCCCGGGTAGGAGTGGGGGTCGCCGTCGTCGCAGTCGCCGTCGAGCTCGGACTGGCCGTCGCCGTCGTCGTCGTAGCCGGCGGTGCCCTCGTCGACGGTGTTGTCGCAGTCGTCGTCCTCGGAGTTCAGGACCTCCTCGGCGCCCGGGTAGATCTCGTCGTCCTCGTCGTCGCAGTCGCCCTGGTCCTCGCTGAAGTTGTCGCCGTCGTTGTCCACCGCGGTGCCGGCGTAGACGAAGAAGTAGGCGGTCTGGCTGCCGGTGTAGCCCTCGGCGTCGGTGACCGTGAAGGTCAGCAGGTGCTCCTTGTCGTTGACCGAGAGCTCGTGCTCACAGGTCACCAGGCCGTCGGCCGCGGGCGCCGGGTTGCAGAAGTCGCCGTCGATGGCGCTGTTGAGCGTGACCGTGAGGTACCCGGCCGGGTCCTGCTCGTCGGACACCTGGGCCTTGAAGGTGAAGGTCTCGCCCTCGACCCCGTAGTCGGCGGCGGTCGGCCGCAGGATCTCGATGACCGGGTCGTCGGGCAGGTCGGTGACGCTGATCTCGACGGTGTCCGTGGCCTTCTCGGCGTCGCTGTCGACCACCGTGAGCGAGATGATGTGGTTGCCCGCCGACAGGTTCGCGGTCACGAATTCCACGTGGCCGTCGGCGTCGGCCAGGTTGCCCTCGTAGAGCGTGGCGTCGATGTCCGAGGTCCAGATGATCTCCAGGTCCTCGCTGGGGTCCTGGGCGTCGTCGACCGCGGCCTGGAAGGTGATGGCCTCGCCCTCCTCGAAGGTCTGGCCGCTCGGCGGCGCGGTGATCGAGGCGTTCGGGGGCGTGGTGTAGGTGGTGACGCCGCTGTCGGACTCGCAGCCGACCAGGGCCAGCACGCTCAGGAAGATCATGACTTCAACCGTGTGGGAACGTCGATCCATAGCCTGTCTTGATAGGGTTCGGCGCCTGGGACGTAGGGAACCGCGTCCCCCCGCACCGGAGTCCGCCATGGCCCGCCCCCTCGCCCTCTTCGCCGCCACCGGCCTGTTCCTCTCCCTCGCCTGCGGCGGCGCCGCAGAGGAGACCGAAGGGGTCGCCGACGCCCTCCAGGGCCTCGCCGACGCCGTGGAGAAGGAGGTCGGCGACGCCACCACCGAGGTCAACCTGGAGGACGCCGCCAAGAACCTCCAGGACGCCCTGAGCCAGCTCGGCGAGGCCACCGGCGGTCCGGACCCGGTCGACTTCCGTGAGCTCAAGAAGCTCCTGCCCAAGAAGCTCCGGGGCTTCGAGGCCGGCGAGTCCACCGGCGAGAAGACCACCATGTCCGGCTTCGGCATCTCCAAGGCCGAGCAGCGCTACACCGGCAAGGACGGCGGCACGATCACCATCGTGATCACCGACGCCGGCGGCATGTCCGGGGTCATCCGGGCCGCCAGCTTCGCCTGGGCCGCGGTGGATCTGGAGAAGGAGTGGGACGACGGCTTCGAGCGCACGGTCTCGGACACCGAAGGCGTCAAGCGCTACGAGAAGTACGACGAGAGCGACAAGCGCGGCGAGATCAACGCCTTCGTCGTCGGCCGCTTCGCCGTGGGCATCCAGGGGCAGGGCGTGACCTTCGACCACCTGGAGAAGGCCCGGGACAAGGTCGAGTTCGACAAGCTCGTCGCCATGAAGGACGTCGGCCGCCAGCCGGCCGAGACCGCGAAGGAGGCCGAGTAGCGGCCTGCCAGATCCGGTAGAACCGCACCTGGCCCCCACCAGCGTGGTCTCGCCGGCACCGTCCAGTCCGCGGACCACCGACCCCCGCCGTGTCGCGCGCACGTTGCATCGTCGCCACGCGCGCGACATCTTGACTGGGCTCGCGGGCCGGCCACGTGTAGGGTGCGCGCCCGCTCTGGAGGCCCGATGTTGCTCTCTCCGCTGCTCGCCCTCGCCGCCTGCTCCGACGGCGGCGGGATCGGCAACGACCCCGAGCCCCCGCCCTGGGAGTTCCAGGACGTCTTCGGCATCCCCAACCTCGACGACGACGACCAGGACGGCCAGGAGGACTGGGACGATCCGCCAGACGACGAGAACGACCGGGTGCCCTTCACGATCTCCCAGGAGCTCGTGGACGCCCTGGACGCGGGCGGCGCCATCAAGCTGACCCTGTCCGGCGACACCGACGACATCCGCGTCTACCAGAACGGCAACCTGCGCCTGGGCGAAGGCGCGGGCAACGACGGCGAGCTCAGCCCGGCGAACGCCGTGACCTTCGACGTCGAGTTCAGCGACTTCCTGGTCGAAGGCACCCTGACCCTGGAGCGGGTCGACGCCGAAGGCGCGACCACCGACTCCGCGGACGTCCTGCTCAAGGCCGCGCCGCTGGTCTTCAACCACCACCTGCAGTCCGCCGAGCACGTCTACGCCATCGAGGTGAACTACTTCGGCTACAGCAACCCGGACTTCATCGACGGCTACGCCGACGCCCTGGGCGAGGACTTCACCGCCGCCGAGGACAACTACGGTGGCGACGTCTGGCTCCAGGACGAGATCGAGTTCGGCTACCTGGCCGGCAACGACGGCCAGCACGTCGACGTGGTCTTCGACACCATCCGCGACCGGGGCCTGGAGACCTTCACGGAGGACTTCTTCGGGGGCCCGGACTTCCCGATCATGGTCTTCGGATCCGGCCGGGCCACCAGCCAGGACTACGGCGGCAACCTGGAGATCAGCCCCCCGGTGACCGTCGACGGCGTCGAGTACCCCGTCGGCCGCTTCTACTACGGCAACGCCGGCCGCTCCGCCGACGTCAACGACGAAGTGGTCCAGATGCTCGACGACATGAAGGTCCAGGCGCCCTTCGAGGTCGACACCAGCTTCCTCTGCGTCGGCCACATCGACGAGTTCACCACCTTCGTCCCCGACCCCAGCTCCGAGAAGGGCTTCAAGTTCGTGGTCGGCGACGCGGACGTGGGTGTCGAGTGGCTGAACACCTTGGACGCCGACTTCCAGATCCCCCAGTACCAGGGCCAGCCCCACAACGTGCGCTCGGTCGGCCAGATCCAGAGCGACGCCCACATCATCGCCCTCCAGGCCGAGCTGCAGGAGGACTACATCGAGCCGAACATCGCGCTGTTCAAGGAGGCGCTGGGGCTCACCGAGGACGACATCATCCGCATCCCGGCGCTGTACGAAGAGGTCAGCAACTGTGGTGGCACCACCGCCGCGCTCATCCCGGGCACCGCGAACCTGATCGTGGCCAACCGCGAGGGCGAGACCCCCATCCTCTTCCCGCCCGATCCCTTCTTCCGGGGCACCGACGACACCTGGGAAGACGACCTCTACATCCAGGAGTTCGAGGCGATGATGCCCGAGGGCCTCGACATCGTCTGGCTCGACGACTGGGACGTCTACCACGCGGCCCTGGGCGAGGTGCACTGCGGCTCCAACGTCATCCGCACCCCGCCCACCGCCGACTGGACCACCGCCAGCCACCTCTACGGGGAGGCCGAGTAGATGCTGCTCACGCTGATCACCTCCGCCCTGGCCGGTGACCCGGCCGACCTGATCACCCTGGTCGAGCTCGAGCGGGGCTACGGCACCGCCCTGAGCGCGGTCGTCAACGACCCCGACTGGACCGACACCGAGCTCCAGGACCTGGCCACCCACAGCGACTGGCGCGTGGCCCACCAGGCCCGGGTCGTGCTCGCTTGGCGGGCCGACGGCGAGCGGGCCGCGGTCCACTGGACCATGCCGCCGATGGACAGCCGGGCCGACCACATCGCTCGCTACCCGGGCGGCGCCCAGGCCTGGGACATGGTCTTCATGGACCGGCTCCTGCACGCCGACGAGAGCGCCCGGACCCGCGCCGCCCTGGTCGAGGTCGTGCACCGCTCGACCTTCGACTACAGCGAGCCCTTCTACGACCTGCTGGTCGTGGACCCGGACCCCATGGTCCGCGAGGGCCTGGTCTGGTCGCTCCAGCGCAGCCCGCTCGGGGTCGAGGCCATCCAGCTCGGCCTCACCGACGAGCACCCGACCGTGCGCCAGGTCGCCGCCCGCGGCGCCGCCCATCGCACCGACGGCGAGCCTCTCCAGGCGGACCTGGTGCGCGCCCTGCGCGACCCGGCGCCGGAAGTTCGGGCCGGCGCGGCCCGCTCCATCGGCGTGCTCCAGCTCCTTGCCACCCAGCGCGACCTGGTGCCGCTGCTCCAGGACAGCGACGCGGAGGTGCGCCTGAACGCCCTGCGGGCCCTGGATCGGCTCGGCGTCGCCGCGCCCCACGCACCGGCCCTCGCGGTCGACACCGATCCCAAGGTGCAGCGGCTCGCGACCTCGATCAGCGCCCGCTGATCACCGCCTGGCCGCCACCTCGGCGGCCCAGGACAGCTCCTCGGCGTCCAGGGGCCCCGGCAGGGGTCCGAGCCAGGTCCCGGAGAACACCCCGCGCAGCCGGGCCCGGGTGCGCTTGTCCGCCGTGCGCCAGGTGCACCACAGGTCCGCCCGCAGGCCCGCGCGGTCCGGGCTGTCCACGAGCAGGCCCAGCTCGGACTCGGAGAGCAGGGCCAGCTCGATGTCCGGGTCGGCGCTCGCGTTGCAGCGGTCCAGGGCGTCTACGAAGGGAGCCCAGTCCCGGTCGGCGACACCGCAGCGGCTGCGGGCGGGGCCCTGGAGCAGGCGCTGGGCCTCGCCGAGCAGCATCCGGGCGGGGCCGTGCTCGCCGCGGAGCCGGTGCAGCTCCGCCAGGTTGACCACCGCGGAGAGCGGCGGTCGCGGGCGGGCGTGCAGGGTGTGCCAGGCGGCCTCGGCCGCGTCTCGGGCGGGGCCGAGGGGCAGCCAGCTCGCCAGGACGGCGTGGCTGTGCCAGCCGTAGGTGTCGAGCAGGGCGGGGTCGGCGTCGGCGGGGTCGGCCTTGCCGCTGAGGGCGGCGGCGGCCTGGAGGGTCGCGCGGCCCGCCCGCCACAGGGGCAGGCGCAGGGCCCCCAGCAGCTCCTCCCGCTCCGCCGGCTCCCGGGCCGCCAGCAGGTCCAGGACCAGGGCCACGGCGCAGTCCGCGGTGCAGCCGGTCCCAGGCAGGGCCTCGGCGGCTTCGAGCAGGGGGCGGGCCTTGTGGGACGGGACCTTCACCCGGCGGCCGTATCCCGCGGGCGGCGCCCTTCGAACCGGTCTCGCTCGCGCCGCACGACCTCGCGCAACAGGCCCATGAGGGCGGCGATGTCGGCGGCGCCCCGGAGCTCGGGGTGGGTCGGGAGCCAGAGGTGGCTCACGCCGGCGTCGGGGCGATGCTGCTGGACGCGTCTCGCGAGACTGGATGAGCCGGGTGTAAGGAACCCGGCTCGGCCCCCGTTGTCCGTCCGTCACGACGACACGGGAGGCCGCCTTGAGCCGTCGCATCACCCTCGAAGACCTCACCTTCACCTTCCGCTGCCAGGAGTCCTGGCAGGACATGGACGGCGGTGGCGCCGTCCGGCACTGCGGGTCCTGCGACAAGGACGTCTTCGACCTGAGCGCCATGCGCCGGGCCGACGCCGAGGCGCTCCTGCGGGAGACGGAGGGCAAGATCTGCGTGCGGCTGTTCCGGACCCCGGACGGCCGCGTCGTCACTGCCGATGACCACCCGCTGTCACGGCCCGTGGCGACCTGCGGGTCCTTCTCTCCCCTCCGGCTGAAGCCTCGGCGCCGTGCGCTGTGGCGGCGCCTGAGCACCGGGGCCGCGGCCGCCGCTGTCGTGCTCCAGCCGGGGGCGTGCGAAGAGGGGTCGGAGAGCCCGATCGAGCCCTTCATCATGGGCGCCATCGCCGTGGAGCCGATGACGGGCGAGCCGGCCTGGGAGCCGGAGGGTGAGCTGCTGATGGGCGACATCGCCATGCCGGAGACCGAGCCGGAGACCGTGCACGAGGTGCCGCCGTCGGAGGTGACCCCCATGCTCGGCCGCATCGCCGTGGAGGTCCCACCGCTGCCCGAGCTGGAGCAGCCCCACGAGCCGTCGGAGCTGGAGCCGGTGACCCTGGAGAAGCTGTTGGGCGTGCCGATGGCGGTCAAGTAGCGCAGGGTGCCAGCGAGGTGACAGCGGCGCCCGTGGCGCAGGAGTCCTCCGTTCCCCCCGTAGACCGGGGTGAACCCGAAGGAGGACCCCATGACCGTCAGCCGGACCCTCGTGGTCTCGCTGTCCGCGCTGCTCGCCGTCGCGGCGTGCAGCAACCCGTTCGACATCAGGGATCGCCAGAGCTACCAGGCCGGCATGCGGGACGTCGCCGAGGACGCGGCGATCGTCGAAGCCCTGGGCTGGCCGGTGCAGCAGGTCGGGCCCATCGACCTGACCCGCTACGCGTCCGACGGTGGCGTCACCGAGAAGGCCGTGTTCTCCACGAGGGTCCAAGGCCCCATGGCCACCGGCCGGGTGAGCGTGCAGGTCTTCTGCGAGCTGAACGTCTGCCGGAGCGAGCACCACTTCGGCGTGATCGACACCACCCCGCCGCCGGCCTTGCAGGAGCTCCGCAGGCACCAGACGGGCGTGGAGGTCACCTCGCTGACCGCCGACGCGAGCGGGGTCACGGCCACGGTCGACATCCCCCGCGGCGTGTGGTTCACGCTCTACCCGCCGGGGTCGAAGAACGCGTACACGCTGTACGACGCCGCCGACGGCACGCCCTACGGGCTGGTGAGCGCCACCGGCTGCCCCCTGGGGGGCGACTGTCACGGCCCTGCGAGCTTCGTCCTCACCTTCGAGCCGGTGCCGGACACGGTGGAGACCGTGCACCTGATGGAGGGGGAGAGCGGGTTCGACAGCACGGAGTTCGGGGTGCACTTCCCGGGTCTTCGCCTGCCCCCCACGCCTGCGCATCTACGACCGTGAGGGGGACGAGATCGCGCAGCAGACCCAGCGGGTGGTGCCCGTGGAGGGCGGGGTGATGATCGCCCACGACTGATGAGTCGCCTGGCAGGGGTTATCGGCGCCGCCGATGTCCCACTCCCGCGATCAGGCCTGCGCCCAGGTGGCCGCCGAAGAGCTCCTCCAGCTCCGGCCCCAGGGCACGATCGGGGTCGTCGACGAGCTCACCGGCCAGGTGGGCGATGCGCTGGCGAGCGTGGGAGCCGAGCCGGTCCGCTGGCTCACCCGGGCCTGGGACGACCGGCCAGCCCGGGCGGAGCCGGTGACGGTGCCCTGGCACGGGGCGCTGGTGCGCATGCCCCGGGAGCGGGCGCGGCTGGCGGTGGTGCTGGACCTGGTGGCCGCGAGGCTGCAGCCGGGGTCGCCCCTGTGGGTGGTCGGGGCCAACGACGAGGGCGTGAAGTCCACGGGCAAGCGCCTGGCGCCGCTCTTCGACGGGGCGACGACCCTGGCCACCCGCAGGCACTGCCGGGTCTGGACCGCCACCCGCAGCGACGCCCCGGCCCGGGGCGCCCTCTCGGCCTGGCAGGAGACCCGGGACCTGGCCCTGCCGGGCGTGGCGGCGCCGGTGCCCTTCTTCGCTCTGCCCGGCACCTTCGCCAAGGGCGCCCTGGACCCGGCCACCGCCCTGCTGCTCTCGGTGGTGCCGAGGCTCTCCCTGGTGGGCCCCTGTGTCGACTTCGCCTGTGGCCTGGGCACGATCGCGGTCGGGGTCGATCGCCTGCACCCCGGCCTGTCCTGGACGCTGAGCGACATCGACGCCTGGTCGGTGCACTGCGCCCAGCAGAACCTGCCGGGCGCCCGGGTCGTCCAGGGCCATGGTTGGAACCCGATCCCTCACGACACCACCTACGGCGCGGTGTTCTCCAACCCGCCGCTGCACCGGGGCGTGGAGGGCGACCGCAGCACCGTGGACCGGCTCATCGCCCTGGCCCCGGCCCGGCTGCGGCCCGGTGGCCAGCTGATCCTGGTCAGCCAGGTCACCGCAGGCCTGGGGCGGCGACTCCGGGGGACCTTCGGCACAGCCCGGTTGTTGGCGGACGACCGTCGCTTCCAGGTCTGGGTCGCCGCGAAGGGATAGGACGGGAGGCATGGCGCCCCCTCCCAAGGCACGCGTGCTGGTGCTCGATCCGGACCCGGCGGGCATGGACGTGCTCGCCCGCAGCCTGGCCGGGGAGCAGGCGCTCCTGGCCTGGGCCGTCACCCTCGACGAAGCGCTGGCCGCGGTGGACCTGGAGCCGCCGGAGCTCGTGCTGGTGGTGGACCGGGGGGAGCCGCCCCCGGTGGTCCGCCTGGCCCGGGCCTCGCCCCGGACCTGGGTCGAGGTGGTCGGCCCCGAGGAGCTCGAGGTGCCGGACGGTCGCCTGCACCTGCTCGTGCGTCGGGCCGCGCTGCGGCGGCGGGTGCACGCCGAGCTGGTGGGCTCCGAGGATCTCGCTCGCCTGGAAGAGGTCGGCCGCCACATGCCCGGCGCGCTCTACCAGGTCGTCCGGGAAGGGGGCGGGAATTGGTACTTCCCCTTCATCAGCCGCTCCATCGAGGGCCTGACCGGCCACAGTGCGCGGGAGCTGGTGGCCGACGGCGGGCGCTTCTTCCGCCAGATCCACCAGGACGATCGCGCCGCCTTCCGGGCCTCTCAGGCCCACGCCAACCGCACCCTGGCCACCTGGAACCACGAGTTCCGCATCCACACCGCGGGCGGCGAGGTGCGCTGGCTCCGGGGGTCCGCCAGCGCCACGGAACAGGTCGACGGCAGCGTGCTCTGGAACGGCGTGCTCCTGGACATCACCGAGCGGGTCCAGGCGGTGCACGCCCTGGAGCACGAGCGCCAGTTCCTCACTGCGGTGCTCGACACCGTCGCCGCCCTGGTGCTGGTCCTGGACACCGAGGGGCGCATCGTCGGCTTCAACCGGGCCTGCGAGCGGCTCACCGGCTGGAGCGCCGACGAGGTCCGGGGCAAGCTCGCCTGGAACGCCCTGGTGAACGTCGAGGCTCGGGAGCAGGCGGCGGCCTCGTTCCTGGAGAACCTCCAGCAGCCGGGGCCCGCCGAGGACTACGAGAGCCCGCTGCTCACCCGCGGCGGCCAGCTACGCACCGTGCTCTGGCAGTCCACCCACCTCCGGCGTGACGACGGCTCCGTCGAGTTCGTGATCGGCACCGGGACCGACGTCACCGAGACCCGCCGACTGGAGCAGGCCGCCACGCGGGTGGATCGGCTCGAGTCCCTCGGAGTGCTCGCTGGCGGCATCGCCCACGACTTCAACAACCTGCTCATGGGGGTGTCGGGCCACCTGTCCCTGGCGCGGCGGCACGCGCCGGCGAGCCCGCGCCTGCACCACGCCCTGCGCGAGGCCCGGTCCGCCTGCCGCCAGGCCACGGAGCTCGCCAGCCAGCTGCTGACCTTCGCCACCGGTGGTGAGCCCGTGAAGCGCACCCTGGACCTGGCGTCGCTGGTCAAGGAAGCGGTCGCCTTCAGCCTGCGGGGCACGGCGGTGCGGCCGGTCTTCGACCTTCCCCGGGGGGCGCTGTGGGCCCAGGTGGACCGGGGGCAGCTCACCCAGGTCCTGCACAACCTGGCGCTGAACGCCAAGCAAGCCATGCCCCAGGGCGGCACGGTCGAGGTCGAGGGTGCCGTGGTGCGCATCGGGGCTGCCTGGAGCGAGGGCGGCTTCGCCCTGGATCCGGGGCCGTATGTGCGCATCGCCCTGTCCGACAGCGGCGGCGGCATCGACTCGGAGCACCTGGAGCGGCTCTTCGACCCCTGGTTCACCACCAAGGAGGAGGGCACGGGGCTGGGTCTGGCCATCGCCCACTCGGTGGTCGTGCGGCACGGGGGTGCGATCACGGTGGACTCGGTGCCGGGCGGCGGGGCCACCTTCCGCATCTACCTGCCGGCCGCCGAGGCGGCCGAGGCCACCGAGGTGGCGGACTCCGGGCGGAACCCGATCGTGCCCGTGGCGCCCGGGCGGCGGATCCTGGTGATGGACGACGAGCTGCTGGTGCGCGAAGTGGTCGGCGAGATGCTGACCGTGCTCGGCCACGAGGTGGCCTACGCCAGCGACGGCGCCGAGGCCGTGCGAGAGGTTGAAGAAGCCCGGCGCTTCGGGCGTCCCTTCGACGCTGTGATCATGGACCTCACCATTCCCGGCGGCATGGGTGGCCGCGAGGCGATGCGGCAGCTGCGGGCGTCCCAGCCCGACGCCGTGGTGATCGCGTCGAGCGGCTACGCCAACGACGGTCTGCTGGCGAACTTCCAGGAGGAGGGCTTCCGGGCGGTCCTGCCCAAGCCGTACCAGGTGCGGGACCTGGCGCAGGTGCTGAGCGAGGTGTTGTCGTGAGGCGAGTGGCCGTCGTGGTCGTGGCCCTGGTCGGGGTCGGAGTCGGCGCATGGCTCCTGGGTTCCGGGAGCGAGGCGCCCGAGCCGGTCACGGCGGCGCCGGCGGAGACCGACGTGGACGGGGACCAGGTCCCGGTCCGCGCCAGCTCCGAGCTGCAGGTCCGGCCCAAGGACCTGGCCTCCGGTCCGCCCCAGCCGCCACGCCGGGGGACCCACGAGCCCACCGAGGAGGAGCTGGCCGCGGCGCCCTTCGTGTCGTTCTCCAGCAAGGCCGCGCCCCGTTGGCAGGGGGTCTCGCGGGAGCTCCGTCGGCTGGGCCACGACGCGCTCGCCGACGCCAGCTGGGAGATGGCGCAGACCCTGCGGGAGCTGCGGCGGGACCCGGAGCGGGAGGACCAGGCCGTGCTCGAGGCGCAGCACGCGCTGCTGGAGCAGGTGCTCGCCGTGCCGGACCTGGACCCGCCGGCGGCGGAGGCGGTGGCGAGTGTGAAGGATGTGATCGGGGTCTACGACAGGGCGGTCGAGCGGTAGTCGTCACTCGCAGGGGCCGCCGTTGGAGACGGTGAGTGTGCCGCCGCCGAGGCACTGCTCGAGGCCATCGGCTCGGAGAACGTCGGCGGGGAGCTCCGCCTGGAGTACAGCGACCCCGTGCAGTGACGGCTACGGGGCTTCGGGCGCCGCGTAGTCGTCCAGGTCCACCGTGAACACGTCGTTGCCGTCGGTGTCCTGGGCGGTGACCTCGCCGGTGCTCGGGGTGTCGGCGTCGAACACCAGGGAGCCGAAGCCGTCGATGGTGATCGCGCCGTCGTAGGGCAGGCTGTCGCTGGTGAGCTTCTGCACGCCGTCCAAGGAGACCTCGCCGCTGTAGGCGTCGAAGTCGAAGCCGTCGTCGCCGTGCAGGTCCAGGTGACCGGCCATGGTGAAGGTGCCCGACCGGTAGATGTCCCAGTCGTCGCCGCTGGAGGACAGGGACGCGCCGCCGTCCCAGGAGAACGCGGCCAGGGCGCTGTCCTCGTAGTCGTTCTCGCCTTCGAAGCTGTTGACGTGGTCTCGGGAGTCGCCTTCGACCACACCGCACTTCTGCACGCCGTAGTCGTTCTCCAGGGTCAGGTCCATGCAGTAGTACGTGGTCTGCTCACCCCGCTCGGCGATGGAGATCGCGGCGGCCAGGTGGGCGTCGACGTCGGCGGAGTCCGACAGGTCGTCGGCGTAGTACAGCTCGTCGTAGGTGTAGATGATGCGGCCGTGGAACTTCCAGCCGCCGAAGTCGCAGTCGGCGAATTGCATCTCGAAGCCCCACCACCAGCCGTGCTCGGCACCGGGGCTCTGGAACAGGTCGAAGTCCGCCAGGCCCGGCTGGGTCGCGCAGTGGGAGATGTCCATCAGGGTCGCGGCGTTGGCGTCGAGCAGGGTCTGGGTGAAGTCGAAGGTGTCGGCCAGCTCGAAGACCTGGTAGTTCATCGCCACCTCGGTCAGCGCCACGCCCTCGGCCACGGCCTCGAGGTCCTTCGGGGAAGCGAGCACCGCGTCGCCGGAGACGGCGACCTCGGGACTGGACGAGCAGGCGACGGCGAGGATCAGGATCACGGGGACCTCCCTGGGACTACCCCTGGGTACGGATCGATGGGCCCGAGGGATGAGGGGCACGCTGAGAGCGGACGAACGTCCGACCTTCGGACTCTCACCCCCTCTCAGTGTCGCCGACGGGAGGCCCCCACCAGCACCAGCAGCCACAGACCCGCCACCCCGGCGCCGCCGCCGCTCGCACACCCACAGCCCGTGGGCATCGGCGTGCGCTCCCAGGGGCTGGACGCGAGCTCGGCGCCGCCGGTGTCGCCGGTCGTCGGGGTGTCCGTGATCCCGCTGTCCCCCGGTCCGGTCGTGCCGCCGTCGCCCTCGTCGGTCCACCCGGGCACCAGGGCTTCGACCAGCCGCGCCGCGGCCTCGGCCCGGTCGGCCTCGGACGCGATGACCTCGAAGGGGTAGCCGAGCAAGAAGACGCCCTCGCCCAGGGCCCCCGCCGCGCTGCCGTCGCCGTAGGTCACGACCACGTCGCGGCCGGTGCTGAGCACGTCCGGGTACTCCACCGGGTAGGCACCGCCGGCGGCCTCGCCGAAGGACAGGTCCAGCCCCGCCAGGATGCCCTGGCCCGACGCCGAGCTGGTGCCGGCGTCGTCGCTGGCCATCGTGGCGCCCAGGAAGTCGGCGCAGAAGGCCTGGTCGGCGGTGCTGCCCTTCTCGTCGAGATCCCAGAGCACCTCGGCCCCGGAGATCCAGAAGGCGCCGCCCTGGTCCAGGTAGGTCGCGATCGCGGTCTGCTGGGTGCCGGACAGGGTCTCGTCGGCGGTGGACTCCTCGCCGGCGGCCCAGATCACCAGGTCGTAGGCGCTCAGGTCCAGCTCGCTCAGGCGCTCGTCGGCGACGCTGTCGAAGGGCACCCCGGCCGTGTCCAGGGCCCGGCCGTGGCCGGCGACGATGTCGAAGGGATTGACCCGCCAGAGCTCCATCCGGCGCACGTCGCCGACCGCACCACCGACCGCCTCCCAGGGCAGCAGGCTGGACTGGAGCCGGTCGAAGGCGCCCACGACCAGCGCCACCGGGCTGGCGTCCCGGGCCCGCCCCGCGGCGACCACCTCACTGGGGAAGGACAGGCCGCCGTCGTTCACCGCGGCGATGCGCACGTGCACGGCCTCGCCCTTGGCGGCCTGGAGGGTCACGCTCGTGCCCCCGGTCGAGAAGCCGTTGTCCCAGGCCCGGCCGTCCGCAGAGGTGTAGACCATGTACGACGTCGCCGGATCCCCGTAGGGGTAGCCGCTGGGCCCGGCGGACCAGGACAGCTGGAGCTTGCCGTCGCTGTCGTGAACCAGGGCGAGCGCCACCGGGGGCTCGGGCAGGAAGGTGGCCGAGTCGCCGACGAAGTAGCGGGTGATCGCCCGGTACATCGCCCGGCTGGTGTCCTGGCGGAACAGGGGCTCCTTGAGCAGCTCCACGTCGACCTCGTGGTCGTGGAAGGCCAGCTCGATCAGGGCCGCCGGCATCTCGCTGTTGTGGCTGGGGTTGACCTCGCTGAAGGCGGCGGTCTTGGTGCCCCGGCTGGTCCAGTCGCTGTCCCACTGGGCGCGGATGGCGTCGACCAGCTCCTCGAGCAGCAGCTCGCTCAGCTCCTCGGAGCCGGCGACGCCGGTGGTGGAGCCGGACTCGTAGGTGTAGACGCTGGTGCCGGTGCCGCCGCCGGCGTTGGAGTGCCAGGACACGTAGACCGCGTCCTCGCCGCTGGGGTGCTCCCACTCGGCCCAGCGGCTGCGGCTGCTGGGGTCGGAGCCGTTGCCGTCCCAGCTGGGGTCGTAGACGCTGGTGGGGGCGCCGTTGTACTGCACGTACTGGATGGCGCCTTCCTCCCAGCGGGGGCGGCCACTGGTGGTGCCGTTCCGGCGGACATCGCCCATGCCGCCGCCGATGCGCACGGCGTCGGCGTTGAGTGAGCGGCCGGCGTGGCTGCTGTCGGCGATGAGCTCCACGGTCAGGCCGCCGCTGCCCGCCGGGATCCAGAGCGTCTCCACGTACTGCCAGGTCGAGCCGTGCACGGTCTGGTCGAAGACCCGGTCGATCACGCCGCCGGGGTGGGTGATCCGGTAGTGGGCGTCGGTGGCGTTGCCGCCGTCGGAGTCCCAGGAGAGGTAGACCCCGTAGACACCATCGGCGGGCACGGTGGGGACCCAGGTGGCGACCCCCCCGCCGTCGGCGGGGAAGGACCGGGTGGTGCCGCTGTCGAAGGGATCCTCGCCGTAGTCCCAGGGGCCGGTGGCGGCGAAGCCCGCGGGGCCGTTGGAGAAGCCGCTGCCGGACTCGGAGTAGCCGCTGTCGCCGTTGTCCACGATCGCGGACAGCCGGTTCATGTCTCGCTCCTTCACAGTGAACACGGCGGCGCCGGCGTTCTCCAGGTAGCGGGCCAGGTACTGGTTGGCGCCCTCGGGGTTGTGGAAGTCCTCGACGGTGTCGTAGAGGTTGCCCCGCTGGGTCGTGAAGCCGCCGACCGAGTCGTACCAGATGAACCCGTGACACTGGCTCAGGTAGACCGCCTTGCCGCTCAGGGCGCCGTCGGCGCGGCCGGGGTGGTCGACGGGGGCCGAGCGGGTGCGCGGCTCCTTGGTGGGCACGGGCTCGACCGGGACCAGGAACTCGTCCAGCCGACGCGTGACGCCGTCGGGGCCGACCGCGCGGATCTCCACGTGGGTCGCATCGGCCGGGGCGCGGCCGGCGGCGGCCTCGAGCAGCGCATCGTGCTCGTCGGGCAGCAGGGCGCCGGGATGCAGGGGCTCGTCGAGCCACTCCACGTAGGGCGCGGCCAGGGCGGTGGAGAGCAGGAGCAGCATGGGCAGCTCCTACCCTGGCTTCCGGCGGTGGATCCACGCCGAGACCGAGGAGTTTCCAGGGTGCTGACGCCTGCCGCCCAGCAGCGCGGCCCACAACAACGTGTGCATCCCAGCTCCCACCGACCCACGTGGCATCATGCCCCCGCCATGACGCGCCTGCCCATCGCCGCACTCAGCGCCGCCACCTTGCTCGCCTGCGCCCGCGACCCAGGCCCGTCCACCGACGAGCACGGCCTCGTCTTCTTCTGGCAGGTCACCAGCAGCGACATCGCCTGGGGCCAGCAGTGTTCCGACAGCGACGAATTCCGCGGCGAGCTGGGCCCGATCCCCTTCGACGCCGACACCTACGTGGTCTACCGGGTCAGCGACGACGGCACCGAGGCCTACGACCAGCTCTGCGAGACCACCGACTCGAGCACCTGCGCCGACGGTGACGTGGTCTTCGAGATCGACGACCACACCCTGACCTACGACCCCGACGGCGAGCGCTCCCCCATCGAGAACGGCGGCGCTTGCATGCTCGACGCCGACGAGCGCTGGATCCTGACCGACGAGGGCGCGACCCTCTCCTTCCAGACCGACATCCTGTTCACCCTGGCGGGGCCGAGCAGCGACTGCGAGCCGATCCAGGAGGACCTGGAGAGCGGGGCCCCCAACGGGCTGGGCATCGACGGGTGCCTGGTGACGCTGTCGGCGACGGCGGACTTCACCAGCGCGGACTGATCGACCGGGTCAACCCAGGTGACCCGGTCAATGAGGGTCCTGTTCGCAGGTCCCCCTCTCGTGAGACGCCGGCGACGCAGGTCCGGTCCAAGTGAGACGCCAGGTGGCCGAATCGCGCTCAGACACCCCCGGGAAGCCCCCTGGGAGGCACGATCGCGGTCCGACACGCTCCGTCCGGGCCCGAACCGTCTCATCCCGGGGGGACCTGCGTCGAGATCGTCTCACTCGCGGGGGACCTGCGCGTCCTGGCGTGCGTGCCGCCCCGGGAATCCCGGGCAACCCGCACGAGACCTGTGCTTTCATCTCCTCTCCTTCCCGCGGAGGCCTCCATGTGGCCCCTCCTCCTCCTCCTGGCCTGTGGGGACGACACCACCACCACGGCCGACAGCAGCACCTCTCCCAGCGACGACACCGGCACGCCCCCCACCGGCGACACCGGCACGCCCGCCACCGGGGACAACACCGACCCGACCTGTGCCATC
>CAYFPX010000041.1:41780-45717 GCA_964344945.1 uncultured Enterobacterales bacterium
GCCGGCAGACGGGGCCTTCGGCCAAGAGGGCGACAGCGTCTCCTTCCTGGGCACGGCCGACGACGCCGAGCAGAGCGCCAGCTCGCTTGCGTTCACGTGGTCCAGCGACGAGGACGGCGAGCTGGGCAGCGGCAACCCGACCAGCGCCGGCGAGATCCTGCTGGCCACCGACGAGCTCTCCCCCGGCACCCACGTGATCACCCTGACCGTCGAAGACAACGCCGGCGGCCTGTGCAGCGACGCGATGCTCTACAGCGTCGGCCAGCCCCCGGTCGCCACCATCACCGGACCCGCCGACGACACCACCGTCGACGAGGGCGACGCACTCGACGTCACCGGCCAGGTCTCCGACGAGTCCACCGACGCGACCGACCTGGAGGTGGTCTGGTCCTCGGACCTGGACGGTGACCTGGACGCCGACCCCGCGACCTCGAGCGGCGCCCTGGCCTTCACCACCGACAGCCTCTCGGTCGGGCGCCACACCCTCTCCCTCACCGTCACCGACACCGACGGCCTGTTCGCGGTCGACGCCATCCAGCTCACGGTGAACGGCCTGCCCTCGGCCCCGACCCTCGCCCTGTCCCCCGAGGACCCGGACACCACCGACGACCTGGTCGTGACCGTGGAGACCGACAGCGAGGACCCCGACGGCGACCCGGTCAGCTACACCTACGCCTGGGACCTGTTCGGCAGCGCCAGCAGCGAGAGCACCGACGCCCGGCTGCCGGCCGAAGCCACCACCCGGGGCGACACCTGGACCGTCACCGTGACACCCCGGGACGACCGTGCCGACGGCACGGCAGCCACGGCCTCGGTCACGGTGGGCAACGCCGCGCCGAGCCTGACCGGCGCCACCATCAGCCCCAGCCCGGCCGGCGCCGACGACACCCTGACCTGCACCGCCGAGGGCTGGTCCGACCCGGACGGCGACGCCGACGCCAGCACCTACGCCTGGACCGTCGACGGCACGACCATCGGCACCGGCGACACCCTGACCGGCGGCTTCGGCGGCGACGACACCGTCACCTGCACGGTCACCCCCCACGACGGCCTGGACGCCGGCACGCCCGTCAGCGCCGTCACCACCATCGGCAACTCCGCGCCGTCGGTGGCGGTGGTCACCATCAGCCCCGACCCGGCCGAGGTCGGCGATACCCTGACCTGCGCCTGGTCCGGCTTCGACGACGCCGACGGCGACACCGACCAGTCCTTCGCCACCTGGACCGTCGGCGGCACCCCGGCGGGCAGCGGCACGACCCTGTCCAGCGGCTTCGTCGGCACGGACACGGTGACCTGCACCATCACCCCCTACGATGGCGCCAGCACGGGCACCCCGGTGGACACCTCGATCCTGGTGAGCAACTCGGTGCCCTCCCTCACCAGCGCGACCCTGTCTCCCGACCCGGCCACCGCCGAGGACACCCTGGTCTGCTCGGCGGCGGGCTGGACCGACGCCGACGGCCACAGCGACCAGTCCACCTGGTCCTGGCGGGTCAACGGCAGCGAGGTCGGCACCGACACCTGGCTCGCCGGCGCCTTCTCCGGCGGCGACCTGGTCACCTGCACCGTCACCCCCGACGACGGTCACGACACCGGCACGCCGGTCTCCGACACCCTGACCATCACCAACTCGGCGCCTGCGGTCTCCGACGTGGCCATCGACCCGGACCCGGCCGTGGCGGGCGACAGCGTGACCTGCACCTGGACCTTCGAAGACGCCGACGGCGACACCGATCGCAGCACCGTGGCCTGGACCCTGAACGGCAGTCCCGCCGGCTCGAGCACCACCCTGTCGACCACCCTGGTGCGGGACGATGTGGTCACCTGCACGGTCACGCCGAGCGACGGCAGCGACACCGGCACCGCGGCCAGCGCCTCGCTGACGGTGGACAACTCGGCCCCTGAGATCACCACGGTGAGCATCGCGCCCTCGGACCCCACGGCGGAGGACGGCCTGAGCTGCAGCTGGTCCGGCTACAGCGACGCCGACGGCGACAGCGACGTCAGCACCCTCGCCTGGACGATCAACGGCGTGTCCGCCGGCACCGCTCCAAGCCTGTCCAGCGGCTACGTCGGCGGCGACACCGTGGCCTGCGCCGTGACCCCGTCGGACGGTGTCAGCACCGGCACCGCGGTCAGCGACTCGGTCGTCATCGCCAACACGCCGCCTGAGCTGGCGTCGGTCAGCGTGAGCCCGGCCGACCCCACCGTCGACGACACGCTGAGCTGCACCCCCGGCACCACGACCGATGCCGACGGCACCTCGTCCTTCACCTACACCTATGACTGGTCGGTGAGCGGCGTCTCGGGGGTCGGCACGACCAACAGCCTGGCTGGGGCCTTCACCCGGGGCGACAGCGTGGTCTGCACCGTCACCCCGAGCGACGGCGACGACACCGGGGACCCGGTGGACAGCGCGGCCGTCACCGTGGCCAACGCGCCGCCGGTCGTCGACAGCGTCACCCTGTCCCCCACCAGCGTCGACACCGAGGACACGGTCTCGGCCAGCGTCAGCACGAGCGACGCCGACGGGGACAGCGTCGGTGTGACCTACGCCTGGTTCGTCGACGGTGTGGAGGTCGCCGGCGAGACCACCGCATCCCTGAGCGGCGCCGACCACTTCGACAAGGACCAGACCGTCCAGGTCGAGGTCACCCCCGACGACGGCACCGACCTGGGCACCGCGGCGACCTCGAGCGTGGTCACCGTGGCCAACAGCGCCCCCAGCGCCCCCACCGTGCGCATCACCCCCGAGGACCCCAAGGAGGGCACCGACGACCTGTTCTGCGAGGTCACCAGCGAGAGCACCGATCCCGACGGCGACAGCGTGTCCTACGCAGCGACCTGGACCGTCGACGGCAGTCTCTGGACCGGCTCCACCTCCTCCACGGACTGGAGCGGGGACACGATCCGCGCCAGCAACACGCTGGAGGCCGAGGTGTGGGAGTGCACCATGACCCCGGACGACGGCGACGACGACGGCGACACCGCCACCGACAGCGTGGTCATCACCGGTGGGACCTGCACCGCCCTCATCTCCTCGGTGGACAGCCCGACCTCCCACGCCTCCTGGGGCACCACCTACGGCGCCTGGTTCGCCGACCCCGCGGAGACCCTCGGCGCCGGGCTCTACTGGTCGATGAACAACCACCAGGGCACCACCATCGAGCGCTACGAGAGCTTCTCCGACTTCACCGCCCAGAGCTACAGCAGCAGCACCACCCTGCCCTACGACTGGGACGGCACCGGGGCGGTCGCCTGGGACGGCTACCTCTACTACAACCGCGGCGGCACCAACGACCTGGTCAAGGTCGACCTGTCCACCAACAGCGTCGTGACCACCGTGAACCTGGCCGATGCCGGCTACCGCAACGACTGCCACTGGCAGTGGGGTGGCTACAGCGACATCGACTTCGAGCTCGACGAGCACGGGCTCTGGGTGATCTACGGCGACAGCAGCGACGGCTGCAACATCAAGTTCGTGAAGGTCGACGCGGACCTGAACATCGAGGCGACCTACACGACCAGCGCCGGCGACCGCAGCAACTACGGCAACGCCTGGATGGTCGACGGCGTGCTGTACGTGACCGACAGCTACAGCAGCGTCACCACGACCATCAGCTACGCCTACGACACCTGCGACGGGGTGGACTGGAACCCGGGCATCACCTTCTACAACGACTACAGCTACAACAGCTCGATCAAGTACAACCCGAGCGATCAGCTGCTCTACGCCTGGGACAACAGCCACAAGGTCACCTACGTCCTGAATTTCTGAGGAGGCGCCATGTGGACGCTGATGTTCCTGCTCGCCTGTGGCGACGACACCACCCTCGACACCGGCGACACCGCCACCCCGCCGGGCACCACGGAGACGGCGGAGCCCACCGACACGGCGCCCACCGACACCGAGCCCCCCTCCGACACCGAGCCCCCC
>CAYFPX010000042.1:0-9636 GCA_964344945.1 uncultured Enterobacterales bacterium
CGGCGAGACCGAGGCCGAGCCCGGCGACTCCGAGACCTGCCCCGGCGAGACCTGTCTGGCGGTGCTGACCGACCGGGGCTCGGCCAGCGACGGCCTGTACTGGCTCGATCCGAGCGCCAGCGGCTCGGCCTACGAGGCCTGGTGCGACATGACCACCGACGGCGGCGGCTACACGATGCTCAAGCTCGACCAGGGCTCGACCCACTACGCCGACGACGCCGAGCCGGTCTGCGACAGCTACGGCCTGCAGCTCTTCATCCCCCGGACCTCGGATCACCTGCTCAGTGCCTGGACGGTCGCGACCGACAGCACCGTGGGTCCGGGCGGCACCGACGACTACCTCTACATCATGGGCGTCTACCCCCGGGTCGACGGCTCCCGCTGCGACAACACGGCCCTGCGCAGCGACAACGCCAGCTGCGACTGGGTCGCCGGGGACGGCGGTGACTTCTATGTCTCCGACATGACGAACTACGGCGAGCCCAACGGCGACAACGACCCGCTGAGCTCGATGTACTACGCCTTCGACGCCAGCGGCATCGTGGATGGGTACAACGACCTGAACTACCCGGGGTACGGCAGCAGCACGTTCATGTGCTCGGCGGTGGATGAGTAGGGGTTGCCGAGCCTGGAGCTGGCAACCATAATGCAACCATTGTGGAGGCCGCCATGGCATCTCTGACGCTGAAGGACATCCCGGAAGACGTGCTGGAAGAGCTGCGCGAGCTCGCGAAGCGGGAGCGGCGAAGCCTCAACCGACAGGCCCTGGTCTTGATCGAGGGAGGGCTGGAGCGGGAGACGGGTCGGATGTCGGCCCGGCGGCAGTCTCAGATCAAGGCCATTCGCGAGCTGGCTGGAAGCTGGCAGTCGGACCTGACCTTCGAAGAAGAAGTCGCAGAGATCTACGCAGCCAGGACCGGCGGTCGCAAGGTGGAGCTGTGAAGGTCCTCGACTCAGACACCTGCATCGCCATCTTGCGCGGCGAGGCTCACGTCCTGAACCGGCACGATGCAGAAGAGGACATCGTCGTGACGACCTGGGTGACGGCTTCAGAGCTCTACTTCGGGGCCGCGAATTCGAAAGAGGTCGAGGCCAACTGGGATGCCGTCGATGAGCTGCTGAACAGCCTCGAGGTCCTGGGCCTGGACCGAGCTTCCGCCCAGGTCTTCGGCACCACCAAGGCCGCACTCCGCCGCAGCGGCTGGGGCCTGGCCGATGCAGACCTCTTCATCGCCAGCATCGCCCTGGCCCACGGCGCCACCGTCGTCACCGGCAACCGTCGACACTTCCGTCGGATCCCCGGCCTCCGCGTCGAGGACTGGATCCGCCCCGAGGCCTGACGATCAGAGCCCCCGAGGATCCGCCAGCTTGCCCGTGACCGCAGCCGCCGCCGCCACCGCTGGACTCACCAGGTAGACCGGCCCCGGCGCGCCCATGCGGCGGGCGAAGTTCCGGTTGGTGGTCGACGCAGTGGTCTCCCCCGGCAGCGGGATGCCCGGCCCGTTGCCGATGCAGGACCCACACCCTGGCGGGGTCACGACCGCGCCCAGCTCCCGGAACAGCGGCAGGATGCCCTCGGCCTCGGCCTGGGCCGCCACGTCGGCGCTGGACGGCGTGACCGTGACGCGCACGCCATCGGCCACCGCCCGGCCTCGCAGGACCTCGGCGGCGGCTCGCAGATCGGCGAGGGACCCCCCGGTGCACGAGGCGATGACCACGTTCTCGATGGCCACCTCGCCGTGGGCGGTCAGCGGCGCCCGGTTCCGTGAGTCGCCGGGGGTGGCGACGGTCAGCGGCACCTCGTCCAGGTCCACCGTGATGACCCGCTCATAGCTGCAGCCCGGATCCGGGTGGACCAGCTGCTCCCGCACGTCCACCCCGCGGCGCGCCATCAGGAAGTCCACGATGGGCTGACAGGGCTCGACCACGCCGGTCATGAGCCCGCCCTCGACGGTCATGTTGGTGAGCACGCTGAGCTCGTCGACGCTCCACTGGGCCAGGCCCTGGCCGCCGAACTCGACGACGCAGGTGTCGGTGGGGCCGGCCCGCCAGTGCTCCTCGCGGAAGTAGGGGTCGCCGATGAGGTGGAGGATGAGGTCCTTGGGCGAGAGCACGCCCCTGGCTCTACCGGTGACCTCGACCCGCACGACCTTCGGCACGGTCACCGGGATGAGACCGGTGCGCAGGGCGAAGGCCATCGCGGTCGAGCCGACGCCGAAGGCGAAGGCGTTGAGCACGCCGGCGGTCGGGGTGTGGGAGTCGGTGAGCACGATGACGTCGCCGGGCAGGCCGTAGTCCTCGACCACCACCCGGTGGCAGACCCCTGGGGGGTAGGCGCGGCCGGGGCCGTGGAGGCGGATGCCGTTGGCCTGACAGGCCGCGACCATCTCGTCGGTGAGCCGCATCGCCGGGGCCAGGCGGGCGTCCTTGGCGAATTGGGGGACCGCGTCGTGGGAGATGAGCACGAAGTGGTCTTCGAAGGCCGCGACCTGCTCGGGCCGGTACATCGGCGCGTCGGCCCACTCCGCCTGGTAGAGCGCCACCACCATGCCGGCGGTGTACTCGTGCATGCCCCGGAAGCCGGTCCGGCAGAGCACCTGCTCGCCGGCCGCGACGTGGCCGACACCCACCGCGTCGCCCTCGCCGCGCCAGGCCTTCTGGGCGATGATCTTCTCGGCGCAGTTCATGGGCCGGGCGTCGCGGTCGACGGCGTAGTGGGGGGTCACCTCACCGGCCAGCAGCGAGGTGCCGTAGGCCATGAGCCCGCCGGACTCGGCCACGGCCTTGAAGAAGGGGGGCAGCTCGGCGAAGAAGCTGGTGGGATCGATGTCCTCGCCGCTCTGCAGCCGGTCGACCACGCCGCGATCCGTGGTGAAGGGCATGCCCGCGTAGACCATGTTCTCCTGGAAGATGCGCTGGAAGCTGTCGGCCACCACCAGCTCGATGCCCGCGCCCTGGTGGGCGACCACCGCGACCTCCCGGGAGCTGCCGGAGCCGTAGGCGTGCCCGCCGACCACGACCTGGAAGCCGCCGGTGCGCACGTCGTCCTTGCCCACGGTCTCCTGGAAGTTCTCCAGGAAGTAGGGGCCCAGGATCGGGCCCGTGTAGCCCAGGGTGCAGGCCTGGCCGCTGATCATGGCGTCGGTGTTGGTGCCGTAGACGTAGTCCAGGCCCGCGGTGTCGATGGGCTGGCCGTCGAGCTGGGCGCGGAGGGCGGCCGGGTCATCGACCAGGTGCAGGACCTTTCCGTGGAGCTTCATGCGGGGGGGCCTCCTGAGGGCCGCCCCCTAATTCGCCTGCAGGTGGTGCCCCAAGAACCGGTAGATGGCCTCGTGCCAGGCCACGATGTTCTCCGGCCGCATGATCCAGTGGTTCTCGTCGGGGAAGATCAGCAACTCGCTCTCGACCCCGTGGAGCTGGAGACCCTCGAACAGCGCCAGGGCTTCGTGGATCGGCACCCGGTAGTCCTTCTCGCCGTGGATCACGAGGGTCGGGGTCTTCCAGTTCGGCAGGTTGCGGTGGGGGCTCCAGCGCTCGAAGGACTCCCGATCGCTGTAGGGGGTGCCGCCCTGCTGGTAGCTCCACCAGGCGGGCAGATCGGTGCCGCCGTAGAAGCTGCTGAGGTCGAACAGCCCGGCGTGGCTCACCAGGCAGGCATACCGGTCGGTGGTCGCGCCGACCTGGTTGGTCATGTAGCCGCCGAAGCTGCCACCCATCAGGCCCACGCGCTCGGCGTCGACGTCGCTCCGCGCGGCGAAGGCCTGGGCGCAGGCCTGGACGTCGTCGTAGCAGGCCGCGCCCCACTCGTTGCCCCAGATGCCCTGGACGAAGCCGTGCCCGAAGCCCGTCGAGCCGCGGGGGTTGGGCAGGCACAAGGCGTAGCCCTCCAGCGCGAACAGGGCGGAGTTCCAGCGCCAGTGCCAGGTGTCCTGCCAGCTGGAGATGGGACCACCGTGGACCCAGATCAGGCCGGGCAGCGGGCCGGTGGCGTCCTTGGGGCGCACGCAGAACCACTGGACCGGGTCGCCGCTGGCGCCCGGGGTGGTGTGGGTGGTCCAGGTGACCCGGTCGGCGAAGGAGCCAGCCGCGGCGAAGGACCCGGGGCAGCGCACGGTGCCGTCGGGCTGGAGCACGTGGACCTCTGGCGGGTGCAAGAGATCGCTCCGCAGGCCCACCAGGCGCTCCCCCACCCCGTGCACGTCGGTCCAGGCGCCGGTGTCCGTGGCCCGGTGCAGGGCGCCGGTCTCGGTGTCCAGCCGGTACACCGCCCCGGTGCCGCGATCGGCGGCGGTGAGCAGGGCAAAGCGCTCGCCCTGCCACCCGGCGGGCACGCCCTCCAGGTCCCAGTCCCCGGCGTGCTGGGTCCAGATGTCGGTGCGCAGATCCAGCACGCCGGCCTGGCCAGAGGGGTAGTGGCCGTCCTGGCGGGCGTAGCGGCACACGAGCAGGCGGGAGCCGCTCGGAGAGAGGTGCAGGTCGCTGTGGGAGACGCGGTCCTCCTCGAGCAGGGTCTCCCGCTCGCCGGTGGCCGTGGCGATGCGGACCACGGCGTCGTCGAAGATCCGGTCCGAGCCCACGCTGTGCCAGGTGGCGTAGACGTTGTCGCCGTGGGGGCTCAGGTCCCAGGACAGGTGCTCGAGCTCGGCCTGGGTGTCCGGGGTGAGGATCCGGCGCCCGGCGGGGTCGCGGACGACCAGGATCGGGCGGGCCGCCGGCCGCCAGTGATCCCAGAACCGCACGGGCATCGACCGGTAGTGCAGCCCGGTCGGGCCCTGCTTCTTGCGGGTCAGGGCGGTCTCTCGCCAGGCGGCCTCCTCCACGCCGGGCAGGCGCTTGCTGACGAGCACGAGCACGTCGGCCCGCCGTGCACAGCGGAAGTCGCTGACTCCGAGGGGCTCGTCGGAGAGGGGCTCCGGCTCGCCCCCGTGGTCCGGGAACGCCCAGACCTGGGTGGCGCCGGGGCCCTCGGGATCGGCGTCCTTGTCCACGGGGCGGTTGGAGAGGAAGGCCAGGGTGCCATCCCAGCGGAAGCGCGGCGTGTGGCTCTCGTGCTCCCCGCGGGTGAGCGCCCGGGGTGGCGCGTCGCCGGAGAGGTCGCAGCGCCAGATCTGGCGGCGGTACTTCTGCTCCGCCTCGTCCAGCTCCTGCACCACCACCGCCGCCCAGGTCCCGCAGGGGGAAGGCTGCACAGCGCTCACGCGCTTCAGACCGACGTGAGATCGCACCCTGTCCACTTCTGCCTCCGTGGTGAAACGCTCCGCGACGTGGAAGGGTATGCCGCGATGAGATGCAGGCAATCCCCATGATGGACTCGTCGGACGCGGCCACGATGGCTCGCCTGCAGGCCGGTGATCGCGGCGCCTACGAGGAGCTCTGGTCCCGCTGGCGGCACCGGATCTTCCAGTTCCTGCTGCGGCGCACCGGCTCGCGTCAGCACGCCGAGGACGCCTTCCAGCGGACCTGGCTCAAGGTCTACAAGTACCGCCACAGCTACGACCCGAGCCGGCCGTTCCGCAGCTGGCTCTTCCGCATCGCCGCCAACGCCGGCAGCGATGCCCGCCGCGCCGACGGCGACCTGTTCTACCTGCCGCCGGAGGCCCTCGAGGACGTGCGCTGGGCCACCCATCGGGACAGCCACGAGGTGCGGGACCTGGCAGCCAAGGCCCTGCACACCCTGAAGGACCAGGACCGCCGCATCCTGCTGCTGACCATCGAGGGCTTCAGCAGCCCCGAGATCGCCGAGATGCTCGACATGAACCAGGCCACGGTCCGCGTGCGGCTGCACCGCGCTCGCCGCTCGGTCCGTGCCGCTCTGGGAGGCCCCGATGACGCAGCATGACGATCCCACTGACGTCGACCGCATCCTCGGCGCACTGCGGGGTCCCGAGCCGCCGTCGGCTCCCCCGGTCCTGCCCGACGAGCAGGCCTGGTGGCGGCGGCCCCAGGTGGCGCTGGCCGCGGCGGTCCTGCTCGCGGTGGGCGCCTGGAGCCTGGCCGCGCCCCGAGACCCACCGCAGACCCGCGGGGTCGGGGGCCCGGTGCCCACGGTCGAGCTCCGCGTGGTGGTGGACGACGACGGGCGGGCGGTCCGGGTGAACCGGCGCCAGGCCTACCCGGTGGGCCAGCGGGTGTTCTTCGGCGTGAAGGCCGAGCCGCTGAGCGGGGTCAGTCTGTGGGTCGACGGTCCCGGTGGCCGCGACGTGATCACCCGGGTGGACGCCGGCCCCGAGGTGGAGACCCTGGACGTGGCCTACCAGCTGGATCAGCCGGGGGAGTGGACCTTCCGGCTGGCGGCGGCGCCGGCGGGGGTGTGCCCGGAGGAGAGCTGTGATGTGGTGACCGTGACGGCGCGGTAGTCCTCACCGCACCGGCGCCCGCACCACCTGCGCCTCCCCCGCCAGCCCCGGCGTCGCGTGCACCCCTCCCCGGTCGTCGACCACCAGCGCATCGACGCCTGGCAGCCCCCGCACCAGCTGCAGGCCCTCCTCCAGCCCCAGCACGAACAGCGCGGTGGAGAGCGCATCGCCTGTCGTCGCGTCCGGGCTGCGCACGGTCACCGAGCGCACGCCAGCGCTCGCCGGCCACCCGGTCCGGGGGTCCAGGATGTGGTGGTAGCGCACGCCGTCCACCTCGAAGAAGCGCTCGTAGTCCCCGCTGGTCGACACGGACTGGTCCACCGCAGGCACCACGGCGAACCAGTCGTCCTCGGGCCCCCGCGGGTCCCGCACGCCGATGTGCCAGGACCGCGCCCCCGGCTGCCCGCCGGCGAGCACCTGCCCCCCGGCAGACAGGGTGAAGACGGTCCAGCCCTCGGCCCGCAGCCAGGCCCCGGCCCGATCCAGGGCCTGGCCCTTGGCGATGCCGCCGAGCCCCAGCTTCATGCCCGGCTCCGGCAGCCGCACGGTGCCCGCGATGGGGTCCACCTCGACCCGCCGGTAGTCCACCAGCGCCGACCGCTCCGCCAGCAACGCCGGGTCCGGCACCCGGGGCGCCGCCGCACGGAAGTCCCAGGTCCCCCACAGCGCCGCCCAGGTCACGTCGAAGGCGCCGCCGGTCAGCGCCCCGAAGCGCAGCCCCTCGGTGATCAGCGCCAGGACCTCGGCGTCCACGGGCACGGCCTCGCCCCCCGCCGCGGCGTTCACCGCCGCCAGCTGGGAGCCCGGGCGCCACTCGCTGAGGCGCTCCTCCAGGTCCTCGAAGATCGCCGCCACCTGCTCGCCAGCGGCCTCGGCGCCCGGCCGGTCCGGCAGGGTCACCGTGAGCCGCGTGGCCATGACCTCGTGCTCGAAGGCGACGAAGCCTGGGGCCGCGGCGGCCGGAGACCACGCCAGCCACAACAGCCCCAGGCCCAGGCCCAGAGGGCTCGCCCTCACAGGGTCTCGAGGAAGGCCACCAGGTCGTCCAGCTCGTCGGCCGTCAGGTGGCTGGTGGCGCCGTGGGTGTCGGGCACCCCGTGGCGCTCGTTGAAGCCCGTCTCCCCCGGCCGCAGCCCCGGATGACCCGGGGTCGCCAGGACCTCGCGCAGCCCCTGGGCCCGGCCGTGGTGCAGCATCGAAGGCGCCCGGTCCCAGATGCCGCGCAGGGAAGGCACCCCCAGGTAGACCTGGCGCAGGTCGTCGCACACCGTCGGGTCCTCGGCACAGGCCTCCTCCCCGCAGATCGCCTCACAGGAGTCCTGGTCGCTCAGCGGGAAGGTGTCGATGAAGCCCTGGCTGTAGAGGTCCAGGTTGGTGCCGTCCTCGGCGACGAACGGGGTCACGACCGGGCCCATGCGCAGGGGCAATTCACTGGGGTTCACGTCGGTGCTGACGGCGAAGGTCGGGGCCGGGTGGCAGGTGCTGCAGGCGGTCTCCGGCGAGTTGAACAGGGCCTCGCCCCGGGCCACCGCGCCCGCGTCGGGCGCGAAGGGGTTCGGCAGCAGGTGGGTGTCGGCCATCAAGAACATGCCCAGGGCCCGGGTGATGCCGTCCAGGTTGAGGGCGATGGGGCTGCGCTCCTCGGTGATCAGGTCCTCATAGTAGACGGCGTCGCCGAAGGACTCCCGGCGGCCGAGCAGGGCCAGGCTGGCCTCTTCGTAGAACAGGTCCCGGGTGGCCCAGGGGGTGGGCCGGTCGTGCAGGTAGTCGCTGTCGCGGGTGGCGTTGGCGCCGTCGAAGGAGCCGGCGTTGGGCTCGGAGGCGCACTCCGGCGGCGGGTTCTCCTCGCAGTCCGCGGGGGCGCCGTCGGGCCAGAGGGTGTAGTCGGTGCAGCAGAAGTTCTCGATCCGCGCGAACTCGTTGATGACCGGCTTGAAGTTGTGCTGGTCCATCGCGGTCTCGAAGAACCAGGGGCGGGTGTCGGCGGCCCCGCGGTAGTCCATGGTCATGCGTGTGCCCAGGCCCGCGGCGGCGGTCAGGGGCATCGAGAAGGCCTTGTCGACGTTGCCGCCCTCCCGGTGGCAGTGGGCACAGGTCTGGTCGCCGTCGACGGTGAAGCTGGCGGTGACGAAGTTGAAGAGCTCACCGATCTCGGCGTCGGTGGCCGGAAAGGCCCCGCCGGTGAGATCGCCGACCTCGACCGTGTCCTGGGCCGCCCCGTCGGGGCCGTAGATCCCCAGGGTCTCCCCGAGCCGGTGCACGACCACCACACCCTCGTCGGTGGCGACCAGGCCGTGGGGATTGTGCCCGGTCGTCCCGTGCACCGGACCCGGGGTGAGGACCCCGGAGTCGGGGTCCAGCTCGAAGGCCTGGAATTCGCTGGAGCCGGAGTAGCTGACCCAGATGCGGCCGTCGGGACCGACGTCGAGCTGCTCGGGCAGGGCACCGCCGACGACCCAGGTGTCCACGGGGGGCAGGGTGTCGCCGAGCCGATCCAGGTCGTCGGGATCGACGTCGCGGTAGTCCCGGCAGCAGAGGGTGTCGGAGGTGCCGCGCCAGAGCAGCTCGCCGCTGTCCAGATCCAGCACCGCGAGCTCGTTCTGCAGGTCCTGGAAGTTGATGTTCGGCGTGCCGTCCCCTGGTGAACCGTCGCCGTCGCCGTCCGGACCGGACTCGGGCTGGTGGTGGGTCGAAGCGGACAGCGTGGCCACGACGACCCGACCGTCGACGATGGCGACGTCGTTGCCGGGGGCCCCCAGCTCGACCCGGTGGGTCTCCGTGAGGGTGTCGGTGTCGACGAAGGACACGGTGGTGCCTGTGACGGAGCCGACCACCAGGGTCCGGCCGTCGTCGCTCAGGGCCAGGTCCCGGGGGTTGCTGCCCACCGGGACACCCGGCTCCACCCGCTCGGTCACGGCCCAGCCCCGGCCCTCTCGAACCAGGCCCAACACCTGGACGCTGTCCCGCCAGCGGTTGGTCACATACAGCCGGTCACCCTCCGGGGACCAGGCGGCCTCGCTGGCGTAGTACTCGACCTCGATCCGCGCGACCTCGCGGTCGGACGCCGTGTCCACCAGGCTCAGGAAGTTGGAGAAGCGGTTGAGCACCGCGAGCACGTCGCCGTCGGGGTGCAGGGCCAGGCCCACAGGGCTCAGGCCCACGCCGACCCGAGAACGCACCGACCTGGTGACCAGGTCGACCACGGCGAGCTCGCTGCCGGGCTCGTCGGGACTGCCGGTCAGCGCGATTTGCGCCATCGCCATGGCCGCGGCGTTGAGGC
>CAYFPX010000042.1:9646-11078 GCA_964344945.1 uncultured Enterobacterales bacterium
CGGAGACCACCACCTCGGTGGGCTGGTCCCGGTGCGGCTGGGCGGACCACTGGGGGTCGTCGGCGGTGAAGGGGTTCGGGTAGGGCGCCAGCTCCTGGACCTCGAAGTCCGGGGTCGGGCACCCCACGAGCAGGCCGAGCCACAGAGCGCTCACGGGTCCACCCCCGTGTCGTCGCCGGGACAGATGGGCTCTTCGCCGGTGTGGATGCAGGGGTCGTCGTCCACGAAGCGGACCTGGCCGGTCACGGTGCAGTGGCCGTCGGAGTGCTCGGCCTTCAGGGCCACCGCGGCCTCCACGTCGGTCCAGGCGGCGGTGTTGGCGTCGGGCAGGAAGAGCAGGAGCTCGTCGGTGCGCCAGCCGTCGCCGCTGTCGAACCAGGTGACCTCGGGCTGCACACTGCTGAAGGGGTCGGAGCCCTCGGCCTCCAGCGCCAGAGTGACGGTGAGGGGCTCGGGCCCCGCGGCGTCCCGGGCCAGGGCGAAGCGCACGAAGAGGAAGCCCTGGAAGCCCAGGACGAGCTCGGCGTCGGACAGACCCGCCAGCGGCTCGAAGGCGTCGTCGACACCCAGCAGACCCGGCTCGCAGTCGAAGGTCGGGTCCGGGGAGAGCGTGCCCGTGTCGTCGGTCGGAGCGCCGCAGGCGAGCAGCAGGAGGAGACTAGAAGCGGACATCGACGCCTCCGCCGAGGAGCCAGGCGTGGCGCTCGGGCACCTCGGTGTCGTTGGGGTACCAGGCGAAGATGCGGGCCGCGCGCAGGCTCACGTCGAGCCGGAGCAGTGGGCCCACGCCGTAGAGGGACCCGACCGTGGACAGGCCGATCATCCCGTTGCGCAGTCCGCCCAGCTCCCGGTCCGCGGTGCGGTGCTCCGGCACCTTGTCGTCGGCGCTCACCTGGAGGGTGTCGGTGTGGAAGGACGCGGGCCCCTGGAGCGAAGCCCGGGAGTCCAGCTTGAACAGCAGCCGGTCGTCGGCCACGGACACCGCGCCGGACGCCCGGGCGGTGTGGCCGATCACGCCCCAGGTGTCGGCGTAGAGCCGGTAGCCCACGTGGATCCCGGCGACATCGCCCAGGGCCTGGGACAGGCGCAGGGCTGCCGCGGAGCGGCCCCGCCGGTCGGGGTGGCGCTCGCTGACCACGCCCCAGATCCGGTCGCCCTCGAACACCGTGACCGAGCGGTAGGGGTTGGCGTGACAGCCCAGGCCGTCGTCGCAGCTGGCGTGCTGCAGGGTGCCGAAGGCCGCCAACGACGTGTTGGGGCCCAGGATGTGGCTCCAGCTCAGGTTGAAGGCCTGGGCCCAGGTCTGCTGGGAGAAGAGCTCGTCGCCGGTGCGCCCCACGCGCTCGTGGCTCAGGTGCACGCTCGCGACCACCGACGCGGCCCGCTCGAAGAGCTCGGTGCGCAGGGTGAAGCTGCCGTCGGTGACGGTGTA
>CAYFPX010000042.1:11088-13860 GCA_964344945.1 uncultured Enterobacterales bacterium
CGAGCAGGGCCGCCACGCCCGCCGCCCCGGCCCCCCCGCCCGCCGCCCACCCCCCGGGTGCTGCCGCCGGCCCAGTCCACGCCCACCTGGCCGTTCACGCGCCGCTCGGAGAAGGACGTGGCCGAGGTCACCGCGTCGGCCTGCACGATGAGGGTGGCGCCGGAGATGTTGTCGACGTGCACGCCGCCGACCACGGTGAGCTGCTCGGTGGGGGTGAGGGTGACGTCGGCAGCGGGAGAGATCACGGTGATCCAGCCGTCGGTGTAGACCTCGACCCGGGAGTCGACCCGCTCCTGGGCAAAGGCTGCAGGCCCGGCGAGCCCGGCGACCAGGCAGGCGAGCATCAGTTGCAGCCGCACGAGGCGCCGCCGGCCCCGGTGCCGCCGGCCATCGCCTCGCGCACGGAGAAGACGTGCTGGGTCATCGCCTCCTCCAGCGGGGGCTGGACCTCGGCCATGACAGGGCTCTGCAGGCGCCCGCGCTGCCAGGTCGGCACGTGTGCGCAGCTGGTCAGCCAGGCCAGGGTCAGGGTGAGCGCGGTCAACAGCAGGGCGTGCTGGCGGGGCATCACGGGGCCTCCTCGGGATCCCAGGGCTCGCCGGACGCCCACTCCAGGACGTCCAGGTACTCGGGCTCGGCGGTGTCGTGGAACTGCTCGTCCCCGTCGTGCCAGCAGCCGCCGGCGTCTTCGTGCAGGGGCTTGCGCAGCAGCAGGCTCTCGTCGGCGATCTCGCTGAGGAAGCCGCGGGCACGGCGGTGGTTGGCGGCGAGCTCGTCGTCGGTCAGGGGCTCGTCGAGCCAGATGCGCTCCGGGTCCTCCCGGTAGAGCCGGGGGGCGTAGAGGGCCAGGGGCCGCTCGGCGGTGCCGTGGCAGCTGGGGCTGGCACAGCGGTTCTCGAAGACCGGCTGGACGTCGGCGACGAACCGCTCCAGGTCGGTCTCCGGACCGACCTCGACCCAGTCGGTCTCCGGGGCGCAGGCGACCAGGAGCAGGGCGACCAGCGACCTCACGGCGCCTCCTCCGGCCCCGCCCAGGTGGCGCCGAGGTCCATCCAGCGCACCAGGGTGGTCAGCTCGTCGTCGGTGAGGGTGTCGCAGTGGGGCTCGCCGGGGGTGAGGGGCGAGCCGGGGGCGTCGAGCTCCTCGCCGGTGAGCACCTCGAGCAGCCAGGAGGAGCGAGCGCTGCTGGCATCGGCGGCCACGTAGCGGCGGCGGCCGGCGCTCTGGTCCCCGGTCTGGAGCAGGTGCTCGTAGGCCACGGAGAACCAGGTGGTGGCGGTGTCCTCGAGGACCAGCCCCTGGGGCGGCGAGTCCCCCCCGTGGCAGCCGCTGCAGCGCGCCACCAGGATCGGGGCCACGTCGACCCGGAAGTCCAGGTCCAGCCGGGTGTCGTCGCCAGCCACCGGCGGATCGATGGGGCGGCGAGGGTCCTGGTCCTCGTACCGGCTCAGGGTGACGCTGGCCGTGGTCATGACGTCCGGGGCGACGAAGGTGCCCTCCGGCTCGCCATCGGCGGCGCCGTGGCAGGCCGCGCAGCGGGCGGCGTAGAAGATGTCCTCGTCGTGCCGCGGGGCGCCCTGGGGGATGGTCTGGCCCGGGTGGGTGTCGAGCCAGCGGTTGTGGGGGTGGCCGGTGGCCCGGCCCTGGTCGTCCAGGCCCTGGAGCCGGAAGGACAGGCCCGCGGGGATGGCCAGCTGAAAGGTGCCGTCGGCCGCCAGGGGCAGCTCCGCCAGGACCCGGCTCGGGCCGAGCTGCCCGATGCCCACGCTGGTAGCATCGTCGCTGCCGAACAGGGTCTCCTCGGCCGGCACAGGGAACCAGGTGTCGGCGCCCACCGGCACCGCCTCGATCACGCGCACCGCGACCAGGTCGTCCCGCAGGGTCTTGGGCCCCGCCGGGAACAGGTTCGCCAGGATGGCGTCGATCATCGGCAGGCCGTTGTGCTTGAGCAGCGCGGTCTCCGCCGTCGGGTCCCAGGCCATGTCCCGGGTGGGCACCTCGGTGGTGACCAGGACGGGCTCCGGATCCCAGAGTGAACGGGTCTCGTCCTCGAGCCAGACCGTGCGGTCGGTCAGGGTTGCGCCACCTCCGTACAGGTCCTCGGCCAGGGTGAGCACGGCGATGGCGGTGCGAACCTCGGCCTCCGGGTCGCCCAGGTCGACGGGCCCTTCGGCCACCGCGGCCAGCAGCCGGCCGTCGGCCAGGGGCGCCGGGTCCCGGTAGAGGCGCGCGGTCTCTCCGCTCTCCGCGGCGTCGTCGTCGAGCCGCACCAGGGGCGCGGTGTAGTTGGGCAGCGCGACGGTCTCCCAGGGGGCCTCCTCTCCCCACTCCGCGCCCATGTTGCGGTCCAGGATGCCCAGGCGCCCGCCCAGCCAGACGTTGTCCAGGTCGCCGAGCACCGAGACGTAGCGGCCGTCGGTGAGCTCCCGGGTGTCCCAGTGCAGGTCCTCGGGGGCGGTGACGCCGAAGTGCTGGTGGTACTCGAGGTGCAGCCCGGGCGGGAAGCGGAAGGAGTGGGCCACCGCCTGGTCCCGCAGGGTGTTGCGGAAGGTGGTGAAGGCGATCTCGCCGTGGACCTCGCCCAGCTTGTAGAAGGTCGGCTTGCGCTCGACGTGGGGCGTGATGGAGCGGCGGGTGGTGATCCCGCTGTCCAGGTCCAGCTCGTACAGGTCGAAGTCGAGCCCCTGCCCGCCGTCGGCGACCATGCCGTTGAAGGTCTCCTTATCGACGAAAAAATAGTCCTTGCCGTGCTCCTCTCCGGGGCGGGGCGGG
>CAYFPX010000042.1:13870-41285 GCA_964344945.1 uncultured Enterobacterales bacterium
TCGGCGACCATGCCGTCGCGGGTGGAGACGTACCAGAGGGTGCCTTCGGGGCCCCAGGCGGGGTCCCGGTGGGTGACCATCCCGCCGGTGGGCGACGGGCCGGCGTCGCTGGTGAGGGCGGTGAGCTCGCCGGTGGTCAGGTCGGCCAGCCAGATCTCGTGGCCGGTCTGCTCGGCCAGGCGCAGGGCGAAGGCCACCCGGGTGCCGGTGGGGTCCACCGCCGGGTCCCGCACGTCGACGTCGCCCAGGCCCGAGGTGAGCACCACGGGCTCGCCGACGGCCAGGTCTGCGTCGAGCACCGGCCAGTAGACGAGCTCCAGGCCCGGGGACCAGTCGTCGCCGACGAAGGGCTCCTGGGGGGTGAGCACGCCGCGCAGGGCGACCACACCCGTCAGCGGGGGGTCCTCGTCGGTGAGGCAGGGGCTGCCGGTGCGGCGCTCGCGCTCGGCACAGGCCCAGCCTGTGATCCCCGCGACCCGGTCGTCGTCCAGGCCCCGCAGGAAGGAGGTGTTGCCGCCCCGGTGGGTCAGGCCGCCGTCGTAGAGCGGCAGGCTCTTGCCGAGCAGGCGCGACACGGTCGGGTCCCCGTCCAGCGCGAGGTGGTGCAGGGAGGCTCCGTAGTTGGACCGGGTCGAGGCCACGTCGAACACGCCGTCCAGGCCAGGCTGGAGCCGGTAGGGGATCGGGGCCGCGGCGCCGTGGCAGTTGGCGCTGGTGCAGCCCAGGCTGACCAGGACCGGCTGCACGTCGTCGGCGAAGCGCTGCTCCAGGTCGTCCAGGGGCTCGGGATCCTCGCCGCCGGCGAGCTCGGCCTCGATCCATGCCGTCAGGGCCAGGTAGTCGGCGTCCCGGGGGGTGCGGAAGTTCTCGCCACCGTGGTGGGGGTGGCCGCCGTAGGCCTCGGCCATGGGCTTGCGCACCAGCGTCGAGAAGCCCGGGTCCTCGACGGTGTTGACGATGCGCAGGGCCTGCTCGTAGACCTGGTCGACGTCGAGGGCGCGCCCCAGGTCGTCGACCTCGTAGAGGAACAGGTCGGGGTCGATGACCTCGCCGCTCGCCAGGCCCTCGGCGGTGTAGCCGTGGCAGATGGAGGCGCCGCAGGAGCGGTCGAGCACGGGCACGACCGTGTCGACGAAGAGATCGTGAGCGGTCGGCTCCCCGCCGCAGGCGACCAGGAGCGGGATCAGGAACAGGGACTCAGCGCTGGGCCGCACCGTCTTCTCCCTCCAGGATCGCCCGCACCTCGGCCTCGAGCGCGGCCACGGCCGCGTGGTCCAGGGCGCCGTCGATGCGCTTGATGACCGTGCCGTCGGCGCCGACCAGCCAGGTGACCGGCAGGGCGTCGGGGCCGCAGCTGGCGACCCAGGCGTTGTCGGTGTCCATGAGCACGGGCAGGGTCAGGTCCAGGCGCTTGACCACGCCCAGGGCGGGGTTCTTCTTGCGGTCGATGTTGACCGCCAGGACCCGGGCGCCGTCGGCCCGCAGGCGCTGGTCCAGGTCCTCGAGCAGGGGCAGCTCGGCCAGGCAGGGCCGGCACCACGAAGCCCACAGGTTGACCACCAGCACCTGGCCGTCCCAGGCGGTGTCGGGCACGGCGGCACCGGCGGTGTCGGGCAGGGTGAGGTCGGGCAGGTCCTGGCCGGCGTCGAGGGTGCCGGCCAGGGCGAGGGTGGATCCGAGGAGCAGCGCACTCAGGGACATGGAGAGACCTCCAGGGGGCCGTCGGGGCCGCCGAGGGATGCGAGGACGCCGCGGTGAGGCGGCGAGCTGAAGAGGTTGCCGCCGACCCAGATCACCTCGTCGCCGTGCTTCCAGACGGCGTGGAAGTGGTCGGAGGTGACGGTCTCGGCGGGCTGGACCCAGCCCTCCTGGGGGCGCCAGCGGGCGGCCGTGCCGTAGTTCCCGGCGACCCAGACGTCATCGTCGGGCCCGGTCCAGACCCCGTTCAGGGGCTGATTGAGCTCGCCGGTGGGCACGTCGGTCCAGGCGCTGCCGTCGAAGTGCACGACCTCGGGGGACACCAGGCCGCCGACGGCCCAGACATCGGTGGCCGGGTCGCTGCCGCGCACGGTGAGGAAGCGCCGGTCGCCCAGGTCCAGAGGCTCGAGCTCCTCGCCGTCGAGGCGCCAGGCCGCGCCGTCTCCCACGATCCAGCCCTCCCAGGCCTTGAAGACGGCGTCGTCGGTGTCGGCGAGCAGGCGCCAGGCGCCCTCCTCCCGCACCCAGACCTGGCCCCGCTCACCGTCGGCGTCCCAGGTGCCCCCGACCGCCACGACCCGCTCGTCGGTGGCGAAGACGCCGTAGAGGGTGAGCTCGGTGTCCAGGTCCTCCCGAGTCTCCACGCCGTCCTGGTGGTGCAGGACCACACCCCGCTCGCCGACGGCCCACCAGTCGCCGGGCCGGGTCCCGTGGATCCACCACAGGGCGCGCTCGGTGATGCCCTCGACGGTGCAGAGGCTCGCGCCGTCGTAGCGGACCAGCAGGCCTTCGCCACCCCCGAGGTGGCCGCCGACGGCCAGGACTTCGTCGCCGTCGGACCAGGCGGAGAGCAGGGCCCCGCCAGCCAGGTCCTCGGCCAGCAGGACCGGCGTGTCCAGGACCGGGACGGCCGTCGGCCCGGTGTCCGTGCCGGAGTCGTCGGTCGACGGGGCCGGACAGGCCGTGAACAGGGTCCAGGCCGCGATCGACAGCAGGCTGCGCATGCTCGGGAAGGTAGGTGCCGGGGTCTACGACCACATCACCCCCCCGGAGTCCGCCAGACGGAGGACGCGGTCCCCCGATGCCTCACCGCAGCCAGCCCAGGCGGAAGGCCCGGGCGACCAGGCCGGCCCGGGTGGCGACCCCCAGCTTCTGCCGCATGTGCTGGACGTGGGTCCGGATCGTGGCCTGGCTCACACCCAGGTCGCGGGCGATGGCGGGGGTCTCCAGGCCCTCGGCCACCCGCTCGAGGACCTCGCGCTCCCGGGGGGTCAGCTGCTCCCAGGGGCCCCGGGCGGCCACCTGGTGGGGCTGGAGCGTGACCACGACCCGGTCGTCCACCGGCACGCAGGTCATGGTCGCCGGGCGGCCGTGGAGCTGGACCTCCCTGGACCGCACCCGCTCCGCACCGCCCCGGACCAGGCGCTCGGAGCACCCGTCGCGGCAGGGCAGGTCCCGGGTCCCGGGCTGGGCCTCCAGCAGGTCGCGGCAGGTCCCGTGGCCCTCTCCCAGCAGGTCCTCGGCCGCCAGGTTGGTGTCGAGCAGCCCTCCGTCGGGTTCCGCGATCAGGACCGCGGGCTTGTCGTCCGCCATTTGACCTCCACCGGGCCCCTCCAAGCAGGGAACGTGCCAGGATCCGGGCGCCCCACGGTGGGCATCGACGGCGCACGGTGTGGGGGGAGCCACAGGCCGGTCGGGGGTTGTGGCACGGTCGGTCCCGACTGAGGGATCGCGAGGGCGATCGCGAGGGATCTCGCCCACGACAGCGCTGCCATCGGACCCTTCGCCGACCCGCCCACCTTTTCTTCCCTCCGAGGGTTGAGCGCACCCCCCGATGTGTCGATGGGTGCCTCAACGAAGATTCCCATGAGGAGAGGCCGCCAACCTCTTCCTCCTCCGCCACAAGGGCCCGGTCGGTCGGTCGCCGGCCGGGCCCTATCCGGGCGGGGAGAGGAGGAGGCCCGCGATGCCCTCCGCGACGGCCCGGTTGCCGGCGCTGTTGAGGTGCCGGTCCGCCCCGTACAGACGGAGCGGATCGGCCCCCAGCGCTTCGCGGGCCAGCCAGACCGGGCCCGAGGAGTGCTCGCGGATCAGATCCACGCGCCAGCCGGGCGGCGCGACGACCTCCTCAGGGCCCTCGAAGACCACGACCAGCCCGCCCCCGCGCAGCCGGCGATCGAGGTCGGCCAGCGGCGGCGCCGCAGCGGCTTCGACCCGGCCGCGGTGGGCGTCCACCGGGGTGGTGAGGCGACGCAGCGCTCGCCAGAGCAGGCTGCCCGGACCGGGCGCTGTCGCGAAGAACGCGTCGTGGGACTGGGCGAGGCGCTCGCCGCCGGGATCCGTGTGGTGAGGCTTCGGGCCGGAGCGCACCGAGAGCAGGGCCCGATCGAGGTCGGTCGTGAGGAGCCCCACGACCACCTCGGCCCTCGCCCGCTGGAGCACCGTCGCCCGCTCCGCCACCCGGAGCGCGATCTGGTCGACCCCGTACCCAGCCACGCCGTAGTTCAGCACCCGGGTGCCGGGAAGCAGGCCCTGGAGGTGGTCCGGGAGCCGCTCCCCGTCCGGCACGGTGCCGAAGACGAACGAGTCGCCGAACACGGCGACCGTCGCGCTGGCGCCCTCGGGGAAGGGCGGGCTCTGCCACCCACCCATGGGGTTCAGGTTGCGCCGGTCGGGGACCCAGCCGAGCAGCGGGTCCTGCTCGTGCTCGGTGTGCCGCCGCAGGGCCGGCGCCAGCCCGCCCCGGGCCCGGAGGATCCAGTACTGGTCGTCCCAGAGGGGGTCCGCGTAGCGCCCGGGATCCGCCAGCACCCGGGGCCAGCCCGTGGCGACCGCGGCCCGCAGCGCGCCCTCGGCCACGGCGAGCATGCCCACGAAGACGACCAGCGACAGCAGCGGGCGGCGCACCCACCGAGGCTACCGTCAGAGCCCGACACCCACCCGCAGGACCATCCAGATCGACAGGAAGGCCAGGGAGAACAGGGCCCCCAGGGCGAAGGCCGCCCTCCGGGTCTTCACGAAGCTCGCGAGCATCACGCCGAAGAGCGTGTGCTCCACCAGGTTCAGGGCGGTGAAGGCCAGCAGCTGGCCCGTGGGCATCTCGTAGAGGGGCCACAGGCCCGGCACGGTGCTGTGGGCCACCGCCCAGGCACCGAAGCCCCCGAGCACGGCCCACCGCACCGGGTCCTCGTGGGTGACGGGCGTGAACCGCGGCAGCTCGATCCGCGGCCGCAGCAAGGCGACCACGCCCAGGGTCCCGGCGAGCATGACGGCGAAGGCGGCGAGATCGGCCTGCCAGCCTCCGAGCAGGCCCGGGTAGAGCCCGCTCAGGTCGAGGGCGGTGCTGAGCAGGCCGTAGACCGTGACGAAGACCACGCTCATCCAGGCGGCCGTCCCGGTCAGGACCTGTCGCTGGGTCGGCACCACCGGTACGTCCAGGTGGGCCAGGTCCTCGGGCAGGCGGTGGGCGAGGGCCGCGGCGGGCGCCAGGTCCGGCGCGGTGCGGGTGCGGCTGCGCACTCCGGTGACCAGGGACATTCCGACTCCGGGAGAGGGTCTCTCCCCCTGAGACACGCTGGTCCCGGGATCGTTCCCGGGATCAGCCGGCGGCGGGGGCGCCGTCCAGCACCAGCGCCACCCGGCTCAGCAGCTGCTCCGGGGTGAAGGGCTTGTTGAGCAGGTGGGCCTCCCCCGAGCGCACCCCCCGGGCGACGATCTCGTCGTCGCTGTAGCCGCTCATGTAGAGCACCAGGACATCGGGCCGGGAGACCTGCACCCGGCGGGCCAGCTCGCCGCCGCTGAGCTGGGGCATGACCACGTCGGTGAGCAGCAGGTCGATGCGCCCGCCGTGCCGGTCGCACATCATCAGGGCCTCGGCCGGGCTGCGGGCCTCGATGACCCGGTAGCCGGGTCGCTGGAGCACCCGCACGGCCAGGCGCCGCACCACCGCGTCGTCCTCGACCAGCAGGATGGTCTCGCCGCCGGTCCGCGGCCGTCCGTGGGGCGGTCGCTCCGGCCGCACGATCTCGTCGTCCCGGGTCCTGGGCAGCCAGATGGCGAAGGTCGTGCCCCGCCCCAGCTCGCTCTCCACCCGGATCTCGCCCGCCAGCTGCTTCACGATGCCGTAGACGGTCGCCAGGCCCAGGCCCGTGCCCTTGCCGGCCGGCTTGGTCGTGTAGAACGGCTCGAAGATCTGGGGCAGGACCTCGGGGGGGATGCCGGTCCCGCTGTCCGTGATGAGGAGCCCCACCCACTCGCCGGGCGGGAGGTCGCCTTCGGTCTCCGGCGTGACCGACCGGTTGCGGGTGTTGATGGAGAGGCGGCCGCCGGTGGGCATCGCGTCCCGAGCGTTCACGCACAGGTTCATGACCACCTGGCGCAGGCGCTCCGGGTCCACCCGCACCCGCCAGAGGTCCTGGTGGAGCCGGGTGGTGAACTGGATGTCCTCGCCGATCGTGCGCTCCAGGAGCTGGTGGATCTGGTCGATGACCCGGTTGAGCCGCACCACCTGGGGCGCGAAGACGTGCTGCCGGGAGATGGTCAGGAGCTGCTGGGTGAGCGCTGCCGCGGACCGCCCCGCTTCGAGCACCCGATCCAGGTCCTGGCCCTGCTCGGAGTCCTTCACCGCGACGTCTGCCGCCAGCTGGGCGTGGGTCAGGATCACCGTCAGCAGGTTGTTGAAGTCGTGGGCGACCCCCCCCGCCAGCCGGCCCATGGCCTCGAGCTTGGTGGCCTGCCGGAGCTGCTCCTCCAGGCTCTCCCGGCGGGTCATGTCCCGGGCCGCGACGATGAACACGGACTGGCCGTCGAGGGTCACCCGCCCGATGTGGGCCTCGACCGGGAATTCCAGGCCGCCCAGAAGGCGGCTCCCACGGGCGGGAGCCGTCCCGGGTGGCGTACCGCCCCTGGGCCGTGACGGACTCGCCGTCCTCGAGCCCCCCGGCGATCCGGTTCTGCTCGTCGCCGTCCGGCTGGACCACGACGTCGTAGGCGGTCAGCTGGAGCAGCTCGTCGCGGGAGTAGCCGAGTGCCCTGCAGGCGGCGGCGTTCACGTCGAGGTACCGCCCGTCCCTCGCGATGACGAACATCGGATCGGCGGCCTGGTGGAACAGAGCCCGACTCCGGGCTTCGCTGGTCCGGAGCGCCTGCTCCGCCCGGGAGCGCTCCTCGAGCTGCCGCCGCAGCTGGATGTTGCGCTCCGCGAGGGCGTCGGCCAGGGACTTGCTCCGCAGGTGGTTGCGCACCCGGACCCAGAGCTCGTCCCGGTGGAGCGGCTTGGTCAGGAAGTCGACCGCACCGGCCTCCAGGGCCGCGGCCTGGAGCGCAGGATCCCGGCTGGCCGTGATCATGAGGATCGGGGTCCGCGCGGTCTCCGGGCGCTGCCGCAGCAGCTCGGCGAGCGCGGTGCCCGCCATGCCGGGCAGCACGGCGTCGAGCAGCACCAGGTCCGGTGCCTGGCGGTCCACCTCGACCAGGGCGGCCTCGGCGCTGTCGACCGTGCGTACCTCCCAGTCGCCATCGGCGAGGAAGTCCGCCATCATGGCCGTGGAGAGCGGGTCGTCGTCGACCACCAGGATGACGGGCCTCATCCGCTCAGTCTCTCACGGGAGTGGCCACGATGCAGCGCGACGGGCCGATCGACGTCGACCGCCTGCACGAGATCACCCGGGGGAGTCCGGTGCTGCTGCGACGGTTCACGGGCCTGCTCGTGGAGACCCTCGACAGCTCGAGCCCGAACCTCGAAGCCGAGGATCCTGGGGTCCGCCGCAGGGCTGCCCACCGCATGAAGGGGGCCTGCGCGAACATCGGCGCCACCGCACTCGCCGAGCGCCTGGAGACCATCGAGCGTCTGCCGGACACCTTCGACGACACCGAACGCCAGGCCCTCGCCGGGCTGCGGGACCGCACCCTGGCCGCCCTGGAGGACCTGGCCGAGTCTCTCGAAGGCCCCGGGATCTGACGCGGATTCCACACCTGACCCCGGCTGCCACGGGATAAAAGGGCCCGTCTCGACTGGGGAGTCGACCTTGACCACGCATCGCCTGGCGCCCTTGTTCCTGGTCGCGCTCGCCGCCTGTTCCCAGGAACCGGCGCTCGACACCGCCTCCACCGAGCCCGACGTCACCTACGTAGACACCGACGGTGACACGATCATGGACCAGCACGAGGCCGACCCCAACGGCGTCGTGGACACGGGCAGCGAGCCCAACTACCTCACCGACGACGGCGACGGCGACGGCACGCCGAACTACCTCGACGAGGACAGCGACGGCGACGGCATCGCCGACAGCATCGAGTCCGGCGACGCCGACCCCTACAGCTTCCCCTTCGACTCGGACTTCGATCGCGTCCCGGACTTCCTGGACCTCGACGCCGACGGCAACTGCATCCCCGACGCCGACGAAGGCCAGGCGGACATCGACGGCGACGGCATCGGCGCCTTCGCCGACATCGACGACGACGACGACGGCATCTCCGACTACTGGGAGATCGGCGAGGACTGCGACCCGCCGGACACCGACGGCGACGGCACCCTGGACTACCAGGACATCGACTCCGACGGCGACGGCATCGCCGACGCGTACGAGTCCGGCACCAGCGACTACAACGGCGAGCCCGCCGACACCGACGGCGACGGGATCTACGACTACCTGGACCAGGACTCCGACGGCGACGGCTTCAGCGACGAGCGCGAGTCGGGCACCAACTCCCCGAACGACGAGCCCAAGGACACCGACGGCGACGGCGTCTACGACTTCGCCGACACCGACTCCGACGGCGACGGCATCGCCGACGACGAAGAGGCCCAGTACGGCACCGATCCCTACAGCGAAGACTCCGACGGCGACGGCTTCACCGACGGCGCCGAGGTCTCCGCCGGCACCGACCCGACCGACAGCGGCTCGATCATCGAGGGCGTGTACGTCGAGGTCGGCGAGCGGGAGGAGATCGAGGAGGTCTTCACCTTCACCCTCGACATCCAGATGGGCGACGTCGCCTTCCTGCTGGACACCACCTGCTCCATGAGCGGCACCCTCAACGCGATGAAGAGCGAGTACGCCAGCATCGTGAGCGCCATCGCCGCCGCCCTGCCCGACGCCGAGTACGGGGTCGCGACCTTCGACGACTACGCCTACTCGGGCATGGGCTCCGGCCAGGACCGGCCCTTCATCCTGGAGCAGCAGATCACCGGCAACACCACCCAGGTCCAGACCGCCCTGAACTCCCTGGGCACCCACAACGGCAACGACTGGCCCGAGTCCGCGATGGAGGCCATCTACCAGGCCGCCACCGGCACTGGCTACGACCAGAACTGCAACGGCAGCTACCAGTCCAGCACCGACGTGCTGCCCTTCCTGGCCTCCGGCAGCGACCCCTTCGGCGGGACCGGCGGCCAGGCCGGCAACGCCTCGGGCTCGGGCACCGTCGGCGGCATGGGCTTCCGGGACTACGCCCTGCCGATCATCGTCTACGCGACCGACGCCGACATGCGCGACCCGGACAGCCCCCAGTACTCCTCGCCGAACGGCTGCCCCCGCGACGCCGGCTCCACCGCCGTCACCAACGCCGTCGGCAACCTGGGCGCCTTCCTCATCGGCATCTCGGTGAACGCCAGCTCCGGCGCCCCGAAGACCCAGATGGACTCCCTCGCCCAGGCCACCGGCTCCCTCGCCGACCTCAACGGCGACGGGGTGGCCAACGAGAACCTCGTCTTCACCGGGAACGGGTCCTCCAGCACCTTCCGCACCACCATCACCAGCGCCATCGAGGACCTGGTCAGCTCGGTGCGCTTCTCGGAGATCAACCTCGACATCGAGGGTGACACCGACGGCTTCGTGGTCGACATCGAGCCCGACACCTACGCCCTGAGCGGCGCGGTCACCGGCGAGGTCGTGGACTTCACCCTGCTCTTCCGGGGCACGGTGGCGGAGACCGAGGAGGACCAGATCTTCCAGCTCACCCTCAACGTGATGGGCGACGGCACGGTGCTCCTGGACAGCCAGGACATCTACGTGGTCGTGCCCGGCACCAGCTACGCGGGGAACTGACATGCGCACCTCCCTCCACGTGCTCGCCGCCCTCGCCCTGGCCACCGCCTGTGCGCCGGAGAACGAGATCCACCGGACCCCGGAGTCCTACGGCGCCGATCTCGCCTCGATCACCAGCCGCGTCTGCCACCCGCTGACCGGCAACAACATCGAAGGCGCCCTGGTCTACACCAACGTCCTGAACAGCGACGACGAGATCACCGACACCCGGGTCACCTGGACCGACGCCGACGGCCTGTTCCTCCTCGACGACCTCCCCGCCCCCAACGACTACGAGATCACCATCCAGGCCGGCCAGGATCTGGTGGACCTGTACTCGGTGCGGGTCGAGGCGGCCGAGGACAAGCTGGTCGAGCGCGACAACTGCACGGTCGGCGGCGATCTCAACGTCGCGGTGGTGACCGGCGACTACGACGAGTCCACGGACCTGTTCGCGGACCTGGGCATCGACCACGTCACGACCGTCAATGGCCAGACCGGCGAGGAGCTGATCGACTTCCTCACCGACGCCGCGAACCTCTCCGACTACGACATGGTCTTCCTCGACGGCGGCCACATCGAGGCCGGGGTGATCTACGCCGAGAGCCTCGAGGACCAGCAGACCGTCACCGCCGTGCGCGAGGCCCTCCGGGTCTATGTCGAGGACAGCGGCGGGGTGCTCGTCGCCTCGGACTGGGCCTACGACGCGGTCGAGCGGGTCTGGCCGGACCACATCGAGTGGAAGGGCGACGACACGGTGCCCGACGACGCGCAGATCGGTGAGGCCATGACCGTCGAGGCCACGGTGGTCGACACCGACCTCTCCGCCGCGGTCGGCTGGGACTCCGTCAACGTGAGCTACGACCTGAGCGTGTGGCCGGTGATGGAGAGCGTGTCGGAAGACGTGACCGTGCACCTGACCGGCGGCATCAAGTACCGGGAGGGCATGGAGGCCTACTCGATGCTCGACGCTCCCCTCGCGGCGAGCTTCTCCGCCGGCAACGGCCGGGTGGTCTACACGACCTGGCGCAACCAGTCGAACCACAAGACCAAGATGATCGAGCTGCTCACGGAGCTGTACGGCCTGTGATCCCCGCAGCCTGGCTGCTCCTGGCAGCCACCGGCTGCGCCGAAGTCGAGGACCTGCTCGACTCCTGGCTGGGCGACGACGGCCCGGTCGATGCCGACGGCGACGGCTACGCCGCTGGCTACGACTGCGACGATCAGGACCCCGCTGTGAATGGCGGCGCCACGGAGATCCCGGACAACGGCGTCGACGACGACTGCGACCCGGGCACCCCGGACGGCAGCGAGACCATCGGTCCCACCGACACCGGGGAGACCGACACGACCCCGGTCGACGCCGACCAGGACGGCCACGCCAGCGACACCGACTGCGACGACCGCGACGCCGGCGTGTTCCCCGGCGCCGAGGAGCTCTGCGACGACCGGGACCAGGACTGCGACGGCGTGGTCGACGAGGGTGGGGTCGACCAGCGCACCTTCTGGGCGGACTACGACGGCGACGGCTGGGGCAACGAGGTGGTGAGCGAGCAGGCCTGCAGCCACCCGGGCTCGGGCTGGACGGAGCTGGAGGGCGACTGCAACGACGGCGACTCCGGCATCCACCCCGAGGCCGAGGAGACCTGCGACAAGCTCGACCAGGACTGCGACGACGCGGTCGACGAGGACCCGAGCGACGCCACCGTCTACTACAGCGACGATGACCGCGACGGCTACGGCGACCCGGACGACGGCGCGGCCAGCTGCGACCAGCCCCCGGACACGGTCACCAACGACGAGGACTGCGACGACGACGACGTCACCGTGCACCCCGGCCGCGACGAGGTCTGCAACGACGGCGTGGACAACGACTGCGACGGCACCGCCAACGGCTGCGGCCTGAGCGGCACCGTGGGCCTGGACTCGGCGGACGCCCGCTACGAGGGCGCCTCCGGCGGAGACTTCCTCGGCAGCACGCTCACCCCCCTGGGCGACCAGGACGGCGATGGCTTCGCGGACTTCGCCGCCAGCTCGCCGGGCCTGGTGTCGGAGACCGGCCGGATCTACGTGGTGCCCGGCGGGGGCGCGGGCGGCGCGGTCGCCTCGGTCTCCCTCGCCCACCTCAACGGCGCGAACACCGGCGACCAGGCCGGCTGGTCCATGGCCTCGGCCGACGTCGACGGCGACGGCGTGGTCGACCTGGCGGTGGGCGCCCCAGGGCTCGACGGCGGCGGCGGCGCCTACGTGGCCCTCGGGCCCCTCGGGACCGGTGGCGTGAAGGGCGCAGCGTCGTTGCGCCTCGAGGGCGGCGACACCGCCAGCTACGCCGGGTGGAGCGTCGCCCTGGTCGACGGCGACCCGGTGATCGGGGCGCCCTACACCGCCGGCGGCGGCACCGTGTACCGCTGGGCCTGGACCACCGGGGTCAAGGAGCTCAGCACCGCCACGGGGACCGTGAGCGCTTCGAGCGAAGACGAGGGCCTGGGCATCAGCGTGGCCGGGGCCGGGGACCTGGACGGCGACGGCGTCGAGGACCTGGTCATCGGCGCCTTCCTGGAGGACAGCGGCGACACCGATGCCGGCGCCGCCCTGATCTTCACCACGCCGCTCTCCGGCAGCCTGGATGCCTCCGACGCAGACGCCCTGCTCACCGGCGAGACCGCCTTCGACCGGGCCGGCTGGACCGTGCGGGGAGCGGGGGACCTGGACGACGACGGCCTGGGCGACGTGCTGATCGGCGCCATCTACCACGACGGTGGCGGCGGCCAGGCCGGCGCGGTCTACGTGGTCTCCCACCTGCCCTCAGGCGAGGTCTCCCTGTCCGACGCAGACGCTGTGCTGATCGGCGACGCCTCGGGTGACCAGGCGGGCTACGCCGCGGCGGCGGCGGGAGACGTCGACGGCGACGGCAAGGGAGACGTGGTGATCGGGAGCCCCTACAGCGACCGCACGGACAGCCAGTCCGGGGTGGCGCACCTCGTGAACGGTCCGATGACCGGCACGGTGGACCTGGGCGCGGCCCACGCGGAGCTGCTGGGCGAGAGCCAGGGCGACTACGCCGGCATCGCTGTGGGTGGCCCCGGCGATCTCGACGGCGACGGGCTGGAGGACCTGGCGGTGGGCGCCTACGGCTGGGACAGCCAGGCGGGTGCTGTGTACGTGGTCCTCGCGACCGATCGCCTCTGAGCCGACCGCGTCGTGGATCCGCTCTCCATGGGGGTGCTCACCGGCGGCACCCTGTTCGCCTTCACCGTGTCCACCACCCTGGGCCTGGGCGGCGGCGTGCTCATGCTGCCACCGATGCTGTTCGTCTACGACACGCCCACCGCCATCGCGATGATCGCGCCGCTGATGCTGGTCAACGCCATCGGCAAGATCCTCGCCTTCCGCAAGCACCTGGACTGGCGGCTGGCCCTGAAGCTCGGGGTGCTGGGGTGGCCGCTGGCCTTTGTGGCGGGCTTGTCGGTGGACCAGCTGGATCCCCGCATTCTCAAGGGCGGGATCGTGGTGCTGATCGCCGTCATGCTCTCGGTGGAGCACGGGCTGGGGAAGCGGACTCGGATCTCGGACAACGCCCTCTTGCCCTGGGGGGCGCTGACCGGGGTGCTCGCCGGCATGACCGGCGTGAGCGGGCCCACCCTGGCGCTCGCGCTGAAGGGGCGGGGGGTCCAGGGCGCCACCTTCGTCGCCGTGGTGGCGACGGTGGTGCTGGGCCTGCAGGTGCTGCGCATCCCCGCCTACGTGGCCCGCGGTGTCCTGCCGCCGGAGCAGCTGAAGGTGCTGTGGGGCCTGAGCGGCGTGGCGATCGCCGCGATCGCCCTGGGCCGGGCGATCCAGGAGCGGCTGTCGGTGGCCCGCTGGCGGGTGGGGCTCGACGGCCTGCTGGTGCTGGTGGGGCTGTGGCTGCTGCTGGACGTGGTGGGGGTGGTCGGGGTGTGAGCACTGGGTGTGGATCCGGGACAGAGCACTCACCCTCCGCTGGGCTCGGCGCAGGGGTCGCCCGGCGATGTCAGGTCCCCTGCAGCCCCTTGAGGTAGTTCATCACCTCCTCGATCTGCGCATCGCTCAGCGAGGCGCCCCAGGCCGGCATGACCGCGGACTTGCCGGCGGCGGCGCCGCCCTCCTTGATGACCTTGCGCACGCCCTCTTCGGTCCGGGTGGCCCAGAAGTCCGCGGCGGTGAAGTCCGCGGGCTTGGGGTCCAGGGCGGCCGCGGCGGCGCCGTCGCCCTTGCCGCCGGAGCCGTGGCAGGTGGCGCAGTAGGTCGCGAAGGTCGTGGCGCCATCGGCCTGGGCTGGGGGGGCGGCGAGCAGTGCGGCGAGCAGCAGCGACGTCATGTCATCTCCGGGGGCGAGGGGCGCGGCGAGGGACGGGTGGCCGGGGGCCACTATTCGACCGGGGGATTCCGCTGGGGACCCCGGGTTGCGCGGAGCGCCTGCTGGAGCCAGCGAATGGCGGCGTCCACAGCCTCGGGACAGGGGCGGCCCCGGGCGAGCCCGGCGGCCACGGCCGACGCCAGGCGACAGCCGGTGCCGCGGTGGGCGCCCGGGAGCCGTTGGTGCCGCCACTCGCGGTCGGTCCCGGCGCCCACCAGGCGGTCCACGAGGGTCTGCCCCGGCCCGTGGCCCCCCTTCACCAGCACCGCTCCGGGCTGGTCCGCGAGCCAGGCCTCGCCCCCGAGGGTCTCCAGCTCCGGCAGGTTGGGCGTGACCAGGGTCGCCCGGCGGAGCAGCTGTCGGAGCGCATCGAGGGCCCCCGGGTCGAGCAGGTCGCCCCCACCGCTCGCCCCCAGGACCGGGTCCACGACCACCGGGAGCTCGGGGCGAGCGGCGAGCCAGCCCTCCACCGCCTGCACGGCCTCGGCGCTGCCCAGCATGCCGACCTTCACCGCGTCGACCGAGCCAGCGGCCTCCAGCTGGGCGAGCAGTCCCGCCCCGGGCATCGGCCAGACCCCGCGGACCCCGTCCGGGCCCTGGGCGGTGACCGCCGTGACCGCCAGCCGAGCGCCCACCCCGTGGGCCCCCAGCGCGGCGAGGTCTGCGGCGACGCCGGCGCCACAGCTGGAGTCCGTGCCAGCGATGACCAGGACGGCGGGAGCCATGGAGCCCGGTATCTCGCCTGGAGGCTCAAGGGGCGGGCCGGATGTGCCGTCTCAGACAGTGGATCCCGCGCGCTCGAGACCCGGGATCCGGGGAATTCCGATGCTCACGCTGGTCCTCACCGCCTGTCTCTGGATCGACCAGGACGACGTCCACGACCGCACCCAGCTGACCCTGCACGACCGGGATCTCGACGGGATCCCGACGGACGAGGACTGCGACGACAGCGACAGCAACACCGGTGCCGGCTCGTGGCTCTACCGGGACCGCGACGGCGACGGGCACGGGGATCCCTTGGAGGGCCAGCTCACCTGCGACGCGCTCGAGGGCTACGTGACGGCAGGTGGGGACTGCGACGACGACGACCCGGTCGTGTACCCCGGCGCGACCGAGGCCTGCGACGGCAGGGACACCGACTGCGACGGAGACGTCGACTCCCCACTGCCCGACGAGGCGGCGGTCGAGCTCTGGCCGGATGGTGACGGGGACAGCTTCGGCGACAGCGACGCGGAGTCCACCTGGGGCTGCGCCGGCTGGGAAGGCTTCGCCGTCGAGGCCGGAGACTGCGACGACGCCGACGACAGCAAGCACCCCGACGTGGAGGCCGAGGCCTGCGGCACGGACCAGGACTGCGACGGCGAGGTGGCCAGCTGCGCCCCCGAGGGCGACATCAAGTTGGAGGACCACTTCGCGGTGATCTGGGGCGACACCGGCGACGCCGACTTCGGCGCCGCCCTCGAGCCGGCGGATCTGGACGGCGACGGCTTCAGCGACCTGGCGATCGGGGCGCCCCTGTGGAGCTCCTCGAGCGCCAACGAGAGCGGCGCCGTGTACGTGGTGCCGGGCCCGATCGAGGGCGAGCTCACCGCCGGCGGCAGCACGAGCACCCGGCGCTACCAGGGCTGGTCCGACGGCTCCGGCGCCGGCGACGCGCTGGTGGCGGGCCACTTCCGGGAAGAAGGCGTCGTGCAGCTCATCATCGGCACCGGCGACATGGGCAAGCACGCGGCGATCTACGTGGTCGAGGGCCTCCCGGACTCGGGCAGCCTGGACGGGCTCAGCCCGAACATCCGGGCCCGCAACGACAACGGCAGCTACGACTACAGCGCCGGCGCAACCCTCGCCGCGGGCGACCTGGACGGCGACGGGCTGGACGACCTGCTCGTGGGCTCTCCCAACGACGACGGGCGCCTGTACGTGGTCCTGGAGGACCCTGGCGGGATCAGCGATCTGACCGACGGCTTCTACGGTGACGGCTTCACCGGCTCCAGCTTCGCCACGGCGCTGGCCATCGGCGAGCTCAACGGCGACGGCTACGCCGACGTGGTGATCGGGTCCCCCCACCTCGGGACCCTCTACGGGCAAGGCCAGGCCACGGTCATCGATGGCAACGAGCTGGCCGAGGCGACGCTGGACGAGACCCTCTCCCCCACCCCGATCCTGACCCTGCAGGGCCAGGACTGGGAGCACGTCGGCGGCGACGTGGCGGTGCTCGGGGAGCACGGGGACCTCGGCACGGGCGTGATCGCCGTGTCGGCCGGCGAGTACGCCGACTCCCAGGCCGTCTGGATCGTCGATCTGTCCCACCACGGCGGCCTGACCCCCACCAACGACGTGGCGGCCTGGCATGGCTCCGCCGGCCTGGGCCCCGTGCTGAGTGGCCCCGGGGACCTGGACATGGACGGCAGCGCAGACCTGCTGGTCGGCACGCCCACGGCCGCCAAGGCCCAGTACTGGGGCGCCACGGGACTCAGCAACGCGCCAGCCGACGCGAACTTCGACGCCACCAGCCCCTCGTCGCGCTTCGGCGCGGCGCTGGCCAGCGGCGCCGACCTGGGCGGCGGCACCGTGCCGGACCTGGCGTTCGGGGCCCCCACCTACAACAACAAGGGCGGGGTCTTCCTCTACGATCCGGCGCTCTGATCGCCGGTGTCGACCTCTACCCCCAGCAGCAGCTCGTACTCGGCCACCACCTCCATGCCGGCCCGGGGGATCGACAGGCCGCTGAACACCACCGCGTTGTCGCCGGGCTCGTAGGCCCAGCCGTCGGTGTCGCGCTCGGGCATCTCGACCCCGTCCACCCAGACGCGGATGGTGCCGGGCTCGGCGACCTGGTTCAGCAGGTAGGTGTCCTGCAGACCCGCCACGTCGAGCCCGACCCGCTCCAGGATCTCCGTGTAGTCGTCGGAGCAGATCGAGTCGGTGTAGCCGTCGGTCTGGACCGCGGCCGTGAGGTAGCGCGTGCCGGCGCTCGCGGCGCCCACGCCGCTCGCGCAGCCCTCCGGCTCGTCGCCCACGATGGCGTGAGCCGTGAACCCGCCGCTGCCCGCGGCCTCCCGCAAGGTGTCGAGGTAGCCCGGGACCTTGCCCGGGGACTGGTCGTCCTCGTCGGAGAGGAAGACCACGTGGAGACGGGCGGTGTTGCGCAGGAAGTCCGCGTTGAGCGCCTCGCCCACAGCCAGGGCGGCAGCCTCGTAGCCCTGCTCGTACCGGGACCCCTTGGTGCCGACGGTCACCGCCTCCAGGAAGGCCGCTTCGAGCTCCGGGGTGTCCGGCGTGAGCACGCCGCCACGCAGCACCCCGGCCTGGTCGCTGTCGACGTCGGTCGTGATCACGCCGATCTGGAAGTCCGCGTAGGCCCCCGCGACCACGTCGGTGAACGCGTGGAAGTTCTCGCCCAGCCGGGTCTGCTCCTCGGCCATCGAGGCGGAGTCGTCGATCACGACCAGGATGTCCGAGCTGCTGGTGACCGTGGGCACGGTCCACACGTCGCGCACGGTCAGCTCGCCGTAGTCGTACTCGGTGCAGCCGCTGAGCGGGGCGAGGGTCAGGAGGGTGAGGATGCCGGCCGACATCGGGCCTTCAACGGTGCGCTGGGCATGATATAGCATGGGCCACGGTACCGAGCCTTCCCTGTGTTCCTGCTTCCGATCCTGGCCTGCAGTCAGGGCTTCGCGCCAGACGACTTCCCCCACCCGGTCTCGCTGACGGTCGAGCCGACGGACATCTCCGTCGTGAGCGGACCCAGCGGGGCCGACCCGACGCTCTTCGAGGCCTTTGCCACCTACGACAACGGCGACGTCCAGCCCGTGGAGCTGGTCGAGTGGGCCGTCTCGAACCGCTCCGCCGGCGAGGTGGACGACACCGGGTGGTTCACCCCGAGCGTGCAGAACGGCGGCACCACCTGGGTCCTGGCGAGGCTCGCGGGGCTCGAGGGCCAGGCCACGGTCACCGTGATCTACGAGGACGCGCTGGTGGTCGGTGACGCCGACCCGGCGCTGTTCAGCGTGCCCGCCAGCAAGAGCCTGGACCCCAGCGCCCTGGTCTATCCGCCCGACGGCGTGAACATCCCCCGCAACACGCCCTCCATCCACTTCCAGTGGCCGGATCTGGGCGCCGAGGCCTACCAGCTGCGCTTCACCAGCGGCATCACGGACATCGGGGTCGTCACCCGGGAGACCAGCTGGGAGGCCGACGAGGCCACCTGGCAGCAGCTCGCCGCGACCAACGCCGGCGGCACGGTCGACGTCACCCTGGCCGCCAGCATCGCCGGCGAGGTCCACGAAGCCGCACCCATCACGGTCCAGGTCAACCGCATGGACGCCCGGGGCTCGATCATCTACTGGTCCACCAGCGCCGCGGGCCTGCGGGAGATCCCCTACGGCGAGCCGGCCAACGAGTACCTCACCAGCGGCCAGTCCGGGTACTGCGTCGGCTGCCACGCCATCAGCTCCCAGGGCTACGTCGCCTTCACCTACGACGGCGGCGACGGCCCGATGGGCGTGAAGCGCACCGACGACCTGACCGACGTGGTGAGCCACGGCGGCGGCATCAACGCCAACTTCAAGACCTTCTCCCCAGACGGGCGCTACCTGCTCGGCGCCTTCCGAGGCGCCCTCACCCTCTACGACGGCGTCACCGGCGCGACTCTCTGGGACGTGGGCGTCGACGGCACCGCCACCCACGTGGACTGGTCCCCCGACGGCTCCCGCGTCGCCCTGGTCCTCACCGAGACCCACCACGCCGACTGGGTCTTCGAGGGCGGGGTCATCGCCGTGATGGACCACGTGGGAGACGGCGAATTCGGGGAACCCCGAGTGGTCGCGGACTTCGGCGACGACACCAACCTGTACTACCCGGCCTGGTCCCCGGACTCCGAGTGGCTGGCCTTCAACCGCAGCACCGGCGACTCCTACGACGACGTCGACGCCGAGCTCTACGTGGTCGATCCGGACCAGGGCGACCCGGTCCGCCTCGACGCCGCGAACCTGTCCACCGAGCTCACCAACTCCTGGCCCCGCTGGGGTCCCCTGCCCGACGACGACATCCTCTGGCTGGCCTTCGCCAGCAAGCGCACCTACGGCAATGTGGTCAGCGGGACCCCGCAGATCTGGCTGACCGCCTTCGATCCGGCGCTGGCGAAGCAACAGGCGGATCCGAGCTGGCCAGCGTTCTGGCTGCCGGACCAGGAGCCCTACGAGGGCAACCACATCCCGGTGTGGGTGGACGAGTGATCGCCCTTCTGCTGGTCGCCTGTGCCGGAGGCTCCTCGGCGGTGCCCACCGGGGAGTGGGCCACCGACTACCTGCCACCGGAGGGCCGCTACCACGAGTACGCCTGGGCCGGGGCCCCCACGGACACGCCCATGATGCTCCTGGTCGAAGGCGACCAGTGGCAGCTGCGCAACGGCCAGAGCTGGAACACCGCCACCGAGCTGGGCCCGTTCACCGTCACCACCGACGACGGCCTGTGGCTCGGGGACACCCAGCTGCTGCCGCAGCAGGTGGGCCTGGACAGCGCCACGGAGCAGGTCGAGGTCACGGACATGGGCTCCGCCGAGGTCTACTACGGCACGTTCTCGAGCTCGGTGAGCGTGGAGATCCTCGCCGGCGACTTCCTGGGGCCTGCGACGCTGGCAGTGGAACACGGTCCGATCGTGCTCACCTGGCAAGGGGTGACCTGGGAGCTGGTCTACTACGAGTAGAGCGCCGACCAACAAGTCGGACCGAGCCCAGGCTACTGTGCAGGCAGCGTGCTCCCCCTCCTCCTGACCCTGATCGCCTGCACCCCCGAGCTGCCCGCCACGGGCGACTCCGGGTCGGTCGCCAGCGACAGCGCCGCCGGGGACTCCCGTGACTCGGCCACCGACACCGGCCCGTCCACCTGCCTGCTCTACCGGGACCAGGACGAGGACACCTGGGGAGATCCAGGGCTCACGACCTCGGTCTGCGACACCCCCGGCTTCGTGGACCGGGCCGGGGACTGCGACGACCAGAACCCCAGCGTGAACCCCGATGGCGAGGAGGTCTGCAACCAGGCCGACGACGACTGCGACGACGTGGTCGACGAGGGGGAGCTCGACCTGGCCACCTGGTACCAGGACCTGGACGGCGACGGCTACGGCACCGAGACCGCCACCGCCGAGAGCTGCAGCCAGCCCGAGGGCTTCGCCGCCACCGGCGACGACTGCCAGGACGCCGACGACACGGTCCACCCCTACGCCGACGAGCTCTGCGACGACCTCGACCAGGACTGCGACGGCGCGGTCGACGAGCAGCCCACCGACCCCACCACCTGGTACGCGGACCTGGACGGCGACACCTACGGCGACCCGGCCAGCGCCACCGACACCTGCGATCCTCCGCCGGACCACGTGGCCGACGGCTCGGACTGCGACGACACCGCGGGCACCGTGCACCCGGGCGCCGCGGAGCACTGCGACGACGTAGACGAGGACTGCGACACGGCGATCGACGAGGCCCCCGAGGACCCCTCCAGCTGGCACGCGGACACCGACGGCGACGGCTACGGCGACCCGGCCAACACGGTCGCCGCCTGCGATGCGCCGGAGCACCACGTGGCCGACGGCACGGACTGCGACGACGGCGACGCGTCCCTGAACCCCTCGGCGAGCGAGACCTGCGACGAGGTGGACCAGGACTGCGACGGCCACGTCGACGAAGGCGTGCTGAGCACCTTCTACGCCGACAACGACAGCGACGGCTTCGGCAACCCCAGCGAGGTCGTGGAAGCCTGCTCCGCGCCCAGCGGCTCGGTCGCCGACGACCAGGACTGCGACGACACCGACGCCAGCGTGAACCCGGACGCCAGCGAGTCCTGCGACGAGCAGGACGAGGACTGCGACGGCTCCGTCGACGAGGACCCCACCGATCCGGACACCTGGTACACCGACGGCGACGGCGACGGGCACGGCCTGGCTGGCACCGGCACCGAGGCCTGCAGCGACCCGGGCGGTGCTGCCTCCACCGACGACGACTGCGACGACGGCGACGCCGGGATCTCGCCCAGCGCGACAGAGACCTGCGACGGTGTCGATCAGGACTGCGACGGCCACACCGACGAAGGGGTCGAGTCCACCTTCTACTGGGACGACGACGGCGACGGGTACGGCGGCACCGACAAGACCACCACCGCCTGCAGCGCACCCACCGGGTACGTCTCCGACAGCAGTGACTGCGACGACCAGAACAGCGACGCCTACCCTGGCCAGACCAGCTGGTTCGACGTGGACCGAGGAGACGGCAGCTTCGACTACGACTGCGACGGGGTCGAGACGGGTGAGGACGAGACCGTCGCCAGCTGCTCCCTGAAGCCCAGCGGAACCTCGGACGACTCCGTGTGCGAGGGCCAGGACGGCTGGTATGTGAGCCCGCCGGCCTGCGGAGACACCTGGTGGTGGCTGACCGACTGCGAGCTGGACGGCGACTGGGCGACCTGCAACGCTGACACCTGGGACTGGGAGACGCTCCGATGCCGGTAGCTTCCGCACCGGCTGGATCGTAAGAAGGAACGATGACCGGACTGCTCCTGCTGACCAGCCTCTCCTGCACCCCCGAAGTCGGGTACTCGGCCGACTCCGCCACGTGCCAGACCTACGCGGACGAAGACGGCGACGGCTACGGCGCCGGCGCTCCCCTGGGCGGTTGCGACACCGCCGAGCCGGGCGTGGTGTCCCAGGGCGGCGACTGCAACGACAGCGATCCCACTGTCAACCCGGACGCCACCGAGTACTGCAACGGGGAAGACGACGACTGCGACAAGGCCATCGACGAAGGCGACGCCGAGAACGCCGCCTGGTACGTCGACGTGGACCAGGACGGCTACGGCACCGCGCTCGCGGACCCGGTCTACAGCTGCGAGCAGCCCCAGGGCCACAGCAAGTTCGACACGGACTGCGACGACTACGACGCCGAGGTGAACCCCGGCGCCGAGGAGATCTGCAACGGCATCGACGACGACTGCGACGACCTGGTCGACGACGAGGACGATCCGGTCACCGGCACCGCGACCTTCTACCGAGACGGCGACGGCGACGGCTATGGCCGGCCAGACGTGTTCACCGAGGCCTGCCAGCCTCCCGAGGACTACGTCTCCACCTCGGGCGACTGCAACGACGCCAACAGCACCATCAATCCCGGCGAGGAGGAGGTCTGCGATCAGCTCGACCAGGACTGTGACGACGCGATCGACGAAGACGCCAAGGACCAGCTGACCTGGGGCTACGACGGCGACAGCGACGGCTACGGCGACGAGACCACCAGCACCGAGGCCTGCGAGCCCCCCGGCGACGACTGGGTCGCCGATGACACCGACTGCGACGACACCCGGAGCGACGTCTACCCCAACGCCTCGGAGCACTGCGACGGCACCGACGAGGACTGCGACGGCACCGCCGACGAGTCGCCGGTGGACGGCACCACCTACTACCTGGACTCCGACACCGACGGCTACGGCGACCCGGACACGTCGCAGGTCGCCTGCGAGAAGCCCTCGTCCTACGTCACCAACAGCAGCGACTGCTACGACGGCAACAAGAAGGCCAACCCGGACCAGACCGACTGGTTCACCGGCGACCGAGGCGACGGCAGCTACGACTACGACTGCAACAAGCTCGAAGAGAAAGAGACCGAGGACCTGGGGCAGTGCGTCGGGGAGACCGACGAGGGCGAGCTGGAGTGCGAGCTCGAGCAGGCCGGCTGGGACGGCTCGGCGCCGGCCTGCGGGGATCGGGAGACCTGGATCAACTCCTGCACCGCCCGGGTCGACGCGGCGGGGAGCTCCAGCTGCTCGGCCTCGGGGTCCCGAGAGACCATGGCCTGCCGCTGACGGGATAAGCGGGCCCCGGATCTCGGAGGGAGCCCATGGAGTCCTGGACCGCGCTGAGGAACCGCCTCGAGGAGCTGCAGCACCTCCACGGCATGCGGGCGCTCCTGGAGTGGGACAAGCAGGTCAAGATGCCGCCGGCCGGCGCGTCCGCGCGGGCAGGCCAGCTCGAGCTGATCAGCGGCCTGGCCCACAACAAGCTCACGGACCCCCGGGTCGGTGACTGGCTGAGCTCGCTGGAGGGCTGCGAGCTGGACCCCTTCCACGCCGCCGCCGTGCGCAACGTGCGCAAGAGCTACGAGCGCGCGGTGAGGCTGCCCGAGGACCTGGTGCGGGCCACGAGCCGGGCGGAAGCCGAGGGCTTCGGCGCCTGGGTCACCGCCAAGCAGGCCGACGACTTCTCCGGCTTCGCCGGTCCCCTCGCCGAGATCCTGCGCCTCAAGCGCGAGGCCATGAGCCTGCTGAGGACCAACGAGGCCCACGACTACGACGTCCTGCTCGACCAGTACGACCCCGGCGCGACCGTCGCGATGCTCGATCCGATGTTCGACCGCCTGGCGAGCGGCATCGGGGAGCTGCTCGACGCGCTCGATGGCCGCCCCGGCCCCGACCCGCTGGAGGGCACCTGGGCGGTGGCAGGCCAGCAGGCCCTGCACGACGAGCTCATCGCCGCCCTGGGCTACGACCTCTCCGCGGGCCGGATGGACGAGGCGGAGCACCCCTTCACCATCACCTTCGGGCCCGGCGACACGCGCATCACCACCCACTACTACGAAGACGACCTGATCAAGGGTCTCGGTGGGACCGTGCACGAGACCGGTCACGCCCTCTACGAGCAGGGCATCCCCAGGGACTGGCGAGGCACCGGCGTCGGCCAGGCCGCGGGCATGGGCCTCCACGAGTCCCAGAGCCGCTTCTGGGAGAACTTCATCGGCCGGAGCCTGGCCTTCGGTCGCTTCCTGGCGCCGAAGCTCCGGGCCCACCTCGGCGGCGACCTGACGGCCGAGCAGCTCTACGGCGCCCAGAACCGGGTCGGCCGCAGCCTGATCCGCATCTCGGCGGACGAGGCGACCTACAACCTGCACATCATCGTGCGGTACCGGCTGGAGAAGTCCCTGCTGACCGGGGCTCTCGAAGTCGGAGACCTGGCCGAGGCCTGGGCCGACACCTACGCCGAGGTCGTGGGCGTGCGGCCCGCGAGTCCCGCCGAGGGCGTGCTGCAGGACGTGCACTGGTGTAGCGGCGCCTTCGGCTACTTCCCCAGCTACACCATCGGCAACCTCTACGCCGCCTCGCTCGGGGCCGCGCTGGAGGCCGAGCGGCCCGGACTCTGGGACGAGGTCGAGTCCGGCGACTTCGCTCCGACCCTGGCGTGGCTGCGGGAGCGCATCCACAGCCAGGGGCACCTGATGGACGCCCCGGAGATCATGGCCGCCGCGGTCGGGGAGCGGGACCACGTGGCGGACCTGATGGACCACCTGTGGGGGCGGCAGGGGGCTCTGTACGGGGTGGAGCGGTAGGCCCGCGCTGCGCTGGAGCCGGCGCACCGGGGCGCTGACGCGCCGCTACGGGCTTCGGGCCTCGGCGCACCCGGTGAGAACAGTGAGGATCAGGGGTCTGACCCCAGACGCCAGGCGGTCCTCGAGGCTCGCCAGGCGCCGGCTCGCCGTGTTGGCGCGCAGGCCGAGAGCCGGGCAGCCCAGGCCATGCTGCCGGACTCGATGATCGGGGTGAAGACGCGGCGCTCTTCCAGGCTCTCCAGCTTCGTGCGAGCCACTCAGTGGGCGATGGCCGCCTCGTAGTCCGTGACGTCGATCCGGACGGTGTAGAAGTACTCGGGCCCGTAGTCGGAGATGTCGGCCGAGGTCACGCGGACCGAGTAGCGGCCGCCGTCGAGGGGTCCGATGTTCCAGGTGTCGGGGAAGCTGTCGTCGGCATCGACGGTGCCGGTCACCAGCTCGCCCAGCTCGTCGTAGACCTCGAGCTCGGGCACCAGCAGGGAGCCCAGGGAGTCGGTGTTGCCGCGGACCTGGAGGTACCAGGCGCTGTTGGCGTTGAAGGCGAACCAGTCCTCGTCGCCCCGCTCGTCGATGGTGCCCCAGAAGCCACCCCACTCGAAGGCCGAGCCGGAGCCGTTCTCGTCGGGCTCCAGCGCGATCTCCGTGGCGTCGGCCTCGGTGTCGTTGAGCTCGATCTCGTGGGTGTAGCCGTAGCCCTGGTCGTAGACCTGGACGTACACGTAGAACCAGTGGTTCTCGGAGCCCTCGCCGTCGGCATCGCTCGCGACCACCATGGCCATGCCGCCGTCGATCTCCGGGTAGAAGGCGTTCCCGTCGACACCGAAGCCCTCCTTGCGCAGCAGGCGGAGGTCCTCCTCCGGGTAGAGCTCGATCGTGGCCGTGGCCTCGGAGCCTCGCTCGCCCTCGCTGCCGACCAGGTAGACCGGGCACTGGTCCCAGGGCAGGTTGAGCTGGATGTAGTCCTCGTCGCCGTCGTCCTCGAGGAGGACGCCGATGGCCCAGATCGAGCTGGAGCTGTCGATGTCCAGGATGTACCCGGGGTCGTCGAAGTCGTCGGGGTCGTCGACGGCGTTGGTGACCTCGCGCAGCTGGAGCTCGTACTCCGAGCTGGGGTGGCCAACGCCGTTGAGGTCCTCGATCAGGATGGTCCAGGTGCCCGCGCTGGGCAGGTAGGTGTACATGACCGTGTCGTAGGTGGTGACCGGGCCCCAGGGGTGGTCGTCCTCGACGTGGTGGACCTTGCCGATGGGGTCGTACAGGGTGACCAGGGTGTCCATCTCGTCGGAGTTGCCCTTGCGGATGGTGTCGATCCGCACCCACTCGCCACCGGCGGCCTCGAAGCTGTAGAAGTCCTGGTCGCCGTCGGTCTGCAGGTAGCCGGTGAGGATCTGCTCCCACAGGATGCCGTTGGCCTCTTCGAGGCTGTTGTCGGCGTCGCCGACCTCGCACTCGCCGGTCTCCACGTCGCAGAGCTCGTAGTCCTCGCAGTCGCTGTCGGTCTCGCAGAGCTCGGGCGTGGTCGGCAGGTTGGTGCCGGTGTCGGTGGTGCCGGTGGTGTCGCCGGTGCACGCCAGGAGCATCAAGAGCATGAGGGAAGTCTCCTTGGACCGGGAAGTTAGCTTGCCGACCATGAACCTGCCCGACAACGTGGTGGAGCTGCTGAATCACTCTCGGGGAGGCCTCGAGCGCCTCGTGGGGCTGTCCTTCACAGCCGCCTCCCAGGACCGTGTCGTGGCGGAGCTGGTCGCCGGCCACGACCACCACCAGCCCTACGGCCTGGTGCACGGCGGGCTCTACGCGCTCATGATCGAGACGGTCTGCAGCGTCGGCGCCGCGCTGAACGCCATGCCCGAAGGCCAGAGCACCGTGGGCCTGGACAACCACACGACCTTCCTGCGAGCCCACCGGGAGGGCCGGCTGATCGCGACCGCGACGCCGATCAAGAAGGGCCGGCGAACCCACCTGTGGCAGGCCGAGGTGCGGGACGAGGCGGGCAAGCTGTGCGCCCAGGGGCAGGTGCAGGTGATGTGCCTCGAAGCCGGGGCGAGCGTCGCGGGAGAAGAGCTCGCGCTCAAGGTCCCCTGAAGCTCACTCCCCGGGGACCATGTCCCCTTCGATGACGAACCAATTGCCGCTGCCCAGCCCCAGGTCCACGTCGCTGGGCACCAGGCTCCTGCCGCTCAGTGCGTCGACGTCGCCCAGGGCGTCGAGGGGCAGGGCCGGCAGCTCGAAGGCGGGCAGGAAGCCCCCGAGGGAGCCCACCAGGGTCGGGGTCATCAGCCGGAAGAGCGAGGCCAGGTCCCCCGGGTCCAGGGCCTCGGGGTACGCCATGACCCCGGCCTCGACGGGCACGTAGGCGGGCCGGTCGTCGAGATCGATGACCAGGCCGCCGGACGCGTCCATGCTCAGGTCGGCGTCGGCGGCGAAGTTCAGCGACGCCAGCGTGCGCACGCCGTCGTCGCGGGTGATGTCCATGGTCAGCTCGCCGACCCCGAGCTGGAAGGGCCGCTCGCTGTCGGGCTCCGACGGCCCGATGGTCGGGGGCAGGCCCAGGTCGATGATCAGGGTCTCGACCGGGCCCAGGGGCGGCGGCAGAGGCTCGCCGACCAGCACCGCGAGCTCCAGCTCGCCGTAGGTCATGTCGTGCACCGCGCCGCTGGCCCAGAAGGCGAAGAAGACCTGGTTCATCAGGTCGTCGTCCAGCGCCACGGCGAAGGGTCGGCTCGACAGCGGGAAGTCGGGGCCGCTGCCGGCGGTCGCCAGCGAGCGGGCCCCGGAGGGCAATGACATGCCGCGGCCCTCGACCCAGGCGTCGAAGGTCAGGTAGAGCCCGTTGCGATCGGTCTCGATGTCCGCGAGCTCCAGGCCCAGGTCCACGCCGTCGGCGGCCTCGTACTCCACGGCGAAGGCGTCGAGGGTCTCGGACAGCGTGTCACCGGCCATGT